>NZ_JBHVWW010000073.1:25693-49082 GCF_042882025.1 Kitasatospora sp. NPDC058243
ATAAAAAAAGAAGAGCGGCAACAGGGGAGGGGGGTGGGTGGGGGGGGGGGGGGGGGGGGGGGAGGAGGGGGGGGGGGGGGGGGGGGGCCCCTGTCCGTGGTGGGGGGGGGTGGTCCCCCGGGCCGGTCGCGTGACCGTCCGGGGTGGGGGTCAGCTCGGGAAGGGCCAGGTCGGGCACCACGGCCAGGTGACCTGGCCCGGGTAGGGCGGGCCCCACGGCGGGCACTTGGGCAGGGTCGGCGCCGACTGGGCGCTGGTCCACAGGATCTTGCCGTTCAGCTGGACGGCGATCGCACCCTCGTTGTAGACGGCCAGCTCGGCGCCGGGGTTGCCGCCGGTGTTGCTGGCCCACAGCGCGGTGTTGGCGGCGGAGTACACGACGAGGTTGCCGTCGCCCTGCATGACCAGGATGTTGCCGTCGGGGATGGCGCCCTTGGCGACCCAGATCGGGGTGGTGTCGCGGTACAGGACGACGTTGCCGTCGCCCTGCATGGCCAGCATGATGTGGCCGTTCGGCGAGTACCAGGCCTGGTTGCGGTTCAGCAGGCTGTTCATCGGGATGTGGGTGGGCTCGGACAGCGCGGCGGCCACGGCGGCCGGAGCCGCGGCGGGGGCGGCGGCCTGGGCGGCGTCGGCGGTACCCGTGGTGAGGGCGCCGAACCCGATCGTGGCGAGGGCGGCCAGGGCGGCGACCCGGGAGCGGAGTCTGGACATGGGTGGGCTCGAAGTCCTTCCGGGGAAAGCGGAGTTGACGAAGTAGCGGGAGGGTTTCCTGTGGCGCCCGTCCCGCTGCGTCCGGCGCCGCACCGAACGTTAGGTCCGCGGCGCGCCGCCGATCGGCAGATCCACCGGCAGCTTCCGGCCCGCCCGCCCGCTCACCGCCTTCGACAGCGCCGGCACCGATTCGTGGTGCGGTAAGCGGGCGTTCCCAGCCCCCGCTCGGCCGCTTCGGTACGGTGCCGCCACCGCGACGCCAAAGCCTGACCCTGCCGGGGACCTCGGAGCTTCCCGGCCCGGCCCCGGACGCTCAGCAGCAGCCCCACTGCGGGGTGGGCGCGGTGGCCGGGATCGCGGAGGCCCGGGCGGCGGGTGCCGGCGGGTGGATGGTCGTTCCCGCCTTGATCGTCTCGACGACCTCGATGTCGCGGATCGCCTCCGGGTCGACCGTCAGCGGATTGGCGCTGAGGATCACCAGGTCCGCGAGCTTGCCGACCTCGATGCTGCCCTTGCGGTCCTGCTCGCCGTACTGGTGGGCGGCGTTGAGGGTGATCGCGCGGACCGCCTCCAGGGCCGACACCCGCTGCTCCGGCCCGAGGACGACCCCGCCGGTTCGGGTGCGCCGGGTCACCTGGCTGGACAGCACGGCGATCGAGTCGGGCAACGCCACCGGCGCGTCGTGGTGCGAGGTGTAGCGCAGGCCGCGGTCGAGCGCCCAGCGGGCGGGGGAGATGGTGGCCGCCCGCTCCTCGCCGAGGACGGTCCTGCGGTACCAGTCGCCCCAGTAGTAGGTGTGCATGGAGAAGAAGGACGGCACGATCCCCAGCCGGGCGAACGCCTTGACCTGGTCCTCGCGGGCGGTCTGCGCGTGGATGGCCACGGTCGGCCGCCGGCCCGGCCCGGCCGCCTCGACCGCCCGGAGGAACTGGTCGATCGCCGCGTCGCCGTTGACGTGCGCCAGCACCTGCCAGCCCCGCTCGACCGCCGTGCTGACCTGCTTGGCCACCACCGCGTCGTCCGGCTCCGCCGGGTACCCGCAGTAGTCCTCGGGCTGCCCGGCCGGCGGCGTCAGGTACGGCGCGGTGAGCCACGCCGTGCGGCCCTGCGGCGAACCGTCCAGCACCAGCTTCACCCCGGCCGCGCGGACGCCGTCCAGGTACTCGTCGCTCACCCCGATCGGGTCGTCCAGCGCGGAGGAGATGACCTCCCCGGCCTTCACGTACGCGACCACGTCGACCGCGAACGGCACGGCGGCGGCCGTGTCCCGCAGCGCCTTGAGGTTGGCGAGGGTGGTGCCGCCCTCCTGGACGGTGGTGAAGCCGAAGCTCGCCGCCGTGGCCGCGCCGGTGATGAACAGCATCAGCTGCGCCCGTTCGGGCAGCCCCGCGAGCGCCAGGTCCGAGGCCGGGGTGAACGCCTTCTCCTCCAGGACCCCGTCGGGCTCACCGTGCGCGGGCGGGACGGCGAGTTCGCGCCGCCGGATCACCCCGCCCTCGGGGTCGGGCGTGGCGGCCGAGTAGCGGAGCCGTTCCAGGCCGAGGCTGTTCACCGCGCCGAGGTGGAAGGACTGGTGGATGGCGAGCACCGGGCGGTCCGTGGACACCTCGTCGAGGTCCTCGCGGGTGGGGTGGCGGCCCTCGGCGAGCATCGCGTCGTCGTACCCGAACCCGACGATCCACTCGGAGTCCGCGCCCACCGTGCTCCCGGCCCAGGCGCGCAGCTTGTCCTTCAGCGAGTCGAGCCCGGTGACGTCGCCGTCCGGTGCGGCCAGCAGGTTGGCGATGGTGGCCTGGAGGCCGATGCCGCCGAGGTGCCCGTGCGCGTCGACGAACCCGGGCAGCAGGGCGCGGCCCTCAAGGTCCCGTACGACGGTGTGCGGGCCGCTCCACTGGTCCAGCGCCTCCTGGCGGGGGCCGACGAAGACGATCGTGCCGTCCTTGACGGCCACGGCCTCGGGGGGCCGGGCGTCACTTTCGCTGCTCTCGGTACTCCCGGCGCTCTCGGCGCTCTCGGCGACGGTGACGATCTCGCCGCCGTGGAGGATGAGGTCGGCCTGCTGGGCCATGCGGGTCTCCTGGAGGTAGGGGTTTGCGCCACGCTCCTACCCGTGGTGACCGCGGAATCACCTTCTGTGGCGCCGGTCTGTCCGCATGTCGCTCCCGCACGGTGGTTGCGGGTGCCTCAGGTGTCTCAGGTGTCTCAGCGCTGTTCCTCCGGGCGCCTCTCCAGCTCCCAACGGGTGTGGAAGGTCCCGTCCCGGTCGACACGGTGGTAGGTGTGCGCGCCGAAGAAGTCCCGCTGGCCCTGCACCAGCGCGGCCGGGAGGCGCTCCGCCCGCAGGCCGTCGTAGTAGGCGAGCGCGGTCGCGAAGCCGGGGGCGGGCACCCCCAGTTGGGCCGCCGTCGAGACGACCCGTCGCCAGGCCGACTGCGCGGAGCCGAGCGCCTCCCGGAAGTGCGCGTCGGTCAGCAGGGTGGGGCGCTCCCGGTCGGCCTCGTACGCGGCCCTGATCCGGTCCAGGAACCGGGCCCTGATGATGCAGCCGCCGCGCCAGATCGCGGCCATCTCACCGGGGTCGATCTGCCAGGAGTACTCCGCGCTGCCGGCCTGGATCTGGTTGAAGCCCTGGGCGTAGGCCACCATCTTGGAGGCGTACAGCGCCTGCTCGACGTCGTCCGCGAACCGGTCCGACGCCGCGCTGTCGAGCCAGGTCTCGGTGGGGCCGGGCAGCCCCCGGCCGGCCTGCCGGAGCGGCACGCTGCCGGACAGCGCCCGGGCGAAGACGGCCTCGGCGATCCCGCTGACGGGCACGCCGAGCTCCAGCGCGCTCTGGACGGTCCAGCGGCCGGTGCCCTTCTGCTCGGCCTGGTCCAGCACGACGTCGACGAAGGGCTTCCCGGTCGCCGCATCGGTGTGGGCGAGGATCTCGGCGGTGATCTCGATCAGGTAGGACTCCAGGCGTCCGCCGTTCCAGGTCCGGAAGACCTCGGCGATCGCGTCGGGTTGCAGTCCGGCTCCGTGCCGCAGCAGGTCGTACGCCTCGGCGATGAGCTGCATGTCGGCGTACTCGATGCCGTTGTGGACCATCTTGACGAAGTGGCCGGCGCCGTCCGGCCCGACGTGGGTGCAGCAGGGCTTGCCGTCGACCTTGGCCGCGATGTCCTCCAGCAGCGGTCCCAGGACCCGGTAGGCCTCCGGGGTGCCGCCGGGCATGATGCTCGGCCCCTCCAGGGCGCCCTGCTCACCGCCGGAGATGCCGCTGCCCACGAAGTGCAGGCCGCGTCCGCGCAGGGCCGCCTCCCGCCTCCTGGTGTCGAGGAAGTGCGCGTTCCCGCCGTCCACCACCACGTCGCCCTCGTCGAGCAGCGGCACCAGCTCGTCGATGACCGCGTCGGTCGGCGCCCCGGCCTTGACCATGATCACGATCAGGCGGGGGCGTTCCAGGGCCGCGACGAACTTCTCCGTCGTCTCGGCGGCCACGAACTCACCCTCGTGCCCGAACTCCTCCAGCAGCGCCGTGGTCCGCGCCTGCGTGCGGTTGTGCACGGCCACCCGATAGCCGTGGCGGGCGAAGTTCCTGGCCAGGTTGCGGCCCATCACGGCCAATCCGGTGACGCCGATCCGGGCCGGTGCCTGCTCGGTCATGGTGGGAATCTCCAAGGGGGTCTCGGGGGCACAGGTGCTCGGGTGCTTGGGGCTGTCGGGACTACTCAGCGGAGAGCGCGAGGATCTCGTCCTCGGGAAGCTCGACGTACTCCTCGCCCTCCACCCGGATCTCCGATCCGGAGAGCCTGTTGAAGAGGATCTTCTCGCCGACCTTGACGTCCACCGGGTGCGGCTTGCCGCTCCCCAACTGCCGGCCGGGCCCCACCGCCACCACCTCGCCCGTCCACGTCTCCGGGTCCTGCGGGGTCGAAACCCCGATCGGCTTGACGATCAGATGATCGTGCTTCGGGTGGAAGTCGGGCATGGCATGGTCCTCTCACGTAGCCGCCTGCGGCGCAGCCGGGGCCGCCCCCACACCCCGATTCTGCCGATCCGCGTCCGGGACCGCCCCACCAGCCGCTCGACGTTCACGCACCGGCGCGGCCGCCTCCCGCCGCCCGTCGCCCGCGGTGGGGCGGCCGAGTTGCCGGGCCCGGCATACTCCGTTCGGGTAACGGGGCGTCGGCCCGGGCGCAGCGCGGCGGCTCCGGTCGGCTACTGCAGCAGTGCGGCGTGCGGGTGCTCCGGGGCCGCCGGGCACGCGTAGATCTGCTGGTTGTACCCGTCGCCGACGGTGATCATGGTCGGTGCCGCCGGGTCGGGGCGGACGGCGTCCCGGGTCGCGCCGTCCCGGGTCGCGCCGGCCCGGTCCTCGTACGGGATCCAGCTGCGGACGTCCGAGCGCCACTCCTTCGTGGCGATGGTCAGCATCGGGTCCATCCGGCAACCGCAGGCGCGGCAGTACTGCGGAGCGGGATCGGTGAAGCTCCAGGGAGCCCAGCCGCCGGCCTTCCAACCGGGGGCGACGGACAACTCCCAGTCGTAGTACCCGTCCTCCGCCCCGTCGTAGGCGCTGCCCGGCTTGGCACCGGTCTTCCGCCGGGCGCTCCACGCCCGGACCTGCGCGCGCAGGTCCGGGTCGAGCTCCACCGCCAGGGGGTACTCGGTGACCTGCTCGGGGGAGACCAGGCACGGCTGCGGCAGGTAGTCCTCGTACTGGATCGCGGGCGGCTGCGGAGGCGCGGTGAGGACCTCGCCGACCGCGGTGGCGGACCGCCAGAACAGCTCGGTCCTCGGCATGCTCTCCCAGGAGTAGTCGAATGGGTGCTCGAATGGGTGGTCGAAGGGATGGTCGAAGGGACACCACAGAACCTGGAGCAGGTCCGCGCCTTCGGGCGGACGCAGGTCGGGCACCTCGCGGACGTACAGCTGGGCCACGGCCAGCATCGCGACCGGCCCCTGCGGGCACGGGCGGCCGGCGCCGGCCCGATCCAGCACGGCGCGCTCCTGCGGGGTGTAGGAGCGGCCGCCCCCTGGCCGGCTCCGGGCGGCCGCCCGGATCTCGCGCAACAGCCGGACATCCGCCGGGGAGGTCGCCGGCAGCACGGCCGGCACCCGGTGCGTGCCCTCGCAGTGCGGCCACGGTTCGGCGGCGGGCCACAGCAGCGGACCTCCGACCGAGCTCTCCCGCGGGGACGGCGATCCGGGCCGCGGGTGCAGCCGGGTCGCCGTCCGGGCCAGCGGGGCCAGCCGTGGGAAGGCCGCCACGATGTCATCCGGCCTCGGCGGGGTGGTGCGGGTCATGCCGGCCTCCAAGCCGTACCGGTCCCGGGTCCCCGGTCCCCGGTTGCCCGGTCTCAGTTCCCCAGACCGGGCCCGCCGTCCCAGGGGACGTTCAGGAGGGTCTGCTCGTTGAAGACGGGCCATGACGCGCCGTCGGGCAGCTGGACCGTCGCACTCATGCTCGCGCCCCACGGGATGGTGCTGCTGTCGTCCCGGTAGAGGGGCGTCACCACGTAGTACACGGCGGCGTCCCCGTCCGCGGACAGCGCGTTCACCTCCTTCTGGACCCTGGCCTCGAACATCCTCATGCTGATCCCCTTGATGTTCATCCCGAGCTGGTAGCACGGGACGAGGTTGATCCAGTCCTCCTTGTGACTGCCCCTTCCCCCGAGGACGTTGGCGATCAGATGGCAGCGGGCGAGGCCGCCACCGGGAGACTGCGCGTTCGCGTCCTCCCAGCCCGTGATGTCGCCGTCGGCCTCGTCCCCCTTGACCAAGGGGTTCGTCAGGCAGGCCTCCGCCTTGCCGGCCCTGGTGGCCGGCGCGGGGGCCCGGGAGCCGGAGGGGCTCGGGCCCGCGGTCCGGTTGCGACTGGGCACGGGCTGCTCGGTGTTGAGGATCCATCCGCCGCCGCTCGCCCTCCCCCGGGGCCGGGTCAGGCAGGCGGCCTTGCCGGAAGGAGAGGGCGACGGGCTCCCGGGGCCGGTCGCCGGGGGCTCCGGCGCCGGCTGGACGGACTTGATCTCGTCGATGACGAGCTTCACGCCGGCCTTGTACGCGACGAGCCGGCCGCGGCGGTCCATGGCGGTTCTGAAGACCTCCAGGGCGGGGGACGTGGCAGCCCCCGGCATCTGCACCTGGAGCGCCGTGTAGGTCCCGTCGGGTTTGCGGACCAGCCCGTCGTAGGCGATGGACGGGCTGCCGAGCTGCGCTGCCTGTGCGGCGGGAAGCTGCCCGACGGCTTCGGGCAGCAGGTACGCCGTGCCCGGGCGCATGTCGACGGTGGTGCCGGCCTGTTTCGCGTAGGCCTTCAGGGCGGAGGTGCGCGGCTGCTGGTACGGGCTGTCGGCGGTGCCGGCGGTGTCAGCGGTGTCGGCAGTGTCGACGGTGTCGGCTCCCCGCCTCCGGCTCTGGGATTGGCTCTGGCTCTGACTTTGGCTCTGACTCTGGTTCTGGGACGGGGCGTGAGCGCGGTGCTGCGGAGGGGCGGCCGCGTCACCGCCCTGGTCCATCGCCGCCGCCGGGTCCGGTGGATTGTCGGCGAGGCTCTGGGTGGCCTGGGCCATCTGCTGGAGCAACTGCTGGGCCCGGGGCTGGAGCTGCTGCTCCTTGGCCTGGAGCGCCTTGGCCTTCGCCTCCTGGGCCTTGGCGGCGGTGGCGAGTTGGGACTGCCTGGAACTGAGCTTGGACTCCTCCTGCCCGAGCTGGGACTGCTCGCTCTCAAGGCTGCCCTTCTCGGCCTGGAGCTGGGCCTGTTCGGCCCTCAGTTCGCTCGCCTCGGCGTCGTACGCGCTGGACGCGGCGGCCTGCGCGGGCAGTTGGAAGGTGTGCGGCTTGTTGTTGTGGGCATCGATCCTGGAGGCCAGGGCCGCCGCGCGCGTTCCGAAGCTGCCGGCCTTCTGCTTCGCGGCAGCGGCCTTGCTCTCGAACGCCGCGGTGTCGTTGCGCAGGGCGGCGGCATCCTTGGTGATCTGCTCCGCCTCGGCGACCACGGCCTTGCCCTGTTGCGCGATCTCCGCTTCCTGCCGGTTGAAGTCCTCGATCTCCCGGATGAGGTCCGCCGAGGCGGCCGCGACGTCCCCGGACGGCACCAGGAGAGCGACGCCGCCCGACTGGGCCGCGACGGCCGCAGCGCCGGTGGCCGCGAACGCGGGCGCTCCCGCGCCGACGACCGGCACCAGCACGGCCGCCAGCACCAGGAGAACGACGCGCCGTGCGGTGGTCCGTACGGTCGTCCGTATGGCCGTCCGCACGGTCGTCCGTACGGTTCGCCGGCGGCGAGCGGCCGGCCCGTACGGGGACGCGGTCATCCGCTCACCTTCCCGGTGAGCTCGTCGGCGAGCTTCGCGGTGGTCGGCTGGCCGTCGCCCGCCTGGCAGACGGCGACCTGGACCAGACTCGTGCCCTTCACCCGCGCCTGGTGGTGGCAGGCCCACTGCGCGCCGCCGTCCTGTGCGCCGTCCTGCGCCGCCGTCCACGCCACGGCGACCTCGGTGGGAGGGTGGGCCGTGTAGGCCCACTTCGCGGTACGACCTGCCTGGTCGGTGACCGTCGAGGACGGGCACTTGGTGAGACCGTCGGTGAGCGCCTGGAAGGCCGCGCCGGTCTTCTCGCTGTCCGGGAACACGCCGATGACCTGGTTCACGGTGTAGGCGCCCGTGGCCCCTGCGTCCTGGTAGGTCGCCGACAGGAACGCGGTCCACGCCTGTCCGTAGACCGACTGGGTCGTCGGTCCCGCCGCGACGGCGCATTCCGACGGCGACACGGCGAGCGGGGCGTGCGGCCGGTCCGACTGCGGGCCGGCGACCAGCGTCGTCCCGGCCAGCCGGCTGACGCTGTCAGGGCTCACGAGGTCCGCTTGGACCGTACCCGCGGCCACGTGCGGCGGCAGGCTCGTCGGCTGCTGCGGCCAGAGCCACCACCCGATGCCGGCCAGGACGAGGCAGGGCACGACCGCGGCCACGATCAGCTGCCAGTGGCGCGGTACCCGAGCGAGCCGGGGCCTGACCGGGCCTGCCGTCGGCGCGTGCTGCGGAACCGGCGGCTGCGACTGAGGCTGCGACTGCGGCGACGGCGCCGCGCCGGATGCCGAAGGCGGCCCAGCAGGACGGGCCGCCCCAGCGCCTGACGGGCCACCACCGCCCGGGCCCGCCGGCGGCGGAATGATGTAGTCGGCGTCTTCGGCCACGCTGATCTCCCCCACGACACGCCGCCATCCGGGCGACTCAGGTTGCGTTCTGTAAACGAAGCCGGGACATACCGTCACTCATCCAGCGCAGCGGGGCAAGACCTTCCGGTCGGATTTGAGGACCGTCTGAGCATTTCGCCGAAACCACCAACTGCCAGTCAGTGATCCAGAGTTGGATCAACCCGCGTCGTGCCGCGCAGAGTCGACGGATCGGAACCCTCGGCGGCGAGGAGTCAGGACGCCCGGAGGACCACCGGGCTCCGAGGATCGCTCGGAGGTGAGGAGTCCGAGCCCCCGGAGCAGGCGGACAGCCTGCTTGTCCGTCCACGGACGGAGGGCAGCCGCCTGCTCCCGAGGCTGAGTGGGCCCGCTACGATGCGCCACGTGCTTCTCGCTGTTGACACGCATTCGCATGCGTACCAAATCGGACAGTCCATGGGGACGTGGGGTATACCCGCTCTGATCGCTGTCCTTCTCGCCTGGCGGTTCACCGGCACCTGGCGAAACCCCGTCGCCCGCACCCTCGAAGAGGCGCCCCGCGTCGCCGCGGTGCGGAGAAAGCGCAGGAGCGTCAGCATTGTGGCGACTCTCCTCCTCGTCGGCGCCGGGGTGATCGCAGTGGTCGTAGAGGTGGGTTCGGACTCCTCTTACGGCCCTGCGGCCCGGTCAGGCCCGGCCGGGCGCACCATCGACGCTCCGGCAACCGTCGCCGGCTACCACCTGATCACCGGTGAGGCCGCAGTCGGCCTGTCGGCCCGGGTGCCGGGCGCGACCCCCGAGCGCTACTGGTTCTATACGGACACGCCGGACGGCACCCGGCCGAGCCTCGTCTTCAACGCCTCCACTACGCAGTGGGATCCCAAGCTCGCCCGGGAGAACGCCACGCACTCCCTCTCCTGGGGCCTGACCAACTTCTTCGCGGGCGCGAAGATCGAAGACCCCCAGGACGTCGACGCCGGCCCGCTCGGCGGAGCCATGCAGTGCGGGCACCAGATCGGCAGAGGAGCTGTGGTGTGCCGCTGGGGCGACGCCTCGACGGTGGGCTCCGTCGCGGTCCTCGGCATCACGGACATTCACCAGGCCGGGGCGATCGCCCTGCAGTTCCGCAGCGCCGCCGAACACTGAACAACTCGGCGAGACGCACCGTCAGACTTATGAGGCCTCAAGCCATCGGGCTGATGGAGACGCGGTCCACTCCGGGACCGGCCACTGTGCTGTGGGCGAGTTGAAGCAATTTGACGCTTGATCGGGCGAAACCTAACTTCGATCCCGTACCGATCATCGCTCACCCGTTCGATGGCCCGGAGGGGTTTTCGCGTGCCTCCTTACGAACAGACTTCTGTCGGCATATCAGGAATCTCCGAGAATCGGCCGAAAACCTCCTACAAGGCGAGTGTTGACTTGGTCTCCCCTCCGGCCCGGCGGGCCGGACTGGCGGATCGGGGCCAGTGCTTCCTCGGCGTCAGCCTGGAGAACGGCAACTTCGCTCCGGGAAAACTCGCCGCGATGCTCCGCTGGATAGCCGGGCGGTTCCCCCGCTGCACAGTGCTGGTCGGGGACAGCATCCACCGGATCACCCTGGCGTCCACCCAGGGACTGCCGGAGGACGAGGCGCTCTCCCGGGCGCTGGCCCTGGGCGACCGCTTCATCGCCGACACCCGGGCCCTGTTCGAGGCCGAACGCGAGCGGACCGAATTCACGTTCCTGCGCTGCTCCGAAGTGCAGCGGTGGGATTCCTACGCAAAGCACCATCGAAGCCTCGCCGACTACCGCCGGGCCGACCGGAACTTCCGGGAGTCCGTCGATGCGTTCGGGCGGCGCTTTCACGCCAGGTATTCCGGCCAACTTGCCGAGGCAGACCTGGAGAGGCGGGTCGAAATGTCCGCACAGTACTTTCTGGAGGAGGCCGCGATATTCGCGTGTCTTGCCCAGGAAGGCCTTTCCGTCATGGTCTACCCCGGTTCGTTCGGCACCCTTTCCGAGATCACCGACGGGCGGCACCCGGACGCACCGGAGGAACTGCGCCGGCTGGCCGTCGTCTCGCTCGATCTGCGGAGGCGTTGACGGCGCCCCTCACCCCGCCGGGCGCTCTGCCGGACCGCCGGACCAGCACGTCCGAGCCCGGGTGCCGTCAGCATGACCGGTGGTCAATGGTCGCTTCTTAAGGACTTCTTAGGAGTCCTCCGTATCACTGTGTCATGCACACCGGTACTCATACGTCATCCCTTGCGGGCCCCGCCCGCCGGCACGTTCCGCGCGCCGTTCTCGTCCTCGCCGTGGCCACCGCGCTGGTGTCCGGAACCGTGGCGAGCGCCACCGGCAGCTCCGCCTCGCAGCTGCGGGTGCGGGTCCATGACGGGCGCGTCGACGTGCCGGTACGCGGCGGCACCGCCACCGTCGATGCAGCCACGCTGCGGGCCGAGGCCCGGACCGAGGACGGGCGGGTGGTCCTGCTGTCCGCTCCGGCCGACCAGGGGCTGGGCAGGGCGAGCGACCCGGTCAGGACGGCGAGCGGCGCGGCCTGGTCGTACCCGGAGAAGGGTCTGCGGGCCGAAGTCCGCGCCGATCACGGCCGGTTGCTGGTCACCCTCACCGGGACCGCCCTCACCGGGACCGCCCCCACCGGGAGCGGCGGCGACACCTCGGTGCGGTGGCCGGTGACCGCCACCGACCCGGCCGCCGCCGAGGTCCAACTCCCGCGCGGCGAGGGGCTGTCCCTTCCCGTCGACGACCCGTTCTGGAACTCCTCCGACGGGGCGCTGGTCGGCGAGGAGCAGGAGCTGAGCTCGCAGCTGTCCATGCCGATGTGGGGCTACACGCTCCGCTCCGGCCGGGCCGGCGTCAGCTACATCGTCCCCACCGACATCGGCACGTCGCTGACGTTCGCCTCCCAGGACGGCCGGCTGCGGGCCACGGCCAAGCACGGGTTCGCGGCCGGGAACGGCACCGGCGCGTACACCGTGGCCTTCTCCCTCACCGACGGCTCCCCGGTGGCCCCGGCCGTGGACTACCGCAACTGGCTTGCGGAGCACGGGCAGTTGGGCAGCCTGAGCGAGAAGATCAAGCAGAACCCGCAGACCGCGAAGCTGCTCGGCGCCTTCCACGCCTACGCCTGGGGCGGCGCCCGCCGGCCCGCCTACCTCGACCGGCTCAAGGAACTGGGCGTCTCCCGGCTCTGGCTCGGCTACGACTCCGACGACTCCCCGATGACGGGCGAGGACGTCAAGGCCGCCGAGGCCGCCGGCTACCTGGTCGGGCCGTACGACTCCTTCGCCAACGGCCAGCAGAAGACGGACGACTCGTCCCCCAACTCCGTCTGGCCGGACGACGTCTACCCCCGGTTCTGCGTCCTCAGGGCCGACGGGACGCCGCAACCCGGCTTCCACAAGAAGGGCTGCTACCTCAGCTCGCAGGCGTTCGAGCAGGCCGAGCCGCAGCAGCACTACCTGGCGGACCGCACCCGCTCGCTGGTCGCCAACGGGGCCGACAGCTACTTCCTCGACGTGGACGCGGCGGGCGAGCTCTTCCGGGACTTCGACCCCGCCCACGCGATGACCATGGACGAGGACCGCGCCAACCGGCTCGCCCGGATGCGGCGCCTGACGGACGGCTCGTACGACGCGTCCACGGGCCGGCCCGCCCCGCTGGTCCTGGGCTCGGAGTCCGCCGGCTCGTGGGCCAACCAGGTGCTGGCCTTCGACCACGGCTCGGGCACCCCGGTGGACGGGCGGCTGTGGGCGATGGAGTCCGGGCACTTCGACAACGGGCCGCAGGACCCCAAGGACGACGGCGCCTGGGGCGGCTACGCTCCGGAACAGGCCGCCGCCACCTTCTTCAAGCCGGTGCGGACCACGGACTTCAAGCCCGAGCACCAGGCCAGGGTGGCCGCCGCCCTGAAGGCGATGTACGACCCGCGGTACCGGGTGCCGCTGTACGAGACGGCGCTGCACGGGTCGCTGGTCAACGTCGAACGCTGGGAACTGCCCTTCAGCAAACTGCCGGAGCAGAAGACCACGCGTGCGCTGCTGGCGATGCTCGACAACACCCCGCTCAACTTCGTGCTCAGCGACAAGGACCCGCGCGACGGGCAGAACCAGCGGGAACTGGCCGCCCTGCAGCAGTACTTCGCGCCGCTGCACCAGGCGGCCGGCACCCGGCAGCTGACCTCCTTCCGTTGGCTGACCGGCGACCACCTGGTGCAGCGGACCGTCTTCGGCGACGGCACGCTGACCGTCACCGCCAACTTCGGCAGCACCGTCCACGACGGCCTGCCGGGCGGCTGCGTGGACGCCACCGTGCGCGGACGCCCGGGCACCCAGCGGCTCTGCCCGGCCGACGTGGTCTCCTGACGACCTGACGATCCAGCGGGACGGGCGGCCTCGCCCGTCCCGCCTGGCCCCGCCGCCCCGCCGCCGGTGTCGGTGTCGGTGTCGGTGTCGGGTGGACGCGGCGTGGTGGGCTAGCCTGCGCTGTGGGCCGGGTGCACGGGGAGGACCACGGGGTGCGCACGGACCGGCCGAGGAACAACTATGGGGGGTTTCACATGTCCAGGATCATCACTGCCGCCATGCCCGCGCACGGGCACACCGCGCCGATGCTGGCGATCACCGCCGACCTGGTGGCGCGCGGGCACGAGGTGGTCTTCCTCGGCGGGGCGCGGTTCGCCGGGGCCGCCGAGGAGACCGGGGCGCGCTTCGTCGCCCTGCCGCCGGAGGCGGATTTCGACGACCGCCGGATCAACGACTCCTTCCCGGGTCGGTCCGAACTGCCGCCCGGGCCGCAGCGGTTGGCCTTCGACGCCCGGAACATCTTCATCGACCCGGTGCCCGCGCAGTACCGGGCGCTGCGCGCGCTGCTGGCGGAGTTCCCGGCCACGGTCGTGCTCGGTGACTGCTTCTTCCACGGCGCGGTGGCTCTGGCGCTGGCCCATCCGCGCGACGAGCGGCCGGCCGTGGTGGGCATCGGGGTGTCCCCGCCGATGCTGCAGAGTGTCGACACCGCGCCCTTCGGGCTTGCGCTGGCGCCCCAGGCGGGACCGGAAGGGCTGGCCCGCAACCGGGAGTTGAACGCCGAGGCGGCACTGCGCGGCGAGCCGCTGCGGCAGTACGCGGCCGAGGTCTTCGCCGGAGTCGGGGCCGAACTGCCGCCGGGGCCCCGGGCGAACGCCGCCGTCACCGGGCCCGACCACTACCTGCAGCTGACCGTCCCGGGGTTCGAGTACCCGCGCAGTGACGCGCCGGCCTCGCTGCGCTACATCGGCGCGCTGGCGCCGCAGAGCCGGATCGAGGTGGAACTGCCGCAGTGGTGGCCTGAGTTGGCCTCTAACCGTCCGGTCGTGGTGGTCACCCAGGGCACCCTGGCCAATGACGACCTGACCGAGCTGCTGGTCCCCGCGGTGCGGGCGCTGGCCGACCGTCCCGACCTGCTGGTGGTCGCGGCCACGGTCCGCCCGGACGGGCCCGAGCTGCTGGCGCAGGCGCTCGGCGGCCTGCCGGACAACGTGCGGGCCGCCGGCTACCTGCCGTTCGACCGGCTCCTGCCGCACGCCGACGTGTTGATCAGCAACGGCGGCTACGGCGGTGTCCACACCGCGCTGGCCTTCGGGGTGCCGCTGGTGGTCGCGGGCGGCAGCGAGGACAAGCCCGAGGTGGCCGCCAGGGTGGCCTGGCGCGGTGTCGGCATCGACCTGCGCACCGGGCGCCCGGGTGAACCGGAGCTGCGCGAGGCCGTCGACCGGGTCCTGGCCGACCCGGCCTACCGCGCCAACGCCGCTGACTTGGCCGCCGAACTCGCGGCCCACCAGCCGCTGACGGCGATCGCCGAACTGGTGGACTCGCTCGGCTGACCGCCGCTGGGCGCCGCCGGGTGCTCGGGAGGATCGACCGGCCGGGGGGGAATCGCCCCCGGCCGGGGGCGATCTCGTCGGGAGCGGTGTGGCGGGGGGAGTCGTCGGCCGTGCTCTGGTCGGTCATGGGGGAGGCCTTTCCGGGTCGGGAGTGCGGATCACTTGGTGGTGGTCTTCGCGGTGGCGCTGCCGGTGCCGTGGGCGATCTCGTCGCCCGGCTCGAAGACGCTCACCCCGAACTTCTTGTTGAAGGTGTCGGCAGCGCCGGGCGTGACGTCGCATCCCACGTCGTCGGTCTGCGCGCTCGATCCGCTGACGGTGACGTCGGAGGAGCGGTCGGGGCAGGTGAGCAGGGGGACCTTCTTGCCGTCGAGCATCACGTCGACCTCGCCGGTGGCCAGGTTCTCGGTCATCTGGGTCACCTCCACCTGCTGGCCGGTGGTCCCGTTGTCCGCGCCGGCCTCGTCGGTGGGGGTGAAGACGACGTCGTCCGGGCAGCTGAGGGCGCCGTCGGGCATCAGGTTCGCGGTGCCGCCGGCGCCGGAGCAGTGGGTCTCGTCGTCGACGAGCCCCGTGGTGTCCCCGCCCTTCTGGTTCTCCTGGATGCCGGCCTGGTCCAGCGTCAGGTTCGCGCGACCGGTGAGCTGGACGTCGGCCTGGCCGTTGGACAGTGCGACGTCCTGCTCGGCGGCGGCAGCCGCGGCGCGGGCCTGCGCTGAGGCGTGGGAGTCGAAGGTGCCGGGCGGCGCGGTCAGGCCGGCCACGGTGATCGCCACGGCGGCCGCGGACAGGGCCAGTACATATCGACCGGTGCGCATGCTGTCTCCTGGTTCGAGGGAAGTGCAGGGCAAATATCGTTCGTATGCTTACAGATCCTGATTCGGTACGCCGTCATCCCCGCGCGACGCGCGGGTGCGGAACCGGATCGGAGGAGCCGGAAGCCACCAGTTCCATTCCCCCAGCAGGCGCATGACGGTGGGCACCAGCAGCAGGCGGACGACGGTGGCGTCGAGCGCGACGGCCACGGCGAGTGCGAAGCCGATCTCCTTGATCTCCAGCACCCGGTCGGCGAGCAGGCCGGCGAACAGCAGCACCATCACCAGCGCGGCGGTGGTGATCGGGCGCGCGGTGCGCTGCAGCCCCAGTGCCACGGCACGGGTGTTGTCGCCGGTGGCCAGGTACTCCTCCCGGATCCGGCGCACCAGGAACACCTCGTAGTCCATGGACAGTCCGAACAGGACGGCGAAGACGATCACCGGCAGATACGCCTGCACGCGGCCCGTCGAGGTGAACCCGAGCAGGCCCTGGGCCCAGCCGTGCTGGAACACCGCCACCGTCAGGCCGTAACTGGCCCCGGTGGCCAGGAGGTTCATCGCCACGGCCTTCAGTGGCAACAGCAGGCTGCGGAACGCGAAGACCAGGTAGCACAGGGACAGCGCCAGCACGGAGCCGATCACCCACCACACCGTCGCGGACACTTCCCGCGTGATGTCCAGCAGCAGCGCGCCGAACCCGCCGACCGCGACCGGGGTGCCCGATTGACGCAGCGGCTCGGTCAACTCCCTGATGTGACGCACCAGTTCGACGCCCTCCGGAGAGTCCGGGGCGACGGCCGGGACGACGACCACCATGGTGAGGTCGCGGCTGTTGTCGACGGCCTGGACGACGGCCGCCTGCGGTTGCGCGCGCAAGGCATCCAGGAGCGCCGGCAGCTGGGGGGCGGGCCCGGCGGCGGTGTGCGGGACCATGACCGTCACCTGGCCCGCCGCTCCGGCGAGCGCGTCGCTCTCCAGGACCGCCAGAGCCGCGCCGGAGGGGGTGCCGGCCAGTGCGTGGCGCCCGAAGTCGACGCCCAGGCTCAGGCCCAGGGCCGGGGCCGCGGCAGCGCCGAGCAGGACGAGGCCGGCCAGCAGGTAGGGCACCGGACGCCGCATCAGACGCCGCGCCCAGCGGGCCCACGGCTGCCCCTCCGCATCGCCGTCGTCCTGCCGGGCCGGACGGCGGCCGGGCAGCGCGCCGCGCCCCAGCCAGCGGACGGCCCCGGCGAGGGCGGCAGGCAGCAGGGTCAGCGTCGCGGCCAGGACCACGGCCGTCACCGTGCAGGTCCCGGCGGTGAGGTCGCGGAAGACCCGGGAAGGCAGCAGCAGCATGCTCGTCGCGGCGGCCGCCACCACCGCGCCGGAGTAGCAGACCGTCCGGCCGCTGGTGGCCAGCGCCCGGCCGGCGGCCTGTTCCGGTGGGGCGCCGGCGGCGATCTCCTCCTGGAAGCGGACGACGACGAACAGCGCGTAGTCGATGCCAATGCCGAGCCCCACCACCGTCACCACGGTCACCAGCAGGGTGTCGGGACGCAGCGTCGGGTCGATCAGCCCCACCGCGGCGATCAGACCGAAAGTGAGCGCGATGGCGGCGCCGGCCAGCACCACCGGGACCAGGGCCGCGCCCACCGTGCCCAGGCCCAGCAGCAGCACCACCAGGGCCAGGATCACGGCGACGCCCTCGACATCGCGCAGATCGGCGAGTTCGACGGAGCGCAGGTCGTCGTTGACCGGCGTCCTGCCGACCAGGGCGGCGCTGACCGCGCCGTCGCTGAAGTGCTGCGCCACCCGCCCCACCTGGGCCTGCTGGGCGCCGATCCGCTCCTGGCGTCTGCTCTCGTCACCGCCGAGCCCGACCAAGGCGTAGGCGTTGTGAGGATCGTGGCGCAGCCGTGAGAGGGCGGCCATCAGCGCGCCGACATCGTCCGCGGGGGGCGAGGCGGCCGCCTGCTCGGCGGTCGGGAGCACGGCCACGGCCCGGACGCCGTGCTGGTGCCGCAGCGCGGCCGCGGTCCACGCGACCGTGTCGGCGTAACGGGGATCGGTGGCATCGAGCTGCTCGGAGTGGAACACCAGCAGGAGCTGCTCGGATCCCAGCAGCGGAAAGCCCCTGGCGGCCAACCCGTCCGCCCGCACCGACTCCGATCCGTCGACGCGGACGACAGGGGCGCGCAGCGAGTACAGGAAGTGCGGCAGCAGCCCGATCGACGCGGCGACCGCCAGCAGCCAGACACCGCAGACCAGCCCCCGCCGGCGCGCCGAGAACACGCCCAGCCGGTGCAGGAGGGGCGGACGCGACAGGGGGCCCGGCGCCTGCGGCGGCGAGGGTGCCGGTTGGGTGGGTACGGGCTGGGTGGGGAGTGTGACCTCGTGGGCGCTCACGGGCGTACCGCAACTGCGGCGCCGACCGGCGGGTGCAGCAGGCTGCGCACCAGGATCGCCGCGGTGCGTGGTGCCGTGGTCCAGACCTTGGCGCCCACCGCCTGGTTGCCGCGACGCTCGACCCGGTCCAGGGGCGCGCGCAGCAACGCGGCTCCGGCCTGCCAGGCCGCACGGCTGGCCGGGTGCACCAGGTCGAGGACGTCGAGGCCCTCCTCCCACAGCTCTCGTGCCCGTGAGACCTCGAAGCGCAGCAGCTCGCGCACCGCGGCACTGCTGTCCTCCGCGGCGAGGTCGTCGCGGGTCAGCCCGAAGCGCTCCAGGTCCTCCAGCGGCAGGTACAGCCGGCCCATCCGCAGGTCCTCGGCGATGTCGCACACGATGTCGGTGAACTGCGCGGCCTCCCCGAGCCGGGTCATCGCCTGCTCGGCGGCGGGTGAAGGGTCCTCGAAGACGCGGAGCAGGATCCGGGCCGGGGCGCCGCCCACGGCCCGCAGATAGGGCCGGAGTTCGGCGAACGTCGGGTAGTGGGCCGGGGACAGGTCCATCCGCAGGCCGTCCACGTAGGCCATCAGGTCCTCGACCCGGATGCCACGGCTGTGCACCGTGTGCGTCAGCGCACGTGTGATCGGATCTCCCGTACCGCCGCTGCTGCTGCCGTCACCGTCTTCGAGAGCTGCGGTGAGGTGTTCGGCCCACCGTTCGAACTCCTCGGCCCGGCCCGGCCGGTCACCCCCGTCCACCAGCTGATCGGCGTGCCGGCCGAACGCGTACGCCGCCCACAGGTGCGGGCGCACCGCCGGCGGCGCGCAGCAGCTCGCCGCCCAGTAGGTCCGCCCGTCCACCGAGATCAGCATCCGCCGGCAGAACTCGTAGGATTCCCGCAACGTGTGATCGGTGATGCCGGCCCGGTCCAGTGACCAGCGGTCCAAATACAACGGAACTCCTACGGCGAGTGGTCGGGCTCCCGCTCCGAGCCGGCGGCCGCACATCTCCTGAAGGGCCGTCCGGGCGTGGCTCCCCAGGTGGGGCGCCGAAGCGGGCTCATCGTCCCGCAGGCCGATCGGCGCAGATTTGGTGACACGCCGTCATATCACGCGACCAGCCTCCCCCCCACTCGGCCGCACAGAGCTGGATTCGGTTTGTCGTCTTATCGCCCGCTGGCCCGATTCCACCTGTGCAGGAACGGGCTCTTCCGGAAATGCGCCCGATGAGCGGGGAGTGAACGAAGTGACTTGATCACACGTCAATTGACTTTTCCCCGTTGGCAATTCACCCGACGCAGCCCCGGGCATTTCCGCCCGGCAATGCGCTAACCTCCTCCTGGCGTGATCACATGCCGATCTCGAATTGGGGGGAATCACATGGCAATCGGACGACGACAACTCCTCACCTCCGTCGCGCTCACCGCCCTGGCCGCGCCCGTCCTGGCCAAGGGGACCGCGACCCGCGCGGCGGCGGCCGTGGGGGCGGCCCCGGCCGCCGCCTCCGGGCCGCTGTTCATGCAGGTCGTCGCGCACGAGGACGACGACATCCTGTTCATGAACCCGGACCTGTCCAACGCGATCGCCCTCGGCACCCCGTCCGTCACGGTGTTCGTCACCGCGGGCAACGCGACCGGCGACCCGTGCGCCACGGTCTGCTGGGACACCGCCGGCGAGCCGCTGCGGACCTGGAACCGGCAGATGGGCGCCGTCAACGCCTACTCCCGGATGGCCGGGGTCGGCGACACCGACCCGGCGACCGACGAGGTCGGGCACTGGACGGTCGAGGCGTGGACCGTCGCGGGCAAGCAGGTCGAACGGTACGTCCTCAAGGACCGGCCGGTGCACCTGATCTTCCTCAACCTGCACGACGCCGGGCTCGGCGCCGTCCTGGCCGGCGGCACCGACACCACGGTCGTCCCGGTCGGCAGCCCGCTGTCCGGGCCGTCGACCTACACGGCGGCGGACGTCGTCGAGGTGCTGCGGCAGCTGATGGTGACGTACCAGCCGACCGTGCTCCGGGCCCAGGACGAACTCCCGGACAGCCGCTACTCGGGCGACCACTCGGACCACGTCTCCGCCGCGAAGTTCGCCGGCCAGGCGGCCCTGCTGTACGGCGGCGGGCTGATCCAGGTGAACTACCGGGACTACAACATCAGCGACTCCCCGGTGAACCTCGACCCGGCGACGACCGGCGCCAAGGGCGTGTTCGTCTCCGAGTACGCGAGCCACGACCACTCGGGGAACTACTCCGACGCCTGGTTCTCCCGGATGTACTACCGCTGGTCGCGGGGCACCTCCTGGGCCGGGCTGAACCAGGACGGCCGGCCGCAGGTCTTCGTCGTCCGGGCCGGCGCCCTCTACACGTACTGGCGTCAGACGGACGGCAGTTGGGGCGGTCCGGTGCGGATGGCCGACCCGGGCGGGCGGCTGGCGCCGGGCATCGCGGTCGGCACCAACGCCGACGGCCGGCTGGAGGTCTTCGCCCGCCGCCTGACCGATCACCACATCATCTCCCTGCCCCAGGGCACGCCCAACGGCTGGTGGTGGAACAGCTGGGCCGACCACGGCAACCCCAACACCGGGCTCGGCAACGAGGACCAGGTCGGCGTGCCCGTGGTGGCCGGCCACCAGGACGGGCGGCTGGAGCTGTTCGTCAAGAACGGCGGGGGCGGCCTCAGCAGCATCCGGCAGACCACCCCGGGCGGGGTGTGGACGGGCACGTGGACGGACCTGGGCGGCACCGACCTCCAGGACCCGGTCACCGCGATCCGCAACGGCGTCGGCGCGATCGAGGTGTTCGCCAGCAGCCGCACCGGAATCCTCGGCTGGTGGCAGACCGCTCCGAACGGCGCCTTCGGCGGCCCGAACCCGATCCCGGGCGCCCGGCCGGCCAGCCCGCCCAAGGCCGCGCTCGACCAGGACGGCCGCATCGAACTCGCCTACCGCGAGGTCGGCACCGGGGCGATGCTGGTCAGCTACCAGACCCGGCCCGGCGGCGAGTGGAGCCAGTCCCCGGCCCCCCTCGGCGGCGACGGAGGAGTGGGCGAGCCGGCGGCGGCCACCGCCGGCGGACGGGTCGTCCTGTTCGAGCGCAACCGCGGCGGCGGCGTGAGCACCACCGCCCAGACCGCCCCGAACTCCGGCTACGGCACCTGGCAGGACCTCGGCGGCACCGTCCTCGACTACCCGGCCGCGCTCGTCGACGGCGGCGGTGTCCTCCACGTGTTCGCGATCGGTTCGGACGGCCGCGTCTACTACCGCGCGGGCACGACGCCCACCACCTTCGGCGGGTGGCAGGGCCTGCCGGTCTGACCGTCCCGCCTCCGCCCCGCTCGGGGCCCGGCTCCGACTGGGCTCCGAGCAGGGCCCCGAGCGGGACGCGGCCGTGTACGGGCCGTCGCCTCTGCCCGTGGCGAATCTGCGGCGGGCAGAGAAAACGCATCCGGAGGTCTCCCGGGGTCAAGAGTGGAGTCGAGGGCAAGCCCGCCTCGACACCTCGACACTTCGACGCTTCGATGCTTCGACACCTCGGCATCTCGACAAGGAGACCGGATGACTCCCCTCACCACGCTCGCGCCCCGCGCGGAGGAGGGCGGCACGCCGCCCAGCCGCTTCGACGACCACCTCGCGGCGCAGCTGCTCGCCCAGCGGATCGTCCTCCTCGGCACCCAGGTCGACGACGTGTCGGCCAACCGGGTGTGCGCGCAGCTGCTCCTGCTGTCGGCGGAGGACCCGCGCACCGACATCGGCCTGTACGTCAACAGCCCCGGCGGGTCGGTCACCGCGGGGCTCGCCATCTACGACACCATGCGGCTCATCCCGAACGACGTCTCGACGCTGGTGATGGGGTTCGCCGCCAGCATGGGCCAGTTCCTGGTCACCGTGGGGGCGCCCGGCAAGCGGCTCGCGCTGCCGAACGCGCGGATCATGATGCACCAGCCCTCGGCGGGCATCGGCGGCACCGCCGCCGACATCGAGATCCAGGCGGAGAACCTCCAGTTCACCAAGAAGGCCATCGAGCGGATCACCGCCGAGCACACCGGGCAGAGCGAGGAGACGATCGCGCGCGACGGCGACCGGGACCGCTGGTTCACGGCCGAGCAGGCCAGGGAGTACGGGATCGTGGACCGGGTGGTGGAGTCGGTCGCCGACATCCGCCCGGCCGCGTCGCGCCGACGGATGGGGCTGTGACATGGGGTCGTACACGGTTCCCTACGTGATCGAGCGGACCGCGCAGGGCGAGCGCTCCTACGACGTCTTCAGCCGGCTGCTGAACGAGCGGATCATCTTCCTCGGCACCGAGATCGACGACGGGGTCGCCAACGTGGTCATCGCGCAGCTCCTGCACCTGGAGTCGGAGAGCCCGGAACGCGAGATCTCGATCTACCTCAACTCGCCTGGTGGATCGTTCACTTCGCTGATGGCGATCTACGACACGATGACGTTCGTGCAGGCGCCGATCTCCACGTTCTGCGTCGGTCAGGCGGCGTCGACGGCGGCGGTGCTGCTGGCCGGCGGAGACCCCGGGCGGCGGTTCGTGCTCCAGCACGCGCGGGTGCTGCTCGGCCAGCCGGCCAGCGGTGGCCGGCAGGGGACGGTGTCCGACCTCAGCCTCGCGGCGAAGGAGATGGTCCGCACCCGCTCGCAGGTGGAGGAGGTGCTGTCCCGGCACACCCGTCACGACGTGGCGACGCTGCGCGCGGACATGGACCGGGACAAGGTGTTCACCGCCGAGGAGGCCGTCGCCTACGGGCTCGCCGACGAGGTGCTGAGCCGACGGCTCGCGTTCGGCTGACTCCGCGCGGCCGTGGCCGGTACGGCGGGGCGCACCACCGTCGTACCGGCCTTCGGCCGGGCCGGGCCGGGTCAGGTCAGGCGGCGAGGCAGAGCCCGTCGTACTGCCCCGTGGGCGACGTACGGCTCCGGTCCAACCGGCTTCGGCCCACCCCGCCCCGGCCCACCCCGCCCCGGCCCACCAGGCCTCGGCCCGCCTGGCTCCGGGTGTGCCGGGTCAGCTCGTCCTGGGCGAGCGAGAGCAGGTCGGCGAGGCCGAGTCCGAGGGCCCGGGCGGCGGCCGCGAGGACCTCGGAGGAGGCCTCCTTGCGCCCGCGCTCCAACTCCGACAGGTACGGGATCGAGATCCGGGCCGCCTCCGCCACATCCTTCAACGTCCGTTCCTGGGCGAGCCGTTCGCGGCGCATCGCATCGCCGACGAGGTCGCGCCACAGGGGTTCCCTCGGTGCGGGCGCCGGTGGCGCTCCCGCCGGCCGCTGCGGGGCGCGGGTCGCCCCGCCGGAACCGGGCGACGAGGTGTGCGGGCGCAGGGGGATGACGCGGGCTTCGTTCGGCGCATGAGTGCTCACCCCTCCAGCCTAGTGCTGCTCCGCGGAAGTTCGTGGAGGGGTGTTGATCAGGCTGCTTTGAGTGGGGTGCCCTCGTAGGTCCAGTGGTAGGGCTTGGCGGTCTC
>NZ_JBHVWW010000074.1:0-12415 GCF_042882025.1 Kitasatospora sp. NPDC058243
GTGCAGCTGGACGGAGCCGTCCGGGCGCAGCGTGGCGGCCTGCGGTCCGGCGGAGGTGCGGGCCAGCGCCCCGGCGCGCAGGGCGCCGGGCGGCCCCAGCGGGGCGGGGCGCTCGGCCGAGCCCGGTCGCCAGCTCAGCACCTGCTCCCGGTGCTCGACCAGGACCAGCCAGGATCCGGCCCGTTCCTCCAGGGCGGCGAGCACCCGGTCGGCCGGGCAGCCGGGCAGCTCCTGGCCGGTGAGGGTGAGGCCGGGCGCCCAGCGGTAGGAGCGCAGGGCGCCGCCGGCCGCCGTCCAGACCGTCATCTCCCCGGCGGAGTTGACCGCCCCGGCGAGCCCGCTGACGCCGCGCGCGGCCTCCCACCAGCCGGCCGAGGTGCCGACCCAGAGCGTCCCGCCGCGGTCCTCGGCGCAGACCACCAGTTCGCCCTGGTGTCCGGCCCAGCCGGCCAGCAACTCCCTGACTGGGCCGGGCCCCTGGCCGGCCGGCAGGCGCTGCCCGTGGTGTCCGGGGCCGGCCAGTGCGGTGCCGTCGGCGCCGCCGGTGACCAGCAGCGGCCGGCCGGCCCGGTCGGGCAGGACGGCCAGGCCCGCGGTGCGCGCCACCGGCCGGCGGGAACGCAGGAGTTCGCGGCCGCGGCCCACCCAGGGGCCGAGCGGGGAGGGGCGGCGGTCCGGTTCACGGGCGAGCGGTTCGCAGGCCCAGCGCGCCAGGTCCTCGCCGTAGCCGGCGGCGAGGAGTTCGGCGCGGGCCTGTTCGGCGGCGAGCCGGTGGTCGAGCCGGCCGTGGTCGGGCAGCAGCAGGGTGCGGGCGAGGGTGCCGACCGCGAACAGGTCCTTGGCGGTGGTGGGGAAGCCGCCGACCTGCTCGGCCTCCGGCGGGACGTGCCCGGGGGTGAACACCGCGACGGTGAGGGTGTGGTCGAGCGGGGCCAGGAAGGTCAGGTCGATCAGCTTGACCTGGTTCTGGGCGTCCACCAGGACGTTGGCGGGGGAGATGTCGCGGTGCACCCAGCGTTTGCGGTGCAGTTCGTCGACGATCCGGCAGAGCCGGGCCAGCACCTCGGCCACCGCCGCCGGGCCGCCGCGCTGGGTGCGGGCCCAGGTGTGCAGCGGCACGCCTTCGACCCAGGGGGAGATCTGGTAGCCGAGCAGCCCGGCGGAGGGCGCGGCGCCGGGCCGGTGCGGGGAGGGGCCGAGCAGGAAGCTGGGCACCACCAGGTCGTTCACGCCCAGGCGGTGGGCGTTGTGCGAGACGTCGTCCCAGCGGCCGAGCCAGCGCCGCACCTCGGAGGGGTCGCGCTCCAGCATGATCTTCGCGGCGACGAGTTCCTTGAGCCCGCTGTGGCCGGTCCGCACCGCCCGCCACACCTCGGCCTCGCCGCCCCGGTGGTGGAATTCCAGGAGTTCGTACTGCTCGGGGTCGAACTCCGGCCCGAACCGGAGCCCGGGCACCCAACGCGACTCGGACACGCATCCCCCGACTGGACCCTGTTGGCCTGTTCGCCCCGACCCGGCCTCGGGCCGGTTCCCGCGCGGTGGTTCTCACACCGCTTCCGCTGCGTCGCCCAGGATAGTGCTCAATTCTGTTCGTCTGTCCGGTGGAGGGCCTATTCTGATGGGCGCCCGATCAACATCGAAACGGCGTCAACTCATGATCACACACCTTGTGTTGATCATCGATCGGCGTATTTCCAAGCGCAGGGGGACGGTGCATGGTGCAGCTCGCGGTGCTGCTGCTCGTGGTGGCACTGGCCGGTGCGGCAGCCGTCGTACTGGCCCGCCGCCGACGGAGCCTGGACGCCCAGGCCGTGGCCAAGGCCCTGGCCACGGCCGCCGAACGGCTCGCCGCCGGCAAGGCCCCGCAGGCCCGGCGCCGCTACGCGCGCCTCGCCCAACGGCTCGCCGCCGGCCCCGAGGAACTGCGCCCGCAACGCGGCCTCGCCCTGCTCGGCCAGGCCGAGGCCACCGTCCCCACCGGCGACCAGCAGGCCACCCTGGCCCTGCACCGCGAGGCCTTCCCGCTGCTCGCCGACCCGGCCCGGCAGCTGCCCCGGTGGAGCCTGCACCGCCTCGCCGAGGAGCGGATATCCGCCCCCGACGGCGACCTCGGGCCGCTGCTCGCCTTCCTCCAGGCCACCGCCGACGGCGCCGAACCCGGCGAGGAGGCCGCGGCCGCCGCCCGCGCCACGGACTGGCTCCAGCGGCTCTGCGGCGAGGGCTCCCCAGAGCAGCGCGAGAGCGCCACCACCCGGTCGCTGGCCGCACTGCCCGGCCGGGACTGGCCGGTCCTGGCCCGGGCCGCCCTGCTGCGCGGCACCGACCGCGCCGCCGAGGCCGAGACCCTGCTCGCCGCGTCCGCCCCCGGCGGCAGCGGCGAACTCTGGTTCCGCTGGGGCGCCCAGCTGTTCACCCTGCACCGGGACGAACCCGCCGTCGCCGCCTTCGACGAGGCGCTGCGCCGCGGCCCCGGCGAGCCCTCCCCGTGGGGGCGCGGCCCGGCGCTGCGCACCGAAAGCCTGCTCTTCCGGGGCCTGGCCCGGCAGCGGCTCGGCGCCACCGACGCCGCCTGGTCCGACCTCGCGGCCGCCGCCACCGAGACCCCCGGCGACCCCCGCCCCCGCTACGCCCTCGGCCGACTCGCCCTGCTGCTCGGCGCCGACGAGCAGGCCCGGGACCAGTTCACCGCCGCCCTGACCGTCCAACCCTCCTTCGCCCCGGCCCGGTTCGGCCTCGCCCTGGTGCACGAGCGGGCCGCGCGCCCCGCCGAGGCGGCCGCCGACTACCGCACCGGCCTCGGCCTCGCCCCCGACTGGCGCCCCGCCCGGGTCCGGCTCGGCGCGGCCCTGCTCGCCGCCGGGCAGGCCGCCGAGGCCGCGCCCGTCCTCGGCGCCGAGGCCGACGTCGAACCGGACTCCCGCTGGGCCCGGATCGCCGCCTTCCACCACGGTCTGGCCCTCGCCCGCACCGACGACCCGGCCGGCGCCCTGGCCCGCTGGGAGCCGCTGCACGACGAGGACCTGCGCGAACGGCAGGCCCTGGCCCGCGACCGGCTCGCCCGCACCCGGCTGGCCGACGACCCGGTGGCCGCCCGGGAGCTCTGGCAGCAGGCCGCCGCCGACCACCCGGCCGCCCCCGGCTACCGGGCCGCGCTGCGCGAGGCCGCCCTGCGCGAGGCCGCGCACCTCCTGATCACCGGCCGCGACCGGCCCGAACCGCGCGAGCGGGCCGCCGCCGCACTCGCCCTCGCCGACACCCTGCCCGGCTCCGTCACCCACCGGCAGGCCCGGCTGCGCGCCGCCCTCGCCCTGGCCGAGGGCTCCACCGCACCGCTGAGCACCCTGCTCGACGCCGCCACCGGGCCGCGCGACCGCTACCACCTGGCCGCCGCCGCCCTGCTGACCGGCCGTCCGGTCCAGACCATCGCCCTGCTCGCCCCGCTCGCCCCCGACCCGGCCGGCGACCCGGGCCTCGCCCGGCTGCGGGCGCTGCTCGCCGAACGGGCCGGCAACTGGGCCGCCGCACTGGACTGGTACCACCACTTCCTGACCGCCGGCCAGGCCCCCGAGCCGCCGCAGCCCCCGCCCGCGACGGCCGACTGCGCCGTCTGCCCCGCCCCCGCCACCGGCGTCTGCGCCGGCTGCGGCCGGGAGGTCTGCGCCGCCCACCTGCACCGCCCCGCCGACGGCGCCGCGCCGCGCTGCGTACGCTGCACCGGCCCCGCGCTGCGCGCCGTCCTGGACTGCGCCCGCCGGGCCGGGGTGCCCGAGCAGGCCGAACCCGTCCTCGCCGCCTGGGCGCAGGCCCTCGGCGACAGCCCCGCCGCCGCGCCCGTACGGTTGGACCTTGCCCTGCTGCGGGCCGAACTCGGCCGACTGGACGAGGCGTTGGCCGACCTGCCGGCGGACGCCGACGCCGCGCGCGGCGCCGTCCTGATCCGCCGGGCCGGCGCCGCCCTCGACGCCGGCGAGCCCGGACGCGCGGCCGGCGACCTGCGCCAGGCCCTCACCCTCGCCCCGGGCCGGCCGCAGGCCGCCGCCGCGCTCGTCCTGCTCGCCGAGCACGAGGCCCACCAGCACGCCGTCGAGGGTCGCCACCGCGAGGCCTGGGACGGCTACCACGCCCTGCTGCTCAAGGACCCGGCCCACCCCCGGCTGCTGCACGCGCTCGGCCTGGCCGGCTACCGGCTCGCGGTCTCCCTCCAGGCAGGCCCGGAAACCTCGGAAGGCCCGGACGAGCGGATCTGGACCTGGACGCTCGGCTGCCTGGTCGCCGCCCTGCACCAGCCCGACCTGTGGGCGGAGTCCGCCCGGATCACCGGCCGCCCGGCCGAACCGCAGCGGATGTCCACCGCCCGCAGCGCGCTCACCGACCGCCTCCGCGAGGACCTGCGCGCCCTGGACCGGGCCGCCGGCCGCACCGGCGACGAGGTCACCGCCTGGACCCTGCGCCTCGGCATGGAGGCGCACAGCGCCGACGCCTTCGCCCAGGAGGACGTCCGGATCACCCTGCCCGGCCGCCCCGCCCGGCGCCTCGCCCTCGGCCCCGCGCTCGACCGGCTGCTCCGCCAGGAGCCCGAACTCGCCGCCTGGGCAGCCGGGTTCGACGAGGCCGTACGGGCCTGGCGGCGACCGGAAACCCCCGACGGGCACCCGCTGACCAGGGCCCTCGGCCTGTTCGGCGACCTCGGCCCGCAGCGCTACCTGCTCCTCCAGGGCCGCCAGGCCGCCGCCGTCGGCGCCCTGGACGCGGTGCCCGAGGCCGAACGCGGAACGGGCTGGCGGGACCTGCTCGGCGAGAGCCTGGTCAGCGAGGCCCGCGAGCACCACCGCAACCAGGACTGGCGCGAGGCCCTGGACTGCCTCACCCGCGCCCGGGCCGTGCCCGGCGCCGTCCTGCCCGCCGACGCGCCCGCGATCGCCGCCGAGTGCGGCGTCCGGGCCGCCCGCGCCCTGCTCAAGAGCAGCGACGACGACCAGGCGGGCGCCACCGAACTCCTGGAGAAGGCCCTCGCGCTGGCCCCCGACCACCCCGAGGTGCGCGGCGACCTCGGAGCCACCTACGCCCAGTGGGCCCGCAAGATCAACAACGAGGCCAAGGACTACCCCCGCGCCCTGGTCCTGCTGCGCAAGAGCATGGAACTCGCCCCCGGCGACCCGACCGCCGTCCACTTCCTGGAGGCCGCCCTCGGCAACCGGGCCGGCCAGCTCAGCCGCCCCGACGCCCCCGAAGCGGAACTGGAGGAGGCCGCCGACGCGTGGCGGGAGCTGATCACGCTCAACCCCGACCCGGACCACCGGCTCGGCCTCGCCTTCGTCCTGCGCCACCTCTCCCGCATCGCCGCCTTCGCGGACCACCGAGCCCTCGCCGTCGCCCGGATGGCGGAAGCCCTGCGCGCCGACCCGGAATGGGACGGCGACACCGAGGAGGAGGCCCCGCGCCGGGTCGCCGTGATGCTGGCCAACCACATGCTGGACAACCTCCAGGACAGCCCGTTCACCACCCAGGCCGCCATGCTCCAGAAGGCCAGGTCCTACGACGACTCGGCCGAGATCCGCCGCCTGATGGTCAGCGTCTGGCGCGGCGAGGCCATCGGCCACTACGAGGCCCACCGCTACCGCGACGCGATCCGGCTGCTGGAGGAGGCGCTCGCGCTCTCCCGCACCCCGGAGGACGTCGCCAAGCTGCACGTCGAACTCAGCGTCGTCTACAGCTCCTACGCCGTCGGCCAGGCCAACCTGCGCCAGTTCCGGGAGGCCCGCTCGCTGATCGGCAAGGCCGTCGAGTACAACCCGGACGACCGCGACCTGCGCGCCCTGCAACGGAGGATCGGCGCACTGCGCTGACGGCAACCGCGGAGCCGCCGTCGTCGTCGTAGCCCATACGTCCATCCCTGAGCCGCAGCCGCAGCCAATCCCGAGCCGCAGTCAATCCACGAGCCACAGCCAATCTCTGAGCCACAGCCAATTCCTGAGCAACCGTCAGCCGTGAGGAGAGAAGCCGCCCGCCATGCCACTGCACGAACCGTCGCCGTACGAGGTCCTGGGCGTTGCGCTCACGGCCGGCGTGCGCGAGATCAACCTCGCCGTCGGCCCGGCGATGAAGGCCGGCCGCTACACCCGCCAGCAGATCCAGGACGCCGCCGCCCTGCTGCGCAACCCCGACCGGCGGCTGGAGCTGGACCTCCAGCGCCCCCTGCCGCCGGAGCCGGTCGACCAGGCCGCCGACCTGCTGGCGCCCGCCCTCGCCGAACCGCTGCTGGTCGTCGAACGCCCGCCGCTGCCGCCCGCCGCCGCCCTCCTGGTGCTGCACCGGGCCGAGGCGGCGGCCGACTTCGCCGAACCCGCCCCCGGCGGCGCCGACCCCGAACCGCCCGTCCCCGCCCGCTACGCGGCCGACCTGTCCGTGCTGCCGCAGATCGAGGTACCCGAATGACCGACACGCCGACCGCTCCCGCGCCCGACGGCCACCGGCCGCTGGACGTCCCGCAGCGCGCCCTGGAGGTCGACCTCGACCAGGCGTTCAGCCAACTGCTGTTCCGGGCCTCCCTCCTGCAGCGCCTGCGGGCCGAGGAGGCGCAGACCGCCCGGGCCACCCAGCGGGACCTGCTGGGCATCCTGGTCGAGGTGGACGACGCCCTCGCCGCGCTCGGCCTGGACCGGGAGCTGGTGCTGCTCGGACGCGGTACCGGGATCGAGGCCACCCGCCGGCGGCTGCTCGGCCGGCTCGCCAAGGCCGGGGTGCGCCCGATGCGGCTGGAGGGGCTGGCGGCGGACCCGGCGCTGACCGAGATCGTCGGCACCGAGCCGCGTCCCGCAGTGGCGCCGGAGACGGTCGTCCGGACGGTGGTCACCGGGTTCTTCTGGGAGGAGGAGGTGCTGCGCCGCGCCCAGGTCGTCGTCGCCGCGGTGCCCGAGCCCGCCCCGGTGGGGGAGCCGGTCCTCGCGGAGGACGTCGAGCGGGCCCTGGAGCCCGTACCGGAGGGGGCCGCGGCGCCGGACCTTGAGCCTACGGAAGCCGGGGGCGACGACACCGGGCCCACGGAGGCCGAGGGCGAGGACGGCGGCCCCGAACCCGCCGCCGCGCCGGTGAACCCCGCCGCCCGGGCCACGGCGGCCCCGCCCCGGGCCCGCCGGAAGGGAACGGCCGCGGGCGGCCGGCGCAAGCGGAAGAAGTAGCCAGGACCACGAGGGGCAAGAGGGGAACGACATGTACCGCACACTCGGCATCGACCTGGGCACCACCAACTCGGTGGTGGCCCACCTGCGCCGGGGCGAGCCGGAGATCATCTTCAACCGGCAGAACCAGGAGGCCACGCCCTCCGTGGTCGGCAGCGGCCGCAAGGGCGAACTGCTGGTCGGCTCCACGGCGCGCAGCCGGGTCGCCATCGACGGCGTCAACGTGATCCGCTCGGTCAAGCGCTTCATGGGCCGCAAGTTCAAGGACCCGCAGGTCCAGGCGGCCCTCAAGGAGGTCGACTACAAGGTCACGGCCGGCACCGACGGCGACGTCAACGTCTGGTTCAACGGCCGCTCCTACACCCCGATCGAGATCTCCGCGATCATCCTGCACCGCCTCAAGGAGGACGCCGAGCAGCGCTTCGGCGAGCCCTTCCACCGGGCCGTCATCACCGTCCCCGCGTACTTCGGCGAACGGCAGGTCGCCGCCACCCAGGAGGCGGGCCGGATGGCCGGCCTGCACGTGCTGCGGATCATCAACGAGCCGACCGCCGCCGCGCTCGCCTACGGGATCACCTCCGAGGCCGGCGACGAGGGCCGGACCGTCCTGGTCTACGACCTCGGCGGCGGCACCTTCGACATCTCCATCCTGCTGCTGGTGCCCGGCTCGGTCTCGGTGCTCGGCATCGAGGGCGACAACCTGCTCGGCGGCGACGACTTCGACCGGGCCATCACCACCGCACTGCTGGAGGACATCCGCGAGGAGTACGGCGCGGACTACCAGCCCGACCTGCGGGACCGCCCCAAGATCGCCTCCACGGCCGAGACCATCAAGATCGAGCTCTCCCACCAGGAGGCCTCCGAGGTGATCCTGCCCGGCCTCGGCGCCGGCCAGCTGGTGCTGGAGACGGAGTTCGAACGGGCCCGCTTCGAGGAGCTGATCGAGGCCCAGATCGAGCGCACCATCGAGCTGACCCACAAGGCCATCATGCAGGCCAACCTCACCGTCGGGGACATCGACGAGGTGGTGTTGGTCGGCGGCTCCACGGCGATCCCGCTGGTGGCCCGGCGGCTCGGCGAGGTCTTCGGGCCGCGCCGGATCCGGCGCGGCGTCAATCCGATGCAGTGCGTGGCGCTCGGCGCGGCCGTGCAGTCCGCGCTGGTCGGCGAGGTGGAGTGCCCCGAGTGCCGGGCCCCCGGCGACCTCTCCGCCTCCAACTGCGCCAACTGCGCCACCACGCTGCTCGGCGGGCCCCGGGTCTCCTGCGCCGGCTGCCACCTCCCGGTCGACGCCGAGGCCGCCGCCTGCCCCAAGTGCGGCCAGGAGCTGGGCGGTTCGGCCGCCGGTGCGGCCATCCCGGCGCAGTCCCAGGCGGCCACCGCCGTGCGCAGCGACAACTGCCCGCGCTGCGGCACCCCCGCCGCCCCCGGCGTCACCGCCTGCGAACTGTGCGGCGAGGCGCTCAACTCCGCCGCACCCGGGCAGACCAGGGTCGCCTCGACCGCCGCCGAGGACGTCGGCCTGCGCTGCGCCGCCTGCGGCGTGGTCAACCCGCCGGGCAGCGAGGCCTGCCAGGGCTGCGGCGAGCTGATGCAGGTCACCAACCCGTTCGACATCACCCCGAAGAACCTCGGTATCGAGCTCAACGACGGCCGACTGGCCGTCATCATCCCCAAGAACACCAGTTACCCGACCAGTTCGCCGGTCAGCCGCGAGTTCGTGGTCTCCGGCAGCGGCCGCCAGCGGCTGGAGATCGCGGTCTACGAGGGCGAGCACGAGATCGCCCAGCAGAACGAGCTGATCGGCCACCTGACCCTGCGGCTGCCCGCCGGGCTCGGCGGCCGCACCCCGGTGGAGGTGTCCTTCGGCCTCGACCGGGACCGCACCATCACCCTGTCGGTGCGGATCCAGGGCGGCGGCGAGAAGACCGTCAAGCTGGAGCGCGTCACCCTCGACCCCGAGCTCAAGGTCCAGGTCGAGGAGCAGCAGCGGCAGATCGAGACCTTCACCGACCGTTGGGGCGGCGAGCTCACCGAGGCCGAGATGCGCGAGGCGCAGCGCCTCATGGACAGCCTGGACGACCTGGCCGCCGGCCAGACCCGCGGCCAGTCGGTGGACGAGGCGCTGGAGCGGGCCCAGCGCCAGCTGAAGGCCCAGCGCTGGGTGCGCGGCTCGGAGGCGTACCTCAGCCTGTTCATCCACTACTGCGAGAAGCACCTCGACCCGAGCGACCTCGACCGGCTGCGCTCGGTGGCCGCCGACCTGCGGCTGCGCCGCGAGGCGGCCGACTGGGAGGGCGCCATGCGCGCCGCCCAGCGGGCCGACGAACTGTGCGACTCGCTCGGGCACACCTTCCGGATGCTCACCATGTGCAACGTCTACGTCAACCAGAACATGGTCTCGCCGGCGCTGGCCCAGCGGATCATGGCCGAGCTGCGCGGGCTGGACGAGGCGGTGGAGTCGGCCAACATGGAGGCCGCCAACCAGCACAGCTCGGCGCTGCTGGCGCTGTACGCGCAGGCGCAGCGGGAGCTGGGCAGCGAGCCGCTCGCGGAGTCGCTCGGTCCGGTCCGTCCGGAGGAGGCCGGTCCGCGATGAACTCCGACGTGACTCCGCCCGACGTGACTCCGTCCGAGGTGCCACCGTTCGAGGTGCCACCGTTCGAGGTGTACCCGTCCGAGGTGTCCCCGGCCGACGTGCACCCGATCGGCGGGCAGGTCGCCGAGGTTCCGCCGATCGAGGTGCGCTGCCCGCAGTGCACCGTCCCGGCGGACCCGCAGGGCCTGCGCTGTCCGTCCTGCCGGGAGGATCTCGGCGTGCTGTTCCGGCTGCGTTACGCCGCTCGGATCGACTACAACCGGGCGCTGGACGCGCTGGCGGCAGGTGACAGGGCGTTCGCGCTCGGACTGCTGCACCGCGCGGTGGCGGCCGAACCGGGGCTCGAACCGGCCCGGGACCTGCTGGAATGGGTGAGCGCGTCCGGGTCCGTGCGGCCGGTGCCGGGGGAGCGGGAGGGCGACACGCCCTCTGAGTGACCAATTCGGCCGTTCCCGGCCTGCCATCGAGTTCGATCGGTGCGAGTGTGTTCGTCACATGGATGTTCGCTGCCCTCACAAGGAGTGACGCAATGCGTATTCGTACCACCCTCGCCGCCACCGCACTCGCCGCTGTGGCCGTTCTGGCCGGTGCCGGCACCGCCTCCGCGGGCGACGCGACCGCGAACGGTGTCGCGTTCGGTTCCCCCGGTGTGCTCTCCGGCAACCAGATCCAGATCCCGATCAACCTCGAGGCCAACGTCTGCGGCAACTCGATCGGCATCATCAGCATCCTCAACCCGGCCTTCGGTAACACCTGCATCAACGGCTGACCCGACTGCTGGGGCCGTCCGTCGAACCCGACGGACGGCCCCAGCATCGTGTCCGCACCCCCGTTCGGGGGTGGTGGCGCGGGCGCGAGGCGGAGAGCATGGGGGCCGACCCGCACGCGCCCACCCAGGAGTCAGAACGTGCCGACCACGCCGACCCCGCGCAGCTACGCCTCCGGCACCTCGGACGTGCCGCTGCTCGGCGACACCATCGGGGAGAACCTCGACCGCGCGGTGCGCGCCTACCCCGCACGGGACGCCCTGGTCGACCGGGCCACCGCCCGCCGCTGGACGTACGCCGAACTCGCCGCCGACGTCGACGCGTTGGCCCTCGGCCTGCTCGACCTCGGCATTGCCAAGGGCGACCGGGTCGGCATCTGGGCGCCCAACTGCGCCGAGTGGACGCTCACCCAGTACGCCACCGCCAAGCTCGGCGCGATCCTGGTCACCATCAACCCGGCCTACCGCTCACACGAGTTGGAGTACGTGCTGAACCAGGCCGGGATCCGCCTGCTGGTCGCGGCCGAGCGCTTCAAGACCTCCGACTACGCCGGAATGATCGAGGAAGTACGGCCCCAGTGCCCGGAGTTGGAGCGGATGGTGCTGATCGGCAGCCCCGGCTGGGACACCCTGCTCGCCGCCGGGCGCCGCGCCGACCCCGGCCTTCTCGCGCAGCGGCAGCGGGAGTTGACGCCGGACGACCCGATCAACATCCAGTACACCTCCGGGACCACCGGCTTCCCCAAGGGTGCGACCCTGTCCCACCACAACATCCTCAACAACGGCTACTTCGTCGGCGAACTGCTCAACTACACCGAGCAGGACCGGATCTGCGTCCCGGTGCCGTTCTACCACTGCTTCGGCATGGTGATGGCGAACCTCGCGGCCGTCTCCCACGGCGCCTGCACGGTGATCCCCGCGCCCTCCTTCGACCCGGGCGCCACCCTGGCCGCCGTCGCCGCCGAGCGCTGCACCTCGCTGTACGGGGTGCCCACCATGTTCATCGCCGAACTCGCCGACCCCGACTTCGCGCGCCACGACCTCACCAGCCTGCGCACCGGCATCATGGCGGGCTCCCCCTGCCCGGCCGAGGTGATGAAGGACGTCATCGGCCGGATGGGCATGGCCGAGGTCGCCATCTGCTACGGCATGACCGAGACCTCGCCCGTCTCCACCCAGACCCGCGCCGACGACACGGTCGACCGCCGGGTCTCCACCGTCGGCCGGGTCGGCCCGCACCTGGAGGTCAAGGTCATCGACCCGGCCACCGGCCGGACCGTCCCGCGCGGCGAGCCCGGTGAACTCTGCACCCGCGGCTACTCCGTCATGCTCGGCTACTGGGGCGAGCCCGAGCGCACCGCCGAGGCCGTCGACACCGCCCGCTGGATGCACACCGGCGACCTCGCCGTCATGGACCGGGACGGCTACCTCGCCATCACCGGCCGGATCAAGGACATGGTCATCCGCGGCGGCGAGAACCTCTACCCGCGCGAGATCGAGGAGTTCCTGTACACCCACCCCGACGTCCTCGACGTCCAGGTCGTCGGCGTGCCCGACACCCGGTACGGCGAGGAGCTGATGGCGTGGATCCGCATGCGCGCGGGCGCCGAGCCGCTCACCGCCGACACCGTCCGCACCTACTGCGCCGGCCGGCTCGCCCACGTCAAGATCCCGCGGTACGTGCACGTGGTCGAGGAGTTCCCGATGACCGTCACCGGCAAGGTCCGCAAGGTCGAGATGCGCGCCGAGGCCGTGCGCCTGCTCGGCCTCTGACCTGACCCACCGCCGCCCGGTACGAGCCCGCCCGTCCGCACACACCGAACGGCCCCGGGCGGGAGGGGGGGTTCTCGGGGAGGGGGAGGTTGTTCTGTC
>NZ_JBHVWW010000074.1:12425-20385 GCF_042882025.1 Kitasatospora sp. NPDC058243
CGAAACTCCCCTGGTCTTTCTCCCCTCCCCCCCCCCCGGGGCCGTTTCTCCTGCGGCTGCTTCTCGAACGGCTACCGGGCGCCCCAGGCCTGGTCGGTGGGGACGACCTCGCGGCCGAGCGGCATGAGGGAGATCGGGATCATCTTGAGGTTCGCCCAGCCGAACGGGATGCCGATGATCGACAGGAACAGCGGGATGCTGGTCACCAGGTGCGCGATCGCCAGCCACCAGCCCGCGAAGATCAGCCAGATGACGTTCCCGACGCAGGACGCCGCCCCGGCACCCGGCTTCTCCACGGTCGTCCGCCCGAACGGCCACAGTATGAAGCCGGCGATCCGGAAGGATGCGACGCCGAACGGGATGGTCACGATCAGCACGCAGCAGATAATTCCGGCGACGGTATAGGCAATAGCCATCCAGATACCGCAGAAGATCAGCCAAATGACATTGAGGACGAACTCGATCACCTTCATGGCCGACACCTTCTCACGGCTGCTGCTCGGGGTTCCACGATTCAGCCATGCCCGCCCCGGGCGCGTCTACGCCCTTAGGGGACGTTCCTCGGGGTTTGTTCCGGGGTCGGCGCGGGCGGACGTGCAGGGGCCGCACCCTGCGGAGGGTGCGGCCCCGGTGCGGCGGCTCGGATCAGGCCGGCGGAGTGCCGTCGGGCCAGACGCAGGGGGAGCTGACCCGGAGGGTGAGGTCGTGGCTGGCGTCGGAGACCCCGTCCAGGGTGGCGAGGAAGTCGTTCTTGGGGTTCTTCAGCCTGATCCAGTCGTTGTGGAAATTGGGGGGATCCTGAACCGGTTGGAAGCCCTGGCCGGTCAGGAACGTTCGGAAGGCGTTCGCCGCCTCGGCCTTGGGCGCGGACGGGACGTCGCCGAAGTCGTATCCCCGATGGGTCTGCGTCCTGCCGTGCGGTCCGATGTCGTTGGCGTCGCATTCCATGTCGAAGAAATCGCCCGAGCTCGCGGTCGGCTTGACCGGCAGCTTGGCCAGGGTGTCGGCGAGGTAGGTGTCGATCTGCTTCTTGGCCTGGTCGAGCGTGATCGTGGACTTCGACCGCTCGTTCAAGGTCTGCACGCCGCAGGCGTTCAGGGCCAGTACGGCGACCGCCAGCACGGCGGTGGTGGTGACCCGTCTGATCAGCGGGGTGTGCTCGGTGGTGCTCATGAGACCCGCTTTCCGGCGATGATCTGACCCATGGAGGTCAGGGTGGGCGAATCGTCGTTCCAGTAGTCCGAATGCCCCGCGTTGGGATTGGTGGGCAGGACCTGCGCGCCGAACTGGGGGACGGTGGTCTGTCGGCCGTGGATCAGGTGGTGGTCACCGTCGCCGAGGCCCCACGAGCTGGCGACGTTGTCGACGATGTTGTCCGTCATCCCGCCGGGGTCGGTGGCGGCGGCCCAGCCGATCGCGTCGGCCGGGCTCTGCGCCACGTACACGCGGGACGGGTCGATGTTCAGGTCCTTGGCGTTTTCGACGCCGCAGCCGGGGCTGGCGATGAGGACGACGTTGTCGACGGGAAGGCCCTTGTCGCGCATGGCGTAGCCCACGGTCGTGGTGCCGTAGCTGTGGGCGAGGACGGTGTTGTTCGACAGCTTTCCCTCGTGCGTGGCGTGCAGCCCGGTCTCGAAGGCGTGCAGCTTGTCCTCCGCGTTCTTCGCGTACTTGTCGTCCGCGGCCTCGGGGATGATCGTCTGCGGAGCGTCGTAGCCGACCCAGGTGATCGACGAGGTGGTGCTCGGGTCTTGCGCCTTCCGGTTGGCGTCGTTGGCCGACTTGACCATCAGGTCGGAGCGGTTGATGTCGCTGCCGATGCTGCCGAGCCGGGCGCCGGTGCCGGGTACGTACGTGGAGACGTTGTCGGCGGTGTCGGGGTTGTTGGCCGCGATGATCGCGTGGCCCTTGCCGTTGGTGTCGAAGCCCAGCAGGAAGGTGGGCGGGTGTTCGGCGTTGACCGGGGTGTTCAGCCGGTTCTCGATGGCCGTCACGCCCTTCAGCTTGTCTTCGAGGTCGTCGCGCTTCTGTTTCCACGCCGTGTAGTCGGGGTTCTGGACGGGCCCGCCGTTGGTCTCGGCGACGGACAGGTAGTGCTTCGGCTCCGGGCCGAGGCCGTCGAGCTGGTGTTGGAGGTCCTGCTTGCCGCGCTGGAGGTTGATCCGGTTGGCCTGGTCCCGGGCGAGCGCGGGGACGCCGTCGAGGGCGCCGACCTGGTCGGGGTGGTTGAGGATCATCCGGTGCTGCTGTTCGTCGGTCAGCCCGTTCCACCAGCCCTTGACGCTGTTCGGGTCGGTGCCGGCGGCGGGGACCTGTTCGAGCGCGTTCGCGGCGGCCAGGTCGGTCTTCGCCGTGGCGGCGTCGAGTCCGGTGCCGTCGCTCGCGTTGCCGGCCAGGTGGGCGAGCCGGGCGCTGATCGTCTGGTCCGCGTGGTCGGCCTCGGCGAGCGCGGCCGTGATCCGGCTGCTGATCTGCCGGGCCTGCGACTCGGCGTCGGTGCCGGCGAAGGTGGCGGAGCCGGGGTCGTTGTCCCAGGTGATCCCGCCGTCGGCGGCGACGGTCAGCTTGTGGGTCCTGGCGTCGTCGAGGGCGTTGATCAGGTGCGCCTGGGCGGCGGCGAAGCCCTCGGCCGCGTCGTACAGGGCTCTGCTGACGAGGCCGATCTCCTGTTGGGCGGCTTGGAGTTCGTTCTCCAGGAGCTGGATCCGGGCTTGGGCGTGACCGGCGGCGTTCCCGGTCCACTGGGAGTGGTTCAGCCGGTCGACGACCTCGTGCTGCCAGTTCTCGACGTGCTGGCCGAATGCGGTGGCCAGGGTGTCGAAGGCGGTCTTCGCGGTGGTGAGGTTGATGAGGTCGGCGTCGTGGAGGGTCTTGATGTCCATCGCTTACGCGGCCGCCTTCGCGTCGGCGGGCTTCACGGGGCCCGGGACGAAGGTCGTGTTGAAGGGGTCCGGTTCGTCGGGGACCGGTGCGGCCGGGTTCCGCATGCTCCCGTGGATGTCCTTCTCGACCTGGCGGTAGTAGGCGGCCGACGTGGCGAGCTTGGTGCCGACGTCGCCCATGTCGCCGCCGAGCTTGTCCAGCAGCGTCTTCCAGTTCGTGCCGCAGTTCTGGAGGGCGGCGGCGGTGAGCCAGCCCTTCAGGCCTCCGGCGGCCTGGTTGCACGGGTCGGTGATCTTCGCGGTCTCTCCCGGTATGAGTCCGCCGATGTGCTGGGCGCTCTGTCCGCAGCCGTCCAGTTCGGCTGGGTTGACCTTGAACTCCAAGGCCAGATCAGGATCTGCCATGTCTTTCCCCCCGTTGATGAGCCCCGGACCGGCGTGCGGCCCGGGTCCGTGTCGACAAACTGCTGACGGATGCTAACGGATCGATCTTCGGCGGCGGGGAGGGCGCGGGCCGGGCGACCTGCCCCGGCGCGGCCGGGGGCCGTGACTCGGGATACCCTGCGGGGGTAACTGGTGGCGGGATCGGTCGGGAGGTGGACGATGGCGGAGCCGCGGCCGGCCGTCCCCCGGGCCCTGCGCCTGCTGCTCCTCGCGGCGCTCCTGCTCGGCATCGTGGCGATGCACACGCTCGGCCATCCGACCGCCGGCGGGCACGGGGTGGAGCACGGGGCAGACCCGGGGCCGGCGCGGCACGCCGTGAGCGCCGGTCACCCGGCGGGCGCCGAGGAGACGGTGCACACCGCAGCGGCCGACGGCATGGATCCGATGACGGTGTGTCTGGCCGTCCTCGCCGGCTGGACGTTGCTGCTCCTCATCGCCGGCCCCCTGCTGCGGTACAGCGGTGACGTCGCCGCCGAGGTGAGGGCCCGGCTGCTGCGGGCCGTTCGCGCGCTGCCGCCGCCCGGAGGCGGGCGGATCCTCCTTGCCCGGTTGTCGGTGCTGCGTCAGTAGGCGTGTGCCGGCCGCCCCGTGTCCGCGCTCCGGCGCGGGCGGGACGGCCGTCGCGACGTCCTGCTCACCCACACCCACCGCACGAGGTGCACTCCGTCATGCGCACACCCACCCGTCGTACCGTGCTCGGCGCGGCGCTCGCCGCCGCCGGCACCGGTCTGCTCGCTGCCTGTTCCGCCGATCCGATGAAGGGCATGGACCATGGGGGCGCCGCCCCCACCACCCCGGGCGGCTTCGTCGCCCCCGGCGGCCCCGAGGTCGCCGCCGCCGAGGCGCGGCGAGGGCCCGGGCCGGAGCGCAAGGTCGCGCTCACCGCCACCGAGACGACGCTCGACCTGGGCGGCCGCACCGTCCGCAGCTGGGCGTACGGCGACCGCCTGCCCGGCCAGGAGGTGCGCGCCACGGTCGGCGAGACGCTCGCCGTCAGTCTCGCCAACCACCTGCCGCAGCCCACCTCGTTGCACTGGCACGGCCTCGCGCTGCGCAACGACATGGACGGCGTGCCCGGGCTCACCCAGGACGCGGTGCGGGCGGGCGCCGGCTTCGAGTACCGCTTCGCGCTCGCCCACCCGGGGACGTACTGGTTCCACCCGCACTCCGGTGTCCAGCAGGACCGCGGCCTGTACGCGCCGCTGATCGTCGAGGACCCGAGGGAGCCGCTGCGCTACGACAAGGAGTGGGTCGTCGTCCTGGACGACTGGGTGGACGGGGTCGACGGCAGCACCCCGGACGCCGTGCTCGCCGAACTCGCCCGGGGCATGGGCGCGATGGACCATGCGGGGATGGACCACTCGGCGATGGGCGGCCACGACATGGCGGCCATGGGCGGCACTCCAGCCGGCACCCCGAGTGCCGCCCCGCCCACCGCCGCCGGCCCGTCCCGGATGCTGATGGGCGCCCGCAGCGCGCTGCTCGGCGGCGACGCGGGCGACGTCGGCTACCCGTTCCACCTGGTCAACGGCCGGCTCGCCACCGCGCCCGAGACCTTCACCGCCAAGCCCGGCGACCGGGTCCGGATCCGGCTGATCAACGTGGGCGGCGACACCGCCTACCGGGTCGCGCTGGGCGGCCACGAGCTGACCGTCACCCACACCGACGGCTTCCCGGTCGAGCCGGCCACCACCCAGGCGCTGCTGCTCGGCATGGGCGAGCGCTACGACGTGCTGGTGACCGTCCAGGACGGCGTGTTCCCGCTGACCGCGCTCGCCGAGGGCAAGAACGCCGCCGCACTCGCCCTGCTGCGCACCGGCGGCGGCGCCGCGCCGGACGCCTCGGTGCGCCCGGCGGAGCTGGACGGCAGGCTGCTCGGCGCGGCACAGCTCAAGGCCGACCCGAGCGTGCGACTGCCCGCCAGGGCGCCGGACCGGACGGTGCGGCTGGAGCTCACCGGCGGCATGGCGAAGGCCGACTGGGCGTTCAACGGCCGCCGGTACGACCCGGCGCAGCGCTACCCGGTGGCGGCGGGGGAGCGGGTCCGGCTGGAGTTCCGCAACACCACGAGCATGTGGCACCCCGTCCACCTGCACGGCCACACCTTCGCGCTGCCCGGTGACGGGCCCCGCAAGGACACCGCGATCGTGCTGCCGGGCGCGACGCTCGCCGTCGACTTCGACGCCGACAATCCGGGCCTGTGGATGGTGCACTGCCACAACGTCTACCACGCGGAGACGGGCATGATGACCGTCCTCGGTTACCGGGGCTGACCTTCGCGGCACGCGGCGTCGGGGCGGGGGAGCGGCCCTGCCCCGACGCCGCGCGGCCGGCCCGTCGGCGCCCGGCCGCGGGCGTGCCGCCACCGGGCGCACCACCCGCCGCGACCTGCGGAGCAATGACGTTTTCTTAACGCGGGGCGATGACGCGTCCTTAACGCCGGTCGCATAGCCTGTCGCACTGCCGTCGCCCGACGGCGCTTTTACGGGGTCTTTAACAAGAGGTGCAAGGTGGTTTCGTCGGGTTCGACGGAGGCGGCGACGGCGGAACCGTCGTCGGCGCGAATACGGTTGCGCGGCTGGCTGCTGGAGGACGTGTCGGCGGACAAGCCGGCCACCGGGGAGGCCGGCCAGGACGGTTCGCAGGGCGGCGCGCAGGCGGGGGACTCCGGCGCGCACAAGGGCCAGCGCTGGTGGCGGGTGATGTGCCTGACCGGCCTGGACTACTTCTCCACGCTCGGCTACCAGCCGGGCATCGCGGCGCTGGCCGCGGGCGTGCTGTCGCCGATCGCGACGATCGTGCTGGTGATCGTCACCCTGCTGGGCGCGCTGCCGGTCTACCGGCGGGTCGCGCAGGAGAGCCCGCGCGGTGAGGGCTCGATCGCCATGCTGGAGCGGCTGTTGTCGTTCTGGAAGGGCAAGCTGTTCGTCCTGGCGCTGCTCGGCTTCGCGGCGACGGACTTCCTCATCACGATCACCCTGTCGGCCGCCGACGCGAGCGCGCACCTGGTGGAGAACCCGCACCTGACCAGCGTCCTCGGCGGCAAGCAGGTGCTGATCACGCTGATCCTGGTCGCGCTGCTCGGCGCGGTGTTCCTGAAGGGCTTCAGCGAGGCGATCGGCCTGGCGGTGGCCCTGGTCGCGGTCTATTTGGTGCTGAACGTGGTCGTGGTGGCCGTCGGCATCTGGAAGATCATCGAGGCGCCGCACGTGGTCACGGACTGGACCAGTGCGCTGACCGCCCAGCACGGCAACCCGGTGATCATGGTGGGCGTGGCGCTGGTGGTCTTCCCGAAGCTGGCGCTCGGCCTGTCCGGCTTCGAGACCGGCGTCGCCGTGATGCCGCACATCGAGGGGGACCCGGACGACACCGAGGAGAAGCCCACCGGCCGGATCCGCGGCACCCGCAAGCTGCTCACCACGGCCGCCGTGATCATGAGCTGCTTCCTGATCACCACCAGCTTCATCACCACCCTGCTGATCCCGGCCGACCAGTTCAAGCCCGGCGGCGACGCGAACGGCCGCGCCCTCGCCTACCTGGCCCACGAGTACCTGGGCGGCACCTTCGGCAGCGTCTACGACCTGTCCACGATCGCCATCCTCTGGTTCGCCGGCGCCTCCGCCATGGCGGGCATGCTCAACCTGCTGCCGCGCTACCTGCCCCGCTACGGCATGGCCCCGCACTGGGCCCGCGCGGTGCGGCCGATGGTGATCGTGCTGACCCTGATCGGCTTCCTGGTCACCTGGCTGTTCGACGCCAACGTGGACGCCCAGGGCGGCGCGTACGCGACCGGTGTGCTGGTGCTGATCAGTTCGGCGGCCATCGCCGTCACCATCGCCGCGTACAAGGCGAAGCAGCGGGGCTGGACCACCGCCTTCGCGATCATCGCGGCGATCTTCCTGTACACCACCGTGCTGAACTGCCTGGAGCGGCCGGACGGTCTGAAGATCGGTGCCTGCTTCATCGCCGGCATCATCCTGGTCTCGCTGCTCTCCCGGCTGCGCCGCGCCTTCGAGCTGCGCGTCACCGACGTGGTGCTGGACGACGTGGCGGAACGTTTCGTCAGGGACTACGCGCACCGCCCGCTGCGGCTGATCGCCAACGAGCCGACCCACCGCGACGTCGCCGAGTACCGCGACAAGATCCGCCAGATCCGCGCCGACAACGACATCCCCGGTGAGGACGACCTGGTCTTCGTCGAGGTGACTGTCCGGGACGCCTCCGACTTCGAGACCGAGCTGACCGTGCGCGGCGAGGTGCTGCACGGCCGCTACCGGGTGCTGACGCTGGAGAGCTCCAGCATCCCGAACGCGATCGCCGCGCTGGCCCTCACCATCCGGGACCGCACCGGGCAGCAGCCGCACCTCTACTTCGAGTGGACCGAGGGCAACCCCTTCGCCCAGTTCCTGCGGTTCTTCCTGTTCGGCCAGGGCGAGGTGGCCCCGGTCACCCGCGAGGTGCTGCGCGAGGCCGAACCCGACCGCAGCCGCCGCCCGCGCGTCCACGTCGGCTGACGCTCCGCCGCACAACGTCGTCGGCCCGCCCGGTCCTGTTTGGGCGAGGGGGGAAAAGGCCGGTTGGGGGGGGGGGGGGAGGAAGGGAGGAGACGGATTTGCTTACACAGTGAGGTAGGG
>NZ_JBHVWW010000074.1:20395-29362 GCF_042882025.1 Kitasatospora sp. NPDC058243
CACTGGGGGGTTGGTGGGGGGGGCGGAACCGGCCCGCGTCCATTGCTCGTGCTCCCCTTTTGGTGAACTTCCCGACGCAAACTTTTGTTGTCCTTCTTGTTCTTGGGCGCCTGGCTGGCCCGACTGCTGTGCGGGAGCCGGGTTCAGGACGGCAGGCGCAGCACCGTGCCCGGCTGGATGAGGTCCGGGTCGTCGCCGATGGCGGCGCGGTTGAGCGCGTAGAGGGCGGGCCAGCCGCCGGGCACGCGCAGGGTTTCGGCGAGGTCGCCCAGGGTGTCGCCCTCGCGGACCGTCCACCCGCCGTCGCCGGCCTCGGCGCCGGCACTGTCGCTGTCAGCCGCGGGCGAGGGTACGGGTGCGGGCGGCGGGGGAAGGGCGGCGCCCCGCTCGTGGTCGCGGGTGGCGCGGGCGCCGCAGGCGGGCCAGGGGGCGAGGCCGCGCCGCCCGGCGAGGTGCTGGGCCACCGCGATCTGTTCCTCGCGGCTGGCGAGGTCGGCGCGCGGGGCGTAGGCGAGGCCGCCGTTGTCGCGCCAGGTGGGGGTGTCGAACTGGAGGCCGCCGAAGTATCCGTTGCCGGTGTTGACGTGCCAGTCGCCGCTGCTCTCGCAGGCCGCCACGCTCTCCCAGTCGTACCTCCCTCCGTCGTACCCCCGGCCGGGGTCGGTGCCCGGGCCGCGGCCCGGGGGAGCGGCCTGGGCCGCGGGAGCGGTGAGGGCCACGGCGAGCGCGCACAGGGCGGCGGGGACGAGGCGGCGAAGACGAACGGTGGGAGGCATCGGCGGCTCTCAACTTCGGGAACAGGGCGCGCACCGCCCGGAGGCGGCGCACACCCACCGACGCACGCCGGGTGGGGCGCGCCACCGCCGACACGTCCGGCAAGTCACCCGCTCGGCCGCCCCGGACCACCCCGACGGCCCGCGGCCATCCGGCCCCGCCCGCCGTCCCGGAACCGTAAGGACCGGCGGCGCCGCGCGGACCCTAGAGTGGCCGGGACGCCTCCCCGAGGAAGGGTACGAACGATGACGATCGATCAGGGAACCGGTGCTCCGCGCGCCGAACTGGGCGTGATCGGCGGCTCAGGGCTCTACGCGCTGCTCGACGACGTGACCGAACTGCGCGTCGACACGCCGTACGGGCCGCCCAGCGACGCGCTGTTCCTGGGCGAGGTGGCCGGCCGCCGGGTCGCCTTCCTCCCCCGGCACGGGCGCGGCCACGGCCTGCCGCCGCACCGGATCAACTACCGGGCCAACCTGTGGGCGCTGCACTCCCTGGGCGTGCGCCAGGTGCTCGGACCGTGCGCCGTCGGCGGGCTGCGCCCGGAGTACGGGCCCGGCACGCTGCTGGTGCCCGACCAGTTCGTCGACCGCACCTCCGGCCGGGTGCAGACCTACTACGACGGTCTGCCGCTGCCCGGCGGGGCGGTGCCCGAGGTGGTGCACGTCTCGATGGCCGACCCGTACTGCCCGGACGGGCGGCGCGCCGCCCTGGACGCCGCCCGGGGCGCGGCCTGGGAGCCGGTGGACGGCGGCACCCTGGTGGTGATCGAGGGCCCGCGCTTCTCCACCCGCGCCGAGTCCCGCTGGTTCACCGCGAACGGCTGGTCCGTGGTCGGCATGACCGGCCACCCGGAGGCCGTCCTCGCCCGCGAACTCGGCCTCTGCTACACCTCGTTGGCGCTGGTCACCGACCTCGACGCGGGCGTGGAGAGCGGCGAGGGCGTCACCCACGCCGAGGTGCTGGAGGTCTTCGCCGGAAACGTCGACCGGCTGCGCACGGTGCTGTTCAAGGCGCTGGAGAGCCTGCCCGCCGCCCGGGACTGCGTCTGCTCGCACGCCCTGGACGGGCTCACGACGGGTCTGCCGGGCGTCTGACCCGCGGGCGCCGCCGCCACCACCGGACGAGTGCGAACAGCAGCACCGGCCCGGCGGTGGCGGCCAGCACCAGCAGCCAGTTGCGCAGGTACGGCAGCGGCAGCAGGGAGGAGTTGCCGTGGTTCTCGCCGTCCCGCAGCACCGCCGGCAGCCCGATCGCGCTCACCGCCGCCGCGACGACCAGCCAGCCGCGCAGCGCCCAGTCGCGCGCCAGCCGCGCGCCGACCAGGCAGACCAGCGGCACCCACAGCCCGTCGTGCAGCAGCACCCCGCCCACCGCCCAGACCGCTACGTCGAGCGGGGCGGTGATGTAGGAGTCGGTGAGCAGGCCCGACAGGCCGAAGCCGATCAGGGCGAGCCCGCCGAGCAGCAGCACCGCGCGCAGCCACCGGGGCATCAGATCACCTCCAGGCGCGCGACCCACTTGGTCTGCAGGACCCCTGGCCGGTTGGGCGCGATGATCCGCGCCGGGAAGCCGTGGTCCGCCGTCAGCACCTCGCCGTTGATCCGCAGGGCGAGCAGGGTGAGCGGGTCGACGGCGTACTCGGCGGGCATCCGCATCTCGCGGTACGGGCCGTCCGCCTCCAGCGAGGTGATCAGCAGGCCCGAGCCGGCCGGGGCGCCCGCCCGGACCAGCAGATCGGCCACCCGCACCCCGGTCCAGCGCGCCGAGAAGCTCCACCCCTCCACACAGGAGATCGGCAAGTGCACCTCGTACTGCGGAAGTTGGTTCAGCTCGGCGAGGGAGAGCCGGTACGGCTGCGGGCCGTCCACCCGGAGCCGCCAGTCGGCCGGCACGGCGACCGTCCCGGCCTGCGCGGCGGTCCGGTTGACCGGCAGCCCCTGCGGGCCCAGGTCGGGGCGGCGCGGGGCCAGCAGGACCAGCCGGCGCAGGAAGGGGACGGTCTGCCCGGCCGTGGTGAGCGTGACCACACCCACCGCGGCCGTCACGGCGGCGAGGAACGCCCGCCGCTGCGGCAGCCCGGCCGCCGGGCGGCGCCAGTGCAGCGCGATCAGCGGGCCCTTGGCCGCGAGGTGGACGAACAGGCCGCCGGCGGCCAGCCAGGCCAGCCAGAAGTGCGTCTGGCGGAACGGGAACGGCCACGGATACCACTGCAGGGTGTCGAACAGCCCGGTGAACAGCTCCAGCAGCATCGCCGCGACCAGCACGAAGATCCCCAGCCGTTCCAGCGCGTGTGCCACGCCGCGCACCGGCGGCCACGCGAACAACTGCGGGTAGACCGTCCACAGCTTCGCCCCCAGCAACGGGACGGCCGCCAGGCCGGTGATCACGTGCAGCCCCTGGGTCACCCGGTAGCCGTTCACCGGGCGGCTCAGCAGATACGGCGTCAGCCAGCCGGGCGGGTCCTGGAGGGCGTGGCTGACCAGCCCGGTCAGGAAGCACACCAGCAGCGCGGCGCCCAGCCAGCGGCCGAGCACCACGGCGGTGCGCGGCTCGTGCAGCGCCGAGCGGAATCGCGGAAGGAGGTTCGGAGTCACCCGTCCATGGAACAGCCGGGCCCCGGTTTCGCGGCGGCACGACGTGCTTACGGAATCCGAACGGCGCCACGCCGCTGCGGTCGCGCGCCGCCGCCCGGTGGCAGGGTGGGCGCGTGCCCACCCGCCCCCGGCCCACTCGCCTCCCGCTCACCTGCCCCCGGCCCGCCCGCGTGCTGCCCTGTCTGCTCGCGCCGGCCGCCCTGACCGCCCTGACCGCCGCGCTCGCCCTCACCGTCACCGGCGGCGGCACGCTCAGCCACCGCGCACCGCTGTACGCCTGGTACACCGTCGACGCCGCCCTGTACGCGCTCGCCCTGCTGGCGCTGCGCCGGGTGGGCGGCCGTCAGGTCGTGCCCCTGGTCCTGGCCGGGAGCGTCGCCGTCGCCGCCGTCGGCCTGCTCGCCCCGCCGCGCACCAGCGACGACGCCTACCGCTACGTCTGGGACGGCCGCGTCCAGGCCGCCGGCACCTCCCCGTACGCGCACACCCCGGACGACCCGGCGCTCGCCCGGCTGCGCACTCCCGACCTGTGGCCGACCGGCGGCGCCTGCGACGGCTGGGACGAGCGGCGCACCGCCGCCGGCGACTGCACCCGCATCAACCGGCCCGCCGTGCACACCGTCTACCCGCCGGTCGCGGAGGCCTGGTTCCTCGCCCTGCACCCCTTCGGGGGAGGGGTGCGCGGGATGCAGGCCGCCGGCGCCCTGCTCGCGGTGGCGACCACGGGGGCGCTGCTCGTGATCGGGCGGGGCAGCCGGCGGGCCGCGCTGTGGGGGTGGTGCCCCGGCGTGACGGTGTGGTCGGTCAACGACGCGCACGTGGACACCCTCGGGGCGCTGCTGCTGGTCGTGGGCCTCGGGTACGCGGCCCGGCGGAAGGCGACGCGGGCCGGCGCGCTGCTCGGCGCGGCGGTGGCGGTCAAGCTGATCCCCGCACTGGCCCTGCCGGGCGCGCTGGCCCGCCGGCGCCCGCGCGAGAGCGCCCTGCTGCTGGGCGCCTCGCTCGGCGCGTTCGCCCTGGCCTACCTGCCCTACCTCGCCGCCTCCGGCACCGGTGTGCTCGGCTACCTGCCCGGCTACCTGAAGGAGGAGGGGTACGAGCAGGGGCACCTCGACCGCTTCGGCCTGCTCGCCCTCCTCCTGCCGGACGCCCTGCTGCCGTGGACCGCCGGGGCGGTCCTGGCCACCGTCGCCCTGTGGGTGCTCCGGCGCGGCGACCCCGCCCGCCCCTGGGACGGCGCCCTGTTCGTCACCGGCACGGCCCTGCTCCTCGCCGCGCCCGCCTACCCCTGGTACGGCCTGCTGGTGGTGGCCCTGGTGGGCCTCACCGGCCGCGGGGAGTGGCTCGCCGTCCCCGCCGCCGGGCAGTACCTCTATCTGACGGGCGGGGTCGAGGCCCAACAGGCCGCCTACGGCGCCGCGTTGGCGTGCGTCGCGGTCGGCGCCCGGTGGCGCGGGAGTACGGCCGCCGTCCTCAGCGGGGCTCCAGGCCCTGCAGCATCTCCGGCAGGTCCCGGCTGTGCAGCACCCCGAGGGACTTCGTCGCGCGGGTGAGGGCGACGTAGAGGTCGTTCACGCCGTGGGCGTGCGCCGCGAGGATCTCGGCGGGCTCCACGACCAGGACGGCGTCGAACTCAAGCCCCTTGGACTGGGCGGCCGTCAGCAGGACGGCCGGCGAATCCAGCGACGCCGGGCCATCGTTGACGCAGACGCCTTCCAACTCGGCGATCCCGTCGAGCAGTTCGGCCGGGGCATCCGGGGCGTGGATGACCGCCAGCCGGCCGCCGTCCAGCGCTGCGAGCTCCCGTTCGACGGCGCCGCGCAGCGCCGCCGCCCGGCCGTCCGCGGGGATCCGCAGACTCCACGGGCGGGTTCCGCCGCTGCGCACCGCGGTGGGGGCGGCGAGCGAGGGGTCGAGCGCCCGCAGGACGCCCTCGGTGACCTGCATGATCTCGGCCGGGGTGCGGTAGTTGATGGTGAGTTCCACCGTGCGCCAGCGCCCCGCCGTGTACGTGTCGAGGGCCTGGCCCCAGGAGCTCAGCCCGGCCGGCGCGCCGGTCTGCGCCAGGTCGCCGACGATCGTCATGGAACGGCCGGGGCAGCGGCGGGCCAGCATCCGCCAGGCCATCGGGGACAGCTCCTGGGCCTCGTCCACGATCACGTGCCCGTAGCCCCAGGTCCGGTCCTCGGCCGCGCGCTCGGCCAGCGGCCGGAGCGACTCCTCGCCGCGGTACTGGCGGGCCAGCATCTTCGCGTCCATCTCGACCAGGCCCACGCCGAAGTCGTCGAGGACGATCTTCGCGAACTCCAGCTCCGCCGCCTCGGCGGCGGCCTCGGCCCGGCGGGCGACGGCGGCGCCCGGAAGCGGGCCGAGCAGTTCGGCGGCCTCGTCGAGCAGCGGCACGTCGTCGGTGGTCCAGGCGGTCCAGGTGCTCCGGGTGGTCGCGGCGGTCACGGGCTCCTCGGCGGCCTCCTCGGCCTCCTCGGCGGCGGACTCCCGGTCCGGGCCCGGCAGTTCGCGCAGCAGTGCGGCGCGTTCGGCCTCGGTGAAGTCCGGCATCGCGCTCGCCAGCAGCTCCGGGGAGCCGAACAGGCTCGTGAGCACCTGCTCCGGGTTCAGCAGCGGCCACAGCTTCTGGGCCACGGCCTGGAACTCGGGCTCGTCGACGAGCGCGTCGGCGAGGTCCGCCACGGCGTCCAGGTCCATCTTCCCGCCCTGGTCCCGGGCGATCCGCAGGGCCAGCTCCGAGGAGAGCCGCTCCACCAGGTCGGCCCGGGCCGCGTTGTGCGGCCTGCCGCTCCGGTGCGCGGCGGCATGGGCCCGCTCGCAGAGCGCCCGGCCGATCCGGAGCTCCTGGTGGTAGGGCGAGGTCTTGCCCACGGTGATGGTCCACGACTCCTCCGGCAGCTGCCGCAGGCCCTCCAGCGCGGCGGCGAGGACCTGGGCCATCCGGGCGTCGCCCTTGACGGCGGCCGCCTCGGGCGTCTCGGCGCCGGTCCCCGTCACCCCCGGGTAGAGCGTGCCGATGCTGCTCAGCACGACCTCGCTCTCGCCGAGCGCGGGAAGCACCTGGTCGATGTAGCGCAGGAACGTCGTGTTCGGCCCGATGACCAGCACACCGTGCTTGGCCAGCCGGTCGCGGTGGGTGTAGAGCAGGTACGCGGCGCGGTGCAGGGCGACGACGGTCTTGCCGGTGCCCGGGCCGCCCTGCACGACCAGGACGCCGCCGAGCGCGTCGCGGATGACGCGGTCCTGCTCGGCCTGGATGGTGGAGACGATGTCGCCCATCCGCCCCGTCCGGGCCGCCGTCAGCGAGGCGAGCAGGGCGCCCTCCCCGCTGAGCTCGGCGTCGCCGCGGCCCGCGTGGGCGCCCACGCCGAAGGCGTCGTCGTCGAAGTCGACGACGGTCCGGCCCTTGGTCCGCAGGTGCCGTCGCGCCACCACGCCGCCCGGTGCGGCGGGCGTCGCCCGGTAGAACGGCTCCGCGGCCGCCGCCCGCCAGTCGGTGAGCAGCGGCTCGTGGTCGTCGTCCGACAGGGCGATCCGGCCGATGTACTGCCGCTCGCCGTCGGCGTCGTCGATCCGGCCGAAGCACAGCCCGTACTCGGCGGCGTGCAGCGCCGCCAGCCGGCGGGTGTGGTGGATCTCCATGGTGTCGCGCTCCAGGAGGGCCTGGATCGTCCCGCCCTTCTCCTGGAGGTGGACCTGGCGCAGCCGGGCGGCCGCGAGTGCGCGCTGCGCTTCGAGGCGCTCGTACAGCCTGCCGACGTACGCGTTCTCCGCCCGCAGTTCGCCGGACCGCCAGTCGTCGGCGGGCGAATTCGGTTCGGACGAGGAGGACGAGGAGGACGAAGAGGACTCGGACGAGGAGGACGAGATGGGGGACAAACCTGGCTCCAGGTGCTTTGAGCTTTTCGATTCCTCGGGCGGTCGGCCGAGAAATCGGGGGTGGCGGAGGGTGGAATTATCCGACATGTCTCAGCGGCCGGCCGCATCGAGCAGCAGTTGTGCGGCCAGTGCCGCGCCGTCGGTGCGGATCATGGTGGCCACGGCGGTCGCCCACACCCGGGTCTCGGGGGCGAGGGCCGTCCTGAGCGCGGCCGACAGGGACTCGGTGGTCGCGGTCGGCCCGTCGAGTGCCACGCCGATGCCCAGCTCGGCCACCCGGCTGGCCCAGTACGGCTGGTCCGCGGTCTGCGGGACGACGACCTGGGGCGCGCCGGCCCGGGTGGCCGTCGTCGTGGTGCCCGCCCCGCCGTGGTGCACGACGGCGGCCACCCGGCCGAACAGCGCCTGCTGGTTGACCTCGCCGACGACGAAGCAGTCGCCCCGGTCGTCGATCGGGGCCCGGACACGCCCCGGGCCGGCCCAGCCGTGGGCCACGACCACGCGACGGCCCTGCGCGCGGACCGCCTCGACGGCGAGCTGGGCGGCGTCCTGGGAGGTGGGCATCGGCATGCTGCCGAAGCCCACGTACACCGGCGGTGCGCCGGCGGCCAGGAAGGCCTCCAACCCGGCCGGCAGCGGGCGTCGGTCCGGCAGGATCCACGCGCCGGTCTGCACGACGTCCAGGTCCGCCGGTTCCTGCCACGGGTCGAGGACCGGGTCGGTCGCCAGCCACGGCCGGTCGCCGATGACGTAGTCGCGGACGTCGTCCACCGGCGGCAGGCCGATCGACGCCCGGTTGGTGTTGAGCGCCGCGCCGAACAGCGCGTTGATGCTCTCGGCGTCCAGGCCCCACAGCACCCGGTTGTCGGTCACCTCCGGCGGGAACGGCCGGCCCGGGTACGCCAGCGGCGGGCGGCCCGGCGAGGGCAGGGTGAGCTGCTGGAAGGTCACCGACACGGAGCGGATGCCCAGCTTCTCGGCCACCGACAGCGCGCCCGCCGCAGCCGGCAGCATGCCGGTGGCCACCAGCACGTCGCAGCCCTCGGCCGCCGCCGTGACCGCCTCCAGCTGCCCGGCGATCACCGCGGCCGCACGCTCCGGCAGGGACGACGGCGGCGCCGCCGTCGTCAGCGCCCGCGCCGACGGGCCGACCGGCACCAGCGGCACGTCGATGTGGGCCAACCGCTGCGCGAAGTCCTCGTCCGGCGGCGCACACACCCGCACCTGCGAGCCGGACTCCCGCAGCCGCGCCGCGAGCCCCACCAGCGGTTCGACATCCCCGCGGGACCCGTACGTCGACAACAGCACACGCATTTTCGCGACCCCAAATTTCCGCGGATTCCGGTTCAGGTCGACGATTGTGCGGCACGACCGGGGCCTTGCCGCAAGGCCCCCCGTACGCTATAAGTTAGAAGTGGCCGGGAGTGGTTTTTCCTCCTGTGCCTTTTTTCTCGTCCGCTGCGGGCGGACTTCTTTTCTGCTGGTGAAACGGTGTGTGCGGCGCGCGTTGCCTGTGCTGCGTGTGCGGAGTGTTCGGCCCGGAATGGCGACGTGACGACCTGACGACGCGGTGACCTGACGACGCGGACGGGGGCCGACCAGAGGTCCTGTCAGGCCCCCCCCGATGTTGGTCCAGCCTTTCTTGTTGGCCAAGCGCCGAAACCTTTTCCACCCCCGGCCTCCTCCCCTGTTCTGTTGTTGCCCACCC
>NZ_JBHVWW010000074.1:29372-48553 GCF_042882025.1 Kitasatospora sp. NPDC058243
TTTTTTTTTTTTTTTTTTTTTTTTTTTTTTTGGGGTTTGTTGTCGGTGTGGTCGGTGCGGCTGCCTGTGCTTTTTTGTTGCTTGTCGTGGGGGTTTTCTCCCTTGTTGTTTTTTTTCCCCCCCCCCGCCGGGTGTGGGTCAGGCCTTGATGGTGAGCCAGGCGCCGAGGCCGTTGCAGCCGCGGGCGTCGTAGCTGGTGCTGCGGTAGCCGGCCGGGATCGGCGAGTAGGGGCAGGTCCAGATGCCGTTGCGGACCAGTTCGTGGAACCAGGCGCCGACGCCGCTGCACCCCTGGGGGTTGTAGTTGGTCAGGACGTAGCCGGAGACGATCGGCGAGCCGGAGCAGGTCCACAGGCGGTTCTGGGCGGGCGCCTGGAACCAGGCGCCGTGGTTGTTGCAGCCGCTGGAGTTGAACATGGTGATGACGTAGCCGTCCGGGACGGGCGTTCCGGGGCAGGTCCAGCCGCCCACCGAGGCGGTTGCCGCGGGGGCGGCCGGGGTGGCGGCGGTGGCGGTTCCGGCCGCCGTGCCGGTGAGGGCGGCGGCGAGGAGCGCGACGACGGCCGCCGCTCTTCCCGCGTGGGTCCACAGCTGACGGAGGATTCTGGTCACGGCGCACCGGTCCGATCGGTAGCCCCGGCGGTTGCGGCCGGCCGGGGAGAGGGGAACAACGGGGATGCGTGGCACCGTAGTGGCGCGGTCGGACCTGGGGGAATACGGGATTCGAAAGATCGTCGAACTTGACTGGAAAACGATCTCCCGCCGCTCGGCTGCCCCGCCGCTGGGCCGTGGGGCCCTGCTGGCGGAGATGACGAAAGGCTGACGGACCGGTGCCGGGCCTCGCGCCGGCCGGGCTCGGGCTGGTGCAATCGGGGCGTGGACAGAACAGGCGAAGAAGGCAGGGGCACCCCGGTGGGGCGGCGGGTGGTGCTCGGGCTGCTCGGGCTCGGGGCCGTCGGGGTGGCGGCGGGGCCGTACCTGCAACGGGCCGAGTCGGGGTTGGCCGAACGGGACCCGAGCGGACTGAGCGGGCTGCTGCCGGGCAACAACGGATTCCGGTACTACTCGGTGGTGTCGTCCGTCCCGGAGCGGAGCGTGGCGGACTACACGCTCAGCGTCGACGGGATGGTGGAGCGGCCCGCGACGTTCCGCCTGCCGGACCTGCGGGCGATGCCGCAGCGGCGGCTCGTGCGGGACGTGCAGTGCGTGACCGGCTGGCGGGTGCCGGACACCCCGTTCGAGGGGGTGCCGCTCGCGCACCTGCTGGACGCCGCGGGCGTGCGGCCGGGGGCCGGGGCCGTCCGGTTCAGCTGCTTCGACGGCGCGTACACCGAGAGCCTGACGCTGGCGCAGGCCCGACGGGACGACGTGCTGGTCGCGCTGCGGATGCAGGACAACCCCATCTCCCACACCCACGGCGGCCCGGTGCGGCTGTACGTCGCGCCGATGTACTTCTACAAGTCCGCCAAGTGGCTCTCCGGGATCACCGTGACCGGCTCGGTGGAGCCGGGCTACTGGGAGCGCAACGGGTACGACGTCGACGCCTGGGTCGGCCGGTCGAACGGACGTGACGATGCGCCCACCGGCTGAACTCCTGCTGCGCTTCACCCGGGCCGAGCGCTGGGTGCACCGGACGACCGCCGCGCTGACCGGCGTCTGCCTGGCCACGGCGGCCTGCCTCTACCTCGCCCCGCTCGCCGAACTGGTCGGCAACCGGCGGCTGGTGGTGACGGTGCACGTGTGGTGCGGCCTCGCGCTGCCCGTGCCGCTGCTGCTCGGGCTCGCCTCGCGGGCGCTGCGCGCGGACGCCGCCCGGCTGAGCCGCTTCACCCCGGCGGACTGGGACTGGCTGCGCGCCGTCCGGCGCCGCACCCCGCACCGGCCGGCGGGCAAGTTCAACGCCGGGCAGAAGCTCTACGCGCAGTGGACGCTCGGCTCGATGCTGGTGATCGTCGGCACCGGGCTGCTGATGTGGCTGCCCCGTCTCGCCCCGCCCTCCTGGCGGACCGGGGCGACCTTCGTCCACGACTGGCTGGCCGCCGCCATCGCCGTGGTGGTGGTCGGGCACGTCCGGATGGCCTGGCGGGATCCGCAGGCGCGGCTCGGGATGCGGACCGGGCTGGTGGAGCGCCGGTGGGCCGAGCGCGAGCACCCGCAGTGGCGGCCGGTGGGCCGGGAGTAGGCGGCCGGTCGGACGTCTTGTCGCGGCCCGGGGCATGTGGCAGGCTCGGCCGGGACGCCTCGAAGGGTGCCGCCGGGGCACCCCTGACCGTGGGGCCAAGAGGCGGTTGGGCGACAGCCGCACGCGTGGTGCACGACCGGCATCCTGCAAGGCTCCTTGGACCCCGGCGCCAATCTTCCTCCTCGCTGCCCTGTCGATCGCGGGCGGCGTTCTGGCCTCCCTGACGTCCGAGCGGCATGACAGCTGCACCGCCGTCCCGGGGATCACGCCGGGGGCGGTGCGGCCGTGGCCGTCCGGAGCAGCGGCCCTGTGAGCCTCACCGCTTGTGCAGGGCGAGGAAGCGGCGGCCGTGCGAGGTCCAGCGTTCCGCTTCGACCAGTCCGGCGGCGGTGTGGGCCCGCCTGAGGGCGGCGGCCGTGCCGAGCCGGGCCCAGGGGAAGGCCGGCCCGAGTCGGCCGTCCGGGCCCTCGACCTGGACGGTGACCTGCTCGTCCACCTCCACGGGCTCCACCTCGACCAGCAACAGCCCGTCCGGCGCGATGAGTTCGGCGCCCCGCTGGAGCAGGGCGTCCGGGTCGCCGCCGATGCCGAGGTTGCCGTCGGCGAGGAGCGCGGCGCCCCAGCGGCCCTCGGCGGGCAGCCGGTCGAAGAGCGAGCGGCAGAGCGCCGGGCCGCCCAGTCCGACCGTGCGGGCGACGGCCGCCCTGGTCACGTCGACGCCGAGGGCCGGGACGCCGAGGGCGAGCAGCGCGGCGACCAGCCGCCCGGGCCCGCAGCCGAGGTCGAGGACGGGCGCGGACCGGCGGGCGCAGCGCCGGAGCAGGCTGTGGTCGGCGCCGGCCGCCGGGGCGCACCAGCGTTCGATGTCCAGCCGGAGGCGGTGGCCGTCCTCGCGGCGCAGCCAGAGCGGGCCGCGCCCGGTGCGGACGGCTTCGGCGAACGGGTCGTCCACCCAGGCGGTGGTGGTCGTCAACTCGCCACCTCCGGCTTCAGGTCGACCGTCACCAGCTGGGCGGCGAAACGGCTGTTCGGGGCCTCGGCGGCGACGCGGAGGGCATCCTCGACGGTGTCCACATCGGTGAGCGACGGAAGCTGATGGATCGTCAAGTCGGCTGCGGCTAGGCGTTCCAGGAGTGCCGCGCCGGTCCTCGCGGTGGACATCGGCACGCCGTGCAGCAGGCGCGCGGCCAGTTCGGCGGTCGGCCGGGCCAGGCCCAGCGCCCAGAAGCCGCCGTCCGCCGCCGGGCCGTACCAGGCGTCCGTGCCCGCCCGCCGTGCGGCCGACAGCGGCTCGGCCAGCGCGGCGGCGCTCAGCTGCGGGGTGTCCATCCCGACCAGCAGCGCCGGGGCGTGCGGGGCCACCCGGGCGGCGTGCGCGAAGGCGGCGGCCAGCCGTTCGTCCAGCCCGCCGCCGGTCTGCGCGACGACCTCCCAGCCGGGCGGCAGCCAGCCGCCCGGTTCGCCGTCCAGGACGAGCACGCGCCGCCCGGCCGGCATCGTGCCCAGGGTGTGCAGGGTGTCGGCGAGGGCGGCAGCGGCCAGGGCGGCGGCCTGTTCGGGGGTGCACGGCGGGGTGAGCCGGGTCTTCACCCGGCCGGGGGCGGGCGACTTGGCGATCACCAGCAGGGTCGGCGGGGGCGCGGCCAGCACGGCCCGCATGTCGCGGACGGCCTGGCGGGTGCCGCGCAGGGTGCCGGTGACCTTGGAGCGGCCCGCGCGCGGCAGGTAGTCGACGGGGGTCTCGGTGATCCGCAGCCCGGCGGCCGAGGCGGCGAGCACCATCTCCAGCGGGTAGCCGGACCGCCGGTCGCCGAGCCCCAGGGCCAGCAGCTGTTCCCGGCGGGCGGCCCGCATCGGGCCGAGGTCGTGCAGCGGCGCGCCGGTGCGGGCGCGCAGCCGTCGGGCCAGGACGGTGTTGGCCAGGCGGGCGTGCAGCGGCCACGCCCCGGCGGTGGCCGGGCGGCGGCGGCCCAGCACCAGGTCGGCGGAGCCGGCCAGCACCGGGCCGGTGACCAGCGGGAGCTGGGCGGGATCGAGGGAGCCGTCGCAGTCCAGGAAGCAGACCAGGTCGGCGGTGGCGGCGCGCAGCCCGGCGTGGCAGGCGGCGCCGAACCCGCGCCGGGGCTCCTCGACCACCGTCGCGCCGAGCGAGCGGGCGAGGTCGGCGGAGCCGTCCCGGGAGCCGTTGTCGACGACGACGGCCCGCCAGCCGTCCGGGATCCGCCCCAGCACCCAGGGCAGCGCGGCGGCCTCGTCGAGGCAGGGCAGCACGACGTCGACGGGGGAGACGGGGGAGGTGGGTGAAGTCACCCGGCCACGCTAAGTGCGGGACGGCGGGGTGCGGCGGCGGCGCAGCCTTACGGAAGTCGGACGCCTCGGCGGCTGACCCGTCCGGCGGATCGGGCCGGGTCGGGTCGGGTAGGCCGGGGCGGGCTACGGGTGGGCGGCGGATCTTACGGAACGCGAACGCGGGCCCGCTTCCGTCCGCGTCCACCGCCGAGGCCTCCTATCCTCGGCGAGGTGAACGACACCTCGCACATCCTGGTGATCGACGACGACCCGACCGTGGCCGAGGTCGTCGCCGGCTACCTCACCCGCGCCGGGCACCACGTGGACCGGGCCGCCGACGGTGCGCTGGGCCTGGACCTCGCCGAGCGCACCCGCCCCGACCTGCTGGTGCTGGACCTCATGCTGCCCGGCCTCGACGGGCTGGAGGTGCTGCGCCGGCTGCGGGCCTCCGCCGGGGGCGCCGCGCTGCCGGTGGTGCTGCTCACCGCCAAGGGCGACGAGGCGGACCGCATCCTCGGCCTGGAGCTGGGTGCGGACGACTACGTCACCAAGCCGTTCAGCCCGCGCGAACTGGTGCTGCGGGTGCAGTCGGTGCTGCGCCGCGCCCGGGCGGGGAGCGGAGCCGCCGGCGGGACGGTCGGCGGGCCGGTCGGCGGGGTGCTGCGCTCGGGGGACGTCACGCTCGACCCGAAGGCCCGCCGCGCCCACCGGGGCGCGCGCGAACTCGCCCTCACCCTGCGGGAGTTCGACCTGCTGGCGTTCCTGCTCCGGCACCCCGGCACGGTGTTCTCCCGGCAGAGCCTGATGCGGCGGGTCTGGGGCTGGGACTTCGGCGACCTCTCCACCGTCACCGTCCACGTCCGGCGGCTGCGCGAGAAGATCGAGGACGACCCGGCCGCGCCCGCCCTGATCAGCACCGTCTGGGGCGTCGGCTACCGCTACGATCCGGCGCCCCGCGACCCGGCGCCCCGCGACCGGGTCTGCCCGCAGGACGGTGCGGAGTGAAGGACCTGCTGCTGATCGCCCTGTTCGCCGCCCTCGGCGCGGGCGGAGCCGGCCTGCTCGGCTGGGCGGCGATCCGGCTGCTGCGCCGCCGCTCCGTCGCCCTGTCCCTGTTCTGCGTGGCGGTCGTGACCGTCCTCGCGGTGACCTCCGGGACGTTCGCCGTGGCGCAGGCGATGTTCCTGTCCACCCACGACCTCGGCGTGGTCATCACGGTGCTCGGCATGGGCGCCGTCGTCTCGCTGCTCACCGCCGCGCTGCTCGGCCGCCAGGTGGTGGCCGGCAGCCGGGCGCTGACCGAGGCCGTCCGGACGGTCGGCAGCGACGCCGGGTTCACCGCGCCCGACCATCCGCTCGGCGCGGAACTCGCCGCGCTGAGCGAGGAGTTGGCCGCCACCAGTGCCCGGCTGGCGGAGTCCCGGGCGCGCGAGCAGGCCCTGGAGCACTCCCGCCGGGAGCTGGTCGCGTGGATCTCGCACGACCTGCGCACCCCGCTGGCCGGCCTGCGGGCGATGGCCGAGGCGCTGGAGGACGGCGTCGCCGAGGACCCCGACCGCTACCTGGTGCGGATCGGCACCGAGGTCGAACGGCTCACCGGCATGGTGGACGACCTGTTCGAGCTCTCCCGGATCCAGGCGGGCGCGCTCGCCCTCTCGCTCACCCGGGTCTCGGTGTACGACCTGGTGGACGACGCGCTCGCCGGGGCGTACCCGCTGGCCCGGCGGCGCGGCGTCCGGCTGGAGGGGCGGCAGGTGGCCGACGAGCCGGCGGCTGCCGAGCCGGTCGAGGTGGACAGCGGGGAGATCACCCGGGTGCTCGGCAACCTGCTGGTCAACGCGATCCGCTCGACCCCGGCGGACGGCGTGGTGGCCGTCGCCGCCCGGCGGGAGGCCGACGAGGTGGTGCTGTCGGTGACCGACGGCTGCGGCGGCATCCCGGAACAGGACCTGCCCCGGGTGTTCGAGACGGGCTGGCGCGGCGGCTCCGCCCGCACGCCGCGCCGCGACGACGGCCGGGCCGCCGGCGAGCCCGGCGAGAGCGGTGCCGGGCTCGGGCTCGCCATCGTGCGCGGCATCGTCGAGGCGCACGCCGGGCGGGCGGAGGTGCGCAACGTCGCCGGGGGCTGCTGCTTCGAGATCGCCCTGCCCGCGCCGCGCGCCCGGAGGGAATGACGAGGCAGGTCCCGGGGTCCGCCTTTCGAGCGCGCGGCCTACTCGGCCTACTCGGCCACGGCCTGGCGCAGCCGCTTCTTGTCCGGCTTGCCGACCGACGTCAGCGGGATCTCGTCCACGAGGTGCAGGGCCTCCGGCGCGTAGATCCGCCCCTTGCGGGCCGTGACGAACGCCTGGACGTCCGCCAACTCGGGCTGCTGCCCCGGAGCGGGAACGACGGCGACGTGGACGTGCTCCGCCTCCTGCGCGTCGCGCACGCCGAAGACCGCGCAGCGGGCGATCGCCGGGTGGGTGAGGAGGAGGTCCTCCACCTCGGACGGGTAGACGTGCCCGCCGACCACGATGATCAGGTCCTTGACCCGGTCGGCCAGGTAGAGGTAGCCGTCCGCGTCGAAGTAGCCGACGTCGCCGGAGTTCAGCCAGCCGTCGCGCAGCACCTCGGCGGTCAGGTCGGGCCGCTTCCAGTACCCGGCCATGAGTCCGGCCGATCGGATGTGGACCTCGCCCTGCTCTCCGGTCGGCAGCCCGGTGCCGTCCTCGGCGCGGATCTCCACGTCGACGCCCGGGAGGGGCCGGCCGACCGAGACCTGGCCGCCCTGCGCGATCCGGTCGTGCCCCTCCGGGGTGAGGAAGGAGATCAGCTGCGCCTCGGACATCCCGTAGATGCCTACCAGGACCGGCCCGAACACCTTGAGCGCCTCGCGGATCCGGGTGGGCGAGGCGGCGCAGCCCCCGTACATGATCTGCCGGAGGCTGGACAGGTCGGTGCGGCCGATCGCCGGGTGGTCGAGCAGCTGGTAGAGCAGCGGCGGCAGCGCCCAGAGGCTGGTGATGCGCTCGCGCTCGACGGCGGCCAGGACCTCGCCGGGGTCGAAGGTGCGCTGGAGGACCACCGTGCCGCCGTGGTGGAGCGTCAGGTCGGAGAAGATCCCGGCGAGGTGGGCGAGCGAGGTGGCGGCGAGGAAGCGGGGCGCCTCGTCGGCCGTGCCGGCGGAGCCGAACGAGGTGTCGAAGACGCCGCGGTAGGGGCCGTGCAGGCTGACGATGCCCTTCGGGATCCCGGTGGTACCGCCGGTGTGGCGGATGCCGAGGTCGTCGTCCGGGCCGATCCGGACGGCGGGCGGCTCGGCGGGGCGGTTCGCGGCGGCGGCGATCACGTCCTCGCCGACGGCCGCCGGTCCGGCGCCGAGGCGCAGGACCGTCGGCACGTCGATCAGGGGCAGCAACTCGGCGGCCTCCGTGTACCGTTCGGCGTCCACGAGGAGGACGGCGGCGTCGACGCTCGCCGCGACCTCGGCCAGGACCGGGGTGCTCATGCCGTCGTACAGGGTGACCACCCGCGCACCTGCGAGGCCCGCGGCGTAGCGGGCGCCGAGCGCCTCGGCGGTGTTGCCGGTGAGGAGGGTGACGGTGTCCCCGCGGGTGACGCCCCGGGCGATGAGCTCGTGGGCGAGGCGGTAGGTGGCGGCGGCGAAGTCGCCGGCGGTGATCTCGACGCCGTCGGCGGTGACGATGGCCCGCCGGCCGGGGTCGGCGGAGAGGGACCGGAGGATCAGGGCGGGTGCGCTGACGAATTCCTGGTCGTTCACGGCCACATCTCCCTTGTAGTTTGCAACCATGCCGCCAGGCTAGCCCCATCCTCCGCTCTTCACCGGCGAGTTCCGGCCGACATCGGACGGGCAGTCAGGTGCGGCGCCGGGCCGCGGCGCCGCCGCGAACTCGGCCATCCCGGCGGAGAACGGCACCTGCGGGCGCCAGCCGAGTTCGGCGCGCAGCCGGGAGGAGTCGGCGGTGATGTGCCGGACGTCGCCCAGGCGGTACTCGCCGGTCACCAGCGGTGCCGGGCCGCCGTACGCCGCCGCCAGCGCCCCGGCCGTCTCGCCGATCGTGCGGACCTCGCCGCTGCCCACGTTGTAGGCGCGGGAGCTGCCCGGCGCGCGGGCGGCAAGGGCCTCCAGCGCGGCGAGGTTGGCCGCGGCGACGTCCTCGACGTGGACGAAGTCGCGGCGCTGGCCGCCGTCCTCGAACACCCGGGGGGCCTCGCCCCGGGCCAGCGCCGAGCGGAACAGCGAGGCGACCCCCGCGTACGGGGTGTCGCGCGGCATGTCCGGCCCGTACACGTTGTGGTAGCGGAGCGTCAGGACGGCGCCCTGGCAGGCCCGGGCCCACACGGAGGCCAGGTGCTCCTGGGCGAGTTTGGTGGCCGCGTACACGCTGCGCGGGTCGGCCGGGGCGTCCTCGGCGACCAGGCCGGGGCTCAGGGCGCGGCCGCAGGCCGGGCAGGGCGGCTCGAAGCGCCCGGCCTCCAGGTCGGCCGGGCGGCGCGGGCCCGGGGCGACGTCGCCGTGCGCGGGGCAGCGGTAGCGGCCCTCCCCGTACACCACCATCGAGCCGGCCAGGACGAGGCGGCGGACGCCGCTGCGGGCCATCGCGGCGAGCAGGACGGCCGTGCCGAGGTCGTTGCAGCCCGCGTAGGCGGGGGCGTCGTCGAGGTCCAGCCCGAGGCCGACCATCGCCGCCTGGTGGCAGACCGCGTCCACCCCGGCCAGCGCCCGCTGCACGGCGGCGGCGTCCCGGACGTCCCCCTGCTCGAAGGCCACGCCCCCGGGCAGTTCGGGTGCCCGCCCCGGGGGGTGGACGGCGGGCAGCAGCGCGTCCAGCACCCGCACCCCGTGCCCGGCCGCGACCAGCGCGCGGACCACGGCCGACCCGATGAACCCGGCTCCGCCGGTGACCAGAATCTCCATGCCGCCGACGCTAGCCGCGCGGGGCCGCGGATCGGGCGTGGACGGACCGGCCGTCAGGGATCGGTAATCCTCCCGGCGTAACCGGTGTGACAGGCGTAACCGGTGTAACCGGCGTAACTGGTGTAACCGGCCTGACCGGTGTCACGGTTGATCGCCGCCCGATCCGATCCGGCGTTCAACTGACGTTCGCCGGAAGAACCTTCGCCGGTGGCCCGGGCGCCCGGTTCGGCTGGGACTCTCCTGGGCGTTTCCCGGAGCCTTGGAGGCGACAGTGTCACATCCCTCGCGCAGAACGGTCCTTCGGACGGGTACCGCGGTTGGTGCGCTGGCCGCGCTGCCCGCGTCCACCCTCCTCTGGACGCAGCCGGCCCTGGCGGGCACCCCCGGACCGGAGCAGATCCACCTCCAGTGGGGCAACGAGCCGTCCCGCGAGATGACCGTCTCCTGGGCGACGGCCGCCACCGTGCGCCGCCCCCGGGTGCGGATCGGCACCCCGCGCGGCGGCGCCGGCCACACCGTGGACGCCGAGACCCGCACCTACGTCGACGGGCTCAACAAGGTCGAGACGTACACCCACCACGTCCGCCTGGACGGCCTGCGGCCCGACACCACGTACGTCTACGAGGTGCTGCACGACGGCTCCGGCCCGGTGCGCGGCACCTTCCGCACCGCGCCCGCGCGCGGCCGGGCCGCGTTCCGTTTCACCAGCTTCGGCGATCTCGGCACCGGCGACAACGTGTTCAGCAAGTCCTCGATCCACGGCGCCGCCGCCGTCCGCCAGGTCGAGCAGTTCGCGCCGCTGTTCCACCTGCTCAACGGCGACCTCGCGTACGCCAACAACAACCCGCAGCGCCAGCCGCAGTGCTGGAACGCGTTCATGAACAACCTCGCCAAGTCGGCCGCCGGCCGGCCCTGGATGCCCGCGCCCGGCAACCACGAGGTCGAGGCCGGCGGCGGGGACCTCGGCTACGCCTCCTACCTGACCCGCTTCGAACTGCCCGACAACGGCACCCGCGACTACTGCGGCAACTGGTACAGCTTCCAGGTCGGTTCGGTGCTGTTCGTGAGCCTCGACGGCAACGAGATCGCCGTCGAGGACGACGCCAGCCTCGACCCGGCCACCGGCCGGTCCATCTACATCAGCGACTACAGCGAGGGCGCCCAACTCCGCTGGCTGGAACGCACCCTGGCGCGCGCCCGGCGCGGCCGCGCGGTGGACTGGGTCGTCGTCAACCTGCACCAGTTCGCGATGTCCTCCTCGGCCGCCAGCCACGGCGGCGACATGGGCATCCGCGAGAAGCTGCTGCCGCTGCTCGACCGTTACTCCGTCGACCTCGTCCTGGCCGGGCACGACCACGACTACGAGCGCACCCACCCCGTCCGCGGCACCGAGCCGGGCGGCCTGCTCACCCCGGCCGTCGCCGACGACGACCTGCGCCGGATCGACACTTCGCAGGGCACCGTCCACCTGATCCTCGGCGGCGGCGGCACCGCCGGCCACGACGACGTCTACCTGCCCGCCGACGCGGACGGTGTCCGCCAGGCCTCCGTGCGCACCCAGCGGCTCACCTTCAAGGCCGACCCGGACGCGAAGGAGAAGGCCCACTGGTCCGCGGTCACCGACCCGGACACCGCCTTCCCGTACGGCGTCGCAGTCTTCGACGTCGACCCCGGGCCGGTGCCGGGCGGCCGCACCACCATCACCGTCAGCTACTACCACTCCCCGTCCGCCACCGCGGCCAACCCGTTCCCGACGCCGGTGCTCTTCGACCGCTTCACCCTGTACCGCGACCGCAGCGACGGCTGGGGCGACCGGGACCGGAACGACGACCAGAACGACAACCGGAGCGACGACCAGGGCGAGGACGAGCGCACCGGCTCCGAGGTCGGCGCCGGGCGCCGGTGACGCCTCGCGTCCTTGAGGGGCCCGCCGCGTGGAGGGCGCGGCGGCCCGGGGGCGCCTTGTACCGCACCCGGGTGCGGCGGACAATCCGCAGTTCGTCGTAGGACAGGCCGTGGAGCAGTAGGCAAGACTGGCGTATGGCATGTCCATGTCTATTGTAGGCAGTTCGGATCAGCCGCTCGGATCAACAGCACGTGCCACTCGCACTCCCAAACCATCAGAAGGTTGGAAGCGATGCACCTCCGTGCCACGACCCGCAAACTCCTCCTCACCGGCCTGGCGCTCGCCTTCGGAGCCGCCCCGCTGCTGGCGGGCCCGGCCCAGGCCACCACCGCGTCCGCCGTCGCACTCGCACCGGTGAGCGCGGCCGCGTCCGTCGCGCGGCCGAGTGCCCCGATCGCGGTCTCGACCGCCCTCTTCGCGCTCGCCCCCGATCGCGGCGCCGTCTTCAACTGGAACGGCGCCACCTGGACCCAGGTCGGCGGCCCGGCCGCCACCATCGTCTCCGGCGGTGGCGGTCTGGTCGCCACCAGCCCGGCCACCGGCGACCTCTACGCGTACAACTGGAGCCCCGACAACTGGACGAGGATCGGCGGTCCGGGTGCCCAGTTCGCCGTGGACGGCGGCGGACACGTCTTCGGGCTCAGCCCGGACCGCAGCGGCGTGTACCAGTGGCAGGGCGGTACCAACTGGACCCAGATCGGGGGTCCGGCCGGCAGCATCGTCGCCGGCGGCAACACCCTGATCGCCACCGACCCCACCAGCGGTGACGTCTTCCGCTACGGCGGGGCGCCCAACAGCTGGTCGCGGATCGGCAGCCCCGGCGCCCAGTTCGCCGTCGACGACGCGGGCGGTGTGTACGGGCTCACCCCGGACCGCGGTGGCGTGTTCCAGTGGCAGGGCGGCGCCAACTGGGCCCAGGTCGGCGGCCCGGCCGGCAGCATCGTGGCCGGCGGCGGCCGCACCCTGCTGGCCACCGACCCGACCAGCGGTGACGTCTTCCGCTACGGCGGGGCGCCCAACAGCTGGTCGCGGATCGGCGGCCCCGGTGCGGAGTTCAGCATCGACGGCGCCGGCACCGTGTACGGGCTCAGCCCGGACCGCGGCGGCGTCTTCAAGTGGCTGGGCGGCACCACCTGGGCCCAGGTCGGCGGCCCGGCCGCCTGGCTCGCCGCGTCCTGAGCCTGCGGTGCCCTGAGCCTGCGGTGCCGTGAGCTCGCCGCGTCCTGAGCTCGAACACTGCGCCGCCCCGGGCCCGTCGCGCGTACCGCGCGGCGGGCCCTTCGTCCGTTCAGGCGGCCCTGGGGCGGGCGGCCGAGGGGCGCTGGTCCATGCAGGGCGGGTGGTGACGGAGGGTCGTCGCGGCGGGCCGGTCCGGTGTGACGGTCGGTCGGGCGGCGGGTTGGGCCGTTGGTGACGGCGGGTCGCCGTTGTGGCTGGGCTGTCCGTGCGACGGGTGCCCGCCTCGGCGCGCGGGCCACTGGCGGGGCGGTTAGCGTCGGCCGCAACACGGTTTCAGTTATGGGAGGTTGGCAGTGCAGCGGTGGATCATTGTGACGGCCCTCACCACGGCCCTCGGCGGGCTCACGGCACCCGCCCTGGCCGCCGATCCGGCGCCGGCCGCAGCTTCGGTGGCCGCCCCGGCCCGGGTGCGGGACGGGGACTCGGCCCCCACGGGCGTCACTCTCGGTGAGGCCCGGATCGACCCGAAGGTCCCCGGCCGGGTCCGGGTCGACGTCGAGTACGTCTGCGGGGTCGCGGAGGAGGCCCGGTCGCTCACCGTCTCGGTCGAGCAGCGGGACCCGGAGGACACCTCCTCGATGGCCTTCGGCTCCAGCCGGACGGCCGAGGCGGACGTGATCTGCGACGGGACGGCGCGGCAGCGGCAGCTCGTCGTCCAGTCCAAGACGGTCAACTGGATCCCGGGCGCGGACGCCGTCCTGATCGCCACGGTCTCCGACCTCGGCGCCACCCCGCCCGCGTCCTCCGACGCCCGGCGGGTCTCGCTCTTCAGCTCCTGATGCGTCCGCGGGCCCGGGCCGTGGCCGCCGTGCTCCTCGGCGCCGCCCTCGCCGCCTGCTCCGTCAGCGTGGGCGGCCCGGATTCAGGCCAGGACGCAGGCCCGGATTCGGGCTCGGCTTCAGGCCCGGGGCCGACCGGGTCCGTTTCGGCGACCCCGGCGACTCCGGCTGCCCCGGCCGCCTCGCCGTCCTCGGCCACCGCTCCCGCCCCGGGGGCGGTGGCCATCAGGGACTTCGTGTTCGAGCCGGCGAACTTCACCGTCCGCCCGGGCGCCGTCGTCACGGTCCGCAACGCCGACACCGTCGACCACACCCTCACCGCCCAGGACCGCAGTTTCGACACCGGCACCATCGCCCCGGGCGCGTCCGCGACCTTCACCGCGCCGGCCCGGCCGGGCGCCTCCTCGTACCTGTGCACCCTCCACCACTTCATGCGGGGGATCCTGACGGTGTCCTGAGTCGACCGGTCCGTCGGCCGCGTGGGCGCCGGGTGCCGGCCGCTCCTGAATCGCAAGCCCACAGGTGAACGGGGCTGCTGCTATCCGCTGCCATGTTCTACAGTTCTGTAGAACATGGAGAACAGCGAACGGGGGCACGGCATGGACAGGCCGCTTCGACTGCCGCAGCAGGATCGGGCCGATTTCGAGACGGAGCTGGGGAGGGCGCTGGCCGGGTCGCAGGTGCGGGCGGCCCTGCGTGCGGTGGGGGACGAGGGGCCGGGGGTGGAGCGGTTGCGGCGGTGCGCCCGGGAGAACGCGGAGTTCGTGCTGGCGGCGGCGGCGCCCGAGTACGAGCGGTACGCGGCGCTGCGGGCGGACCAGGACGCGGTGGCGCGGCTGCCGGTGGACGAGCCGGGGCGGCAGCGGGTGTCCGGGTGGTGGGGGGTGCTGGGGGTGATCGTGCCGATCATCGCCGGGGTGGCGGCCGCGATCCTCCTGCTGCTCGGGTACGCGCTGGGGCTGGCGGACGACGCCGAGGTGCTGGGGCACGCACTGGTGGGCGCCGGGTGGGTGGCGGCCGGGGTGGCCGCGGTGAGCCTGCTGGTGGGCGGACTGGGGCTGTTGGGCGCGGCCTCGCGGTCGAGGTCGGCGGAGTCCGGCGGGGAGGCCGGCGTCCTGGGGGAGCTGGGGCTGGCGCGGGACGCCTGGCGGTCGGCGCTGGCGGAGCGCGGCCTGGTGCCGTTCCTGCTGGCGCAGGCGGGCGCGGGGGCGCCCGGCCGGCGCCGCTGACGCCGCCGGCTCAGTCGTGGCGGGTGCGGGCGGCGTCGACGAGGAGGTGGGCGGCGTCGAGCGGGATGGCGAGTCGGCGGGCGATCCACGGGGCCGGGCGGCCGGCCCGGGCGAGCATCCAGGCGGAGTACAACTGGCCCAGCTGCGGGGCCTGGTGGGCGAGCAGGAGCGGGCGCACGGCGTCCATCGGGAAGTCTTCGAGGGCGCGGGCGCTGTACTCGCGGCCGTTGGGGCCGGGCGGGGGTAACGGGAGCGGGCGGCGGGTGTCGAGCCAGCGCCCGAGCAGCACCGCGCCGACCGCCAGGAGGCCGGAGCCTGAGGCGCCGATCAGGATGGCGTTGATGACCGGGCGGTCCTCCTCCTCGGCCAGGCCGAGGGCGAGTTCCTCGGCGACGAGGAGGGCGAGGACGGTGAGCAGCACCGCGGCTTCGGCGGGGCGCGGGTAGGGCCGGGACGTCGTCATGGGATACCTCTCCTCGGCGGGGAAGACCGGGGCGGGTGAAGGGGCCGTGGACGGCGGTGGCGGCAGGGCCGACGTGTGGGACGTGGCGTCAGGAGAACTTGACGTTGCGTCAGAAAGCGTGCGTGACGGGTGTGTTCACCGTCTCGACCGTGCTCACCGTCTGCCGGAGGCGGACCGGGGCATGCGGGGGTGGGGGCGGGTGGTGCGGCCCGGACTGCTGCTGTCCATGCGTCTCGCCTCCTTCCGGTCGGGCGCGCCATGCTGGTGCGTTCGTCGACGGGGCAAGGGGGGTCATCCTCGGACTTCGGGACAGCATAGCCCGGCCCTCACACCAACTTCGACACCCTTGTCGAAGTTGATGCGGGTGGGAGGGCCCGCTGTTGGACGATCGACCAGGTGGGGCCGGGTGCGGCTGGTGTGCGGGCCCACTCGTGCCCGACCGGTCGCCGCGGCTTCAATCGCCGTACCGAAGGAACGGGACCGGCCAGGGGCGATGGAGCGACATGGATCTGAACACGGTGGCCGAGCTGTGCGACGCCCGCCGGGGCGGCACCTGGCGGCCCGGGGACGCCTGGCTCGGCGGCGGGACGTACCTGTTCTCCGAGCCGCAGCCGCACATCCGCCGGCTGATCGACCTCGGCCGGATGGGCTGGGAGCCGCTCACCCCGACCCCGGACGGCGGCCTGGAGATCGCCGCGACCTGTACGGTCGCCCAGCTCTCCCGCCACCCCAAGCCCGCCGCCTGGACGGCGGCGCCGCTGTTCGAGCAGTGCTGCCGGGCGTTCCTGGCCTCCTGGAAGATCTGGAACATGGCCACCGTCGGCGGCAACCTGTGCAACGGCCTGCCCGCCGGTCCGATGATCTCGCTGACCGCCGCCCTGGACGGGCTCTGCCTGCTGCGGGCCCCGTCGGGGGAGCAACGCCGCGTCCCGGTAGCGGAGTTCGTCACCGGCGCCGGCGTCAAGGACCTGCGGCAGGGTGAGCTGCTGCGCTCGATCACCCTGCCGGGCCGGGCGCTGGCCGCCCGGACGGCGTTCCGCCAGGCCTCGCTGTACGGGTTGGGCCGCTCCGGCGCGCTGCTGATCGGCACCCTCGACCCGGTGGACGGTTCGCTGACCATCACCGTCACCGCCGCCACCGTCCGCCCGATCCGGCTCTGGTTCCCGCCGGGGCCGAACGCGGCCGCCGTCGAGGAGGCGGTCCGGGACGGCATCCGGCCCGAGGAGTACGTCGACGACATCCACGGACTGCCCGCCTGGCGGCGGCACCTGACCTTCCGGTTCGCCGAGCAGATCCGCCGCGAACTGGACCCCGCCCGGCCGGCCCCGCCGAGTACAACCGGACCGGGCACGGCCGGACCGAACCTGGTTGGACCGGACCTGGCCGAGGAGGCCGCCGGATGAGCTTCTCGATCCGCGTCAACGAACGGGACTTCGACGCCGAGCCCCGCCCGGGCCAGTGCCTGCGCACCTACCTGCGCGAGCGCGGCTGGTTCGGGGTGAAGAAGGGCTGCGACGCCGGCGACTGCGGCGCCTGCACCGTGCAGGTGGACGGCACCCCGGTGCACAGCTGCCTCTACCCGGCGGCGCGCGCCGAGGGGCGGTGCGTCACCACGGTGGAGGGCCTGGCCAAGGACGGCGAACTGCACCCGATGCAGCAGCGGTTCCTGGACGCCCAGGGCTTCCAGTGCGGCTTCTGCACGGCCGGTTTCCTGATGACCGCCAGTGCCCTGGACGAGGAGCAACTCGCCGACCTCCCAAGGTCGTTGAAGGGCAATCTGTGCCGCTGCACCGGCTACCGGGCGATCGAGGACGCGATCCGCGGTGTCCGGCACACCGAGGAGCCCGAGGCCGGCCGGGCCGTCGGCCGCAGCCTGGGCGCGCCCGCCGGGCCGCAGGTCGTCACCGGCGCCGCCCGGTACACCTTCGACGTGGAGGTGCCGGGGCTGCTGCACCTGAAGCTGCTGCGTTCCCCGCACCCGCACGCCCGGATCGTCGCCATCGACACCGCGGCCGCCCTGCGGGTGCCCGGCGTGCACGCGGTGTTCACCCACCACGACGCGCCCGAGCGGCTGTACTCCTCGGCCCGGCACGAGCACCCGACCGAGGACCCGGACGACACCCGGCTGCTGGACGACGTCGTCCGCTTCGTCGGCCAGCGGGTCGCCGCGGTGGTCGCCGACAGCGAGGCCGCCGCGGAGGAGGGCTGCCGCCGGATCGCCGTCGAGTACGAGCAACTCCCGTACGTGCTGGACCCGGAGGAGGCGATGGCGCCCGGCGCGCCGGTGCTGCACGCCAAGGGGCCGCAGACCCGGATCGCCCGGCCGGAGAACAACGTGTGCGGCGAGGTGCACGGCGAGATCGGCAGCGTGGAGCAGGGCTTCGCCGAGGCCGACGCGGTCTACCAGGAGACCTTCCGCACCCAGCGGGTGCAGCACGCCAGCCTGGAGACGCACGGCTGCGTCGTCTCCTTCGAGGAGCGGGAGGACGGCGCCGGCGAGCGGCTGGTGGTGCGCTCCAGCACCCAGGTGCCGTTCCTCACCCGGCGCGCGCTCTGCGCCCTGTTCGACCTGCCGGAGGAGGAGGTCCGGGTGGTGGCGGGCCGGGTCGGCGGCGGCTTCGGCGGCAAGCAGGAGATGCTGACCGAGGACATCGCGGTGCTGGCGGCGCTGCGGCTGCGCCGGCCGGTGAAGCTGGAGTTCACCCGGGCCGAGCAGTTCTACGGCGCCACCACCCGGCACCCGTTCACGATCACCGTCAAGGCGGGCGCGAAGGCGGACGGCACGCTCACGGCGCTCAGCTTCCGGGTGGTGTCCAACACCGGCGCGTACGGCAACCACGGCCCGGCGGTGATGTTCCACAGCGTCGGCGAGTCGATGGGCGTCTACCGGGTGCCGCACAAGAAGGTCGAGGCGTACTCGGTGTACACCAACTGCGTGCCGGCCGGTGCCTTCCGGGGCTACGGGCTCGGGCAGGTGACCTTCGCGGTGGAGTCGGCGATGGACGAACTGGCCCGCCGGCTGGGCATCGACCCGCTGGAGTTCCGCGAGCGCAACGTCATCGGCCCCGGCGAGCACCTGCTCAGCCCCGGCGGCGAGGAGGAGGACCTGCACATCGCCAGCTACGGCCTCGACCAGTGCCTGCAAGTCGTCCGCGACGCGCTCGCGAACGACCGCAGCGCGGTGGACGCCCCCGAGGGCTGGCTGGTCGGGCAGGGCTTCGCCATGGCGATGATCGCCACCGGCCCGCCCGGCGGGCACTTCGCCGACGCCGCCGTCGCCCTGCTGGAGGACGGCGGTTACGACGTCGCCGTGGGGACCGCCGAGTTCGGAAACGGCACGACCACCGTGCACCAGCAGATCACCGCGGGCGCGCTCGGCACCACCGTCGACCGGATCGCGATCCGGCAGTCCGACACCGACGTCGTCCGGCACGACACCGGCGCCTTCGGCTCGGCGGGGACGGTGGTCGCGGGCAAGGCGGTGATGCGGGCCGCGAACGCGCTCGCCGAACGGCTGACCGACTTCGCCGCCGAGTACGCGCGGACCCCGCGCAGCCTGGTCCGGCTCGGCGCCGAGGCCGTCGACTGCGACGGGCGCGGCATCCCGTTGAAGGAACTGCACACGGCGGCGCGCGAACGCGGCGTCGACCTCGTCGGCACCGGGCACTGGGGCGGCTCGCCGCGCTCGGTGGCGTTCAACTCGCAGTGGTTCCGCCTCGCCGTCGACCCGGACACCGGGGAGATCCGGATCCTGCGCAGCGTGCACGGCGCCGACGCCGGGCGGGTGATGAACCCGATGCAGTGCCGCGGGCAGGTCGAGGGCGGGGTCGCCCAGGCGCTCGGCGCGACGCTGTTCGAACGGGTGCTGCTGGACGACCGGGGCGAGGTCACCACGGCCGCGTTCCGCCGCTACCGCCTGCCCGCGTACGCCGACGTGCCGCGCACCGAGGTGCACTTCTCGACCACCTCGGACGCGATCGGCCCGCTCGGCGCCAAGTCGATGAGTGAGAGCCCGTTCAACCCGGTCGCCCCCGCCTTCGCCAACGCCCTGCGCGACGCCACCGGCATCCGCTTCACCGACCCGCCGTTTCTCTGCTGACCAGGCTTGCCAGACGCCGTCCCCCCCACCTTCCCAGAAAGGCAAGGAGGGACGCCCCCTTTCCTTCTTGTTCC
>NZ_JBHVWW010000075.1:0-48169 GCF_042882025.1 Kitasatospora sp. NPDC058243
GTCCCGGGCCGCCGCCGCAGCCGCGGCCCGGCGCTCGCAGGCGGCCACCGCCCCGCTCCCCCGGCCCGAGGCCACACCGGTGACCCGCCCGCTGCGGGAGCGGCCGCACACCCCGCCCCCCGGCCGGCCCGGCACCCGCGACCGCGGGCACCCCCGGGACCGCCAGCACACCCCCGCCCCCGGCGGGCGGCCCGGCAACGCGCGGCAGCGGCTGTTGCGGCAACGGCTCGTGGTCTTCGTCACCGTGACGCTCGGCGTCGCACTGGCCATCGCGGCCGCCCAGGGGTGCGAGAACCGCAGCAAGCAGGGCCAGCGGCCGTCCGGCGGGTCCAGCGCCAGTGCGCCCGCCGCGGGCGGCGCGCAGGCCGTGCCGGGGACCTCGGTGGACGGGGCCGCCGCCGCAGCCCCCGGCACCCAACCCCCCGCCGCCCAGCCTCCGGCCACCCCGCCCGCCGCGGCTGCGGCCGCACACGGCGGCACGGGCGACAGCCCGTTGGCGCCCCCGTACGGATCGGGGCCGGTGGTGGACTGGCCCAACCGCAGCTACCCCGACGGGACCGGCGGGCCCGGCATCGCGCTCCGGGACGGCCGGTCGGTCGGGGCCGGCCCGCAGGTCGTGCTCAGCTCCGTGCTGCCCGCCCGGTACAAGGGCGCCCCGGCTGCGGTCGTCGTCCTTCGGCGGGCCGAGGGCTCGGTGCCGGTCGACCTCGTCCAGCTCTTCTCCTTCATCGGGGACACCCCGGTCGCCGCCACCTCCCGCACCTCGGCGGCCGACCCGCAGGCGACGGCCACCTGGCGGCTCGACGGCGGGACGGTCGTCCGCGAGGAGCGGGTCGCCGCGACCGGCGCGACCACCTCCACCCGCTACACCGTCCGTACCGACGGCACCCTGGACGAGTCCTGGCCCGGCGCCTCCGGCCCCGCCACCCAGCCCCCGGCCGCCGCCCCGGCTCCGCCCACCGCTGCGGCGGGCTGAGCACGGGAGGGCGCGGCACAGGAAGTCGGCCTGGCCGACTTCCTGCTTCCCGCTTTCTACGTGGGGGCTCCTCCGGCGTGAGAGGGGAGGCCGACGTCCCCGTCAGGCGGTGGGGGCGGTGACGGCGTAGAAGGAGACGGCGGCGGCGGCGCCGACGTTGAGGGAGTCGATGCCGTGGGCCATCGGGATGCGGACGGCGTGGTCGGCGGCGGCGAGGGCGGGTCCGGTCAGGCCGTCGCCTTCGGCCCCGAGCATCAGGGCCGCCTTGGGGAGGCGGTGCGGGGCGAGGCCGGCGAGGTCGACGGCGCCGTCGGCGGGGGTCAGGGCCAGCAGGGTGAACCCTGCGGTGCGGACGGTCTCCAGGGCGGCCGGCCAGGGGTCGAGCCGGGCGTAGGGCACCGCGAAGACGGCGCCCATGGAGACCTTCACGGCGCGCCGGTACAGCGGGTCGGCGCAGTCGGGCGAGAGCAGGACGGCGTCCATGCCGAGGGCGGCGGCGCTGCGGAAGATCGCGCCGAGGTTGGTGTGGTCGACCAGGCCTTCCAGGACGGCGACCCGGCGGGCCCCGGCGAGCAGCTCCGCGGCCTGCGGCAGCGGCTTGCGTTCCATCGAGGCGAGCGCGCCGCGGTGGACGTGGTAGCCGGTGACGGCTTCGGCGAGCCCCGGCTCGACGACGTGGACGGGGGCGTCCGCCTCGGCGATGACGTCGGCCATCACCTCCAGCCACTTGGAGGTCAGCAGCATCGACCGCATCCGGTAGCCGGCGGCGAGGGCGCGGCGGATGACCTTCTCCCCCTCCGCGATGAACAGGCCTTCGGCGGGTTCGCGCCGACGGCGCAGTTCGACGTCGGTGAGGCCGGTGTAGTCGCCGAGGCGGGGGTCGGCGGGGTCGGTGATGGTGCTGGGTTCGGACACCCTGCGATCTTGCCAAGGCGGGGCGGGGAAGGCCAAACGGCCCAAGCCGCGGGGCGGGCTGGCCTTGGCCCTGTGCCAGCCATGGTGCAAACATGGCCGTATGGCCCGTTTTCCGGGCCGATCCTGGGCTCCGTCGGCCTCTGGTGCTACTGGTTCCGCCGGCTCCTCCGGTGGGCGCCCAAACGGTCGGCTACAGCTGCCACGCGCGAAGCGGCCGTGGCCCGTACGGCACCGGTCGGTGGCCGGGCAGGTGTTCGCGCTGCAGGTCCTCGTCGTCCTGCTGCTGGTGGCGGCGGCCGCGGTGGCGCTGGTGGTGCAGTCGCGCACCGACGCCGACCACGAGGCCCGCAACCGGTCGGTGGCGGTCGCGCAGACCTTCGCCAACTCGCCGGGCATCGTCGACGCGCTGCGCTCCCCCGACCCGACCGCGGTCCTGCAGCCCAAGGCGGAGGCCGCGCGGATGTCGTCGGGCGTCGGCTTCATCGTCGTGCTGAACGACGACGGCGTCCGCTACACCCACCCCGACCCGGCCCTGATCGGCCACAAGTTCGTCGGCACCTACCTGCCCGCGGTGCACGGGCAGGTGGTGACCGAGCGCGTCACCGACTCGCTCGGCCCGCTGGTCCAGGCGGTGGTCCCGGTGTACGCGCCGGACGGCTCGGTGGCCGGGCTGGTCTCGGCGGGCGTCACGGTGCGCAGCGTCAGCAGCGCGAGCGAGCGGCAGCTGCCGGTGGTGCTGGGCGCCGCCGCGGGCGCGGTCGGGCTGGCCACCCTCGGCACGGCGCTGATCAGCCGGCGGCTGCGGCGCCAGACCCACGGGCTGGGCCCGGCGGAGATGACCCGGATGTACGAGCACCACGCGGCCGTGCTGCACGCGGTGCGCGAGGGCGTCATGATCGTCGGCGCGGACGGTCGGCTGCTGCTCTGCAACGACGAGGCGCGGCGGCTGCTGGACCTGCCGCCGGACGCCGAGGGCCGGCCGGTGACCGAGCTGGGCCTGGAACCCGCGCCCGAGGAGCTGCTGACCGCCCAGCGCCCGGTGACGGACGAGGTGGTGCTGGCCGGGGAGCGGCTGCTGGCGGTGAACGTCCGGCTCACCGACCAGGTGGGCGGCCCGCCGGGCTGCGTCGCCACGCTGCGTGACTCCACCGAGCTGCTGGCGCTGTCCGGCCGGGCCGAGGGCGCGCAGCGGCGGCTGCGGCTGCTGTACGACGCCGGGGTGACGGTGGGCAGCTCGCTGGACGTGACGCGGACGGCGGAGGAGCTGGCGCAGGTCGCGGTGCCCCGGTTCGCGGACTTCGTCACGGTGGACCTGGCGGACCAGGTGCTGACGGGCGAGGAGCCGCCGCCGGGCACCTCGCTGGGGCGGATGCGCCGCGTGGCGCTCGCCGGGATCCGGGACGACGCCCCGTTCTACCCGGTGGACACGGTGCTGGACGTGGTGCCGGCCACCCCGCTGGCCGGGGCGCTGCACAGCGGGGAGTCGGGGCTGGAGCCCTGGCTGGCCCAGGCCCCGAGGTGGCGGGAGCAGGATCCGGAGCGGTCGGCCCGGGTGCTGGCGTACGGGGTGCACTCGATGGTGCGGGTGCCGCTGCGGGCGCGCGGGGTGCTGCTGGGGGTGGCCCGGTTCTGGCGGGCGGACCGCTCGGAGGCGTTCGAGGCGGACGACCTGGTGCTGGCCGAGGAGCTGGTGGCGCACGCGGCGGTGTGCATCGACAACGCGCGCCGCTACACCCGGGAGCACGCGATGGCGGTGACGCTCCAGCACAGCCTGCTGCCGCGCAACCTGCCGCCGCAGAGCGCGCTGGACGTCGCGCACCGCTACCTGCCGGCCCAGGCCGGGGTGGGCGGCGACTGGTTCGACGTGATCCCACTGCCGGGCGCGCGGGTGGCCCTGGTCGTCGGGGACGTGGTGGGGCACGGCCTGCACGCGGCGGCGACGATGGGCCGGCTGCGGACGGCGATCCATAACTTCTCGACACTGGACCTGCCGCCGGACGAGCTGCTGGGGCACCTGGACGACCTGGTGAACCGGATCGACCAGGACGAGGCCGGGAGCGGCGAGGGCGCGGCCCTGACCGGGGCGACCTGCCTGTACGCGATCTACGACCCGGTGGCACGGCGGTGCACGCTGGCCAGCGCCGGGCATCCGCCGCCCGCCGTGGTGGGCCCGGACGGGCGGGTGGTGTTCCCGGAGCTGGCGACCGGGCCGCCGCTGGGGCTGGCGGTGCTGCCGTTCGAGAACGTCGAGCTGGACCTCGCGGAGGGCAGCCGTCTGGTGCTGTACACCGACGGGCTGGTGGAGGACCGCGAGCGCGACATCGGTGAGGGGCTCGAACTGCTGCGGGCGGCGCTGACCGGGCCGCCGCGCACACCGGAGCAGACCTGCGCGGACGTGCTCGGGGCGATGCTGCCGGAGCGTCCGCTGGACGACATCGCGCTGCTGGTGGCACGGACCAGGGTGCTGGCGCCGGACCAGGTCGCGGAATGGGAGGTGCCGCCCGAACCGGCGGCGGTGGGCGCCGTCCGGGCCGAGGTCGCGGAGCGGCTGGCGGCCTGGGGGCTGGACGAGGCGGCGTTCGTCACCGAGCTGATCCTGAGCGAGCTGGTGACCAACGCCATCCGGTACGGCACCGGGCCGATCCGGGTGCGGCTGCTGCGGGACCGGGCGCTGATCTGCGAGGTGTCGGACGGCAGCAGCACCTCGCCGCACCTGCGGTACGCGGCGACCACCGACGAGGGCGGGCGCGGGCTGTTCCTGGTCGCGCAGTTCGCGGACCGCTGGGGGACGCGCTACACGGCGACGGGGAAGGTGATCTGGACGGAGCAGCCGCTGGAGTAGCCGGTCGGAGTGGCCGAGTGGCCGACCAGAGGGGGAAGTCGGAGTGGGAAGTCGACGGGCCCGACTTCCCACTCCGGGCGCTCAGCGCTCGAAGGCGGCCGCCAGGACGTTGACCACGTCGCCGACGACGATCACGGCCGGCGGCTTGATCCGCTCGGCCTCGACGGTCGCGGCGACGGTGGCCAGGGTGGCGTCCACCCGGCGCTGGGCGGCGGTGGTGCCCTCCTGGACGATCGCGACCGGGGTGTCGCCCGGGCGGCCGTGCTCGACGAGCTTCGCGGCGATCGCGCCGATCTTGTCCACGGCCATCAGCAGCACCAGGGTGCCGCGCATCTTCGCGGCGGCCTCCCAGTTGGTGAGCGAGCGCTCGTCGTCCGGGCCGACGTGACCGGAGATCACGGTGAACTCGTGCGTCATGCCCCGGTGGGTGACCGGGACGCCGGCCGCCGCCGGGACGCTGATCGAGCTGGAGATGCCCGGGACGACAGTGACCGGCAGTCCGGCCTCGGCGCAGGCGAGCAGCTCCTCGCCGCCGCGCCCGAAGACGTACGGGTCGCCGCCCTTGAGCCGGACCACGAACTTGCCGGCCCTGGCGTGCTCGATCAGCGTCCGGTTGATCGCCTCCTGGGCCATGAACCGGCCGTAGGGGATCTTGGAAGCGTCGATCACCTCGACGTGCTCGGGCAGTTCGGCGAGCAGCTCGCGCGGGGCGAGGCGGTCGGCGACCACCACGTCGGCGTCGGCCAGCAGGCGGCGGCCGCGCACGGTGATCAGATCCGGGTCGCCCGGGCCGCCGCCGACCAGGGCGACACTCCCCTGGCCCGGCTGGCCCGAGGCGCCGCCGACGCCGTGCGCGCGGAACTGGCGGACGGCCAGCGAGCCGTCCCGCAGGCCGTCCACGATGGCGTCGCGCAGAGCGGCGGAGTGGCGCGGGTCACCGGTGAGGACCGCGACGGTGGCACCCGCGTCGCGGCCGCTGGCCGGGGTCCAGGCAGTGGCGGCGGCGGCGTCGTCGCTGCGGGCGCAGAACACCCGCTCGCGCTCGGCCTCGGCGCTGACGGCACCGTTGACCGCCGGGTCGTCGGTGGCGACCAGGGCGTACCAGGCGCCGGCCAGGTCGCCGTCCCGGTACGGGCGGGCGTGCCAGGTGAGCTCGCCCGCGTCGGCCATCGCCTGCACGGCCGGGGTGGTGGCCGGCGATATCAGGTGCAGCTCCGCACCGGTGGCGATCAGCGCGGGGAGCCGGCGCTGCGCGACCTGGCCGCCGCCGACCACGACCACGCGGCGGCCGGCGAGCAGCAGGCCGACCGGGTACGGGGTACGGCCTTCGGTGCTGGGGTGCGGGGTGGGCGCGGTCATCGGCGGTGCTCCTGATCGGGGGTGAGGGTCCGGGGTGCGGGTGCGGCGTGACGCCGCTCCGCGGACCGGCGCGCCCTCGGGCCGGTCCGCGGAGTGGTGACGGAGGACGTCAGCCCTTCTCGGTGACCCCGGCGGAGTCGAAGGTGGCTACATCGTGCATCGCCCGGGCCGCGCTCTGCACCAGCGGCAGGGCCAGCAGGGCACCGGTGCCCTCGCCGAGCCGCAGGTCCAGGTCGATCAGCGGACGCAGGCCCAGCTTCGCCAGCGCGGCCTGGTGGCCGGGCTCGGCGGAGCGGTGGCCGGCGATGCAGGCCGCCAGCACCTCGGGGGCGATCGCCTTGGCCGCCAGCGCGGCCGAACCCGCGATGACGCCGTCCAGGACCACCGGGGTGCGCAGCGAGGCCGCGCCCAGCAGGAAGCCGGCCAGGGCCGCGTGCTCCAGGCCGCCGACGGCGGCGAGGACGCCGATCGGGTCGGCCGGGTCGGGCCGGTGCAGGGCCAGTGCGGCCCGGATGACCTCGATCTTGCGGGCGTGCGTCTCGTCGTCGATGCCGGTGCCGCGGCCGGTGACCTCGGCCGGGTCGAGGCCGGTGAACACCGAGATCAGGGCGGCCGAGGCGGTGGTGTTGGCGATCCCCATGTCGCCGGTGACCAGCGCCTTGTTGCCCGCCGCGACGAGGTCGCGGGCGGTCTCGATGCCGACCTCGATGGCCTTGAGGGCCTCCTCGCGGGTCATCGCCGGGCCCTGGGTCATGTCGGCGGTGCCGGGCTTGACCTTGCGCGGCAGCAGGCCGGTGGTGCGGCCCTGCTGGATGGCCTCCGGCAGTTCGGCGGCGACACCGACGTCGACCACGCAGACCTCGGTGCCGATCTGCTTGGCGAAGGAGTTGATCACCGCTCCCCCGGCCAGGAAGTTGCCGACCATCTGGGCGGTCACCTCCTGCGGCCACGGGCTGACGCCCTGCGCGTGCACGCCGTGGTCACCCGCGAAGATCGCCACGCAGGCGGGCTCCGGGATCGGCGGCGGGCACTTGCGGGACAGGCCGCACAGCTGGGCGGAGATGATCTCCAGCATGCCGAGCGAGCCGGCCGGCTTCGTCATCCGCTTCTGCCGGTCCCAGGCCTCGCCGAGCGCCTTGGCGTCCAGCGGGCGGATGCCGCGCAGGGTCTCGGCGAGCAGGCTCTGCGGCTCCTCGCCGGGCAGCGCGCGGTTGCCGTACTGCTCCTCGTGGACCACCCAGGACAGCGGGCGCTTCTTGGCCCAGCCCTGCTGCTCCAGCTCGGGCTCGTCCGGGAAGGAGTCGACGAAGCCGACGCACAGGTAGGCGACGACCTCCAGGTGCTCGGGCAGGCCGAGCTCGCGGACCAGCTCCTCGTCGTCGAAGAAGCTCACCCAGCCGACGCCCAGGCCCTCGGCGCGGGCGGCCAGCCAGAGGTTCTCGACCGCCAGGGCGGCCGAGTACGGGGCCATCTGGGGCTGGGTGTGCCGGCCCAGCGTGTGCCGGCCGCCGCGGGTGCGGTCGGCGGTCACCACGATGTTGACCGGCGTCTCGAGGATGGCCTCGATCTTGATTTCCTTGAACTGCTTGGCCCGGCCCTTGGGCAGCGAGTCCGCGTACACCTCGCGCTGGCGCTCGGCCAGGGCGTGCATCCGCCGGCGGGTCTTGGCCGAGCGGATCACCACGAAGTCCCAGGGCTGGGAGTAGCCGACGCTGGGCGCGGTGTGGGCAGCCTCCAGAACGCGGATCAGCACCTCGTGCGGGATCGGGTCCGGGCGGAAGCCGTTGCGGATGTCGCGGCGCTCGCGGATCACCTGGTGGACGGCCTCGCGTTCGGCCTCGCCGAAGCCGGGCGCGGCCGGGCCGCGGGGCTCGGCCGGCTCCTCGGCCTGCTCCTCGGCGGGCTGCTCCGCCAGGTCCTCCGTCGGCGGCTCCGCCGGTTCCTCCGTCGATGCCTCCGTCTGCGGCTCGACGGCCTGCTCGGCAGGCTCGGCCGGCTGCGGCTCGGCGGCGGGGGCCTCGGCTGCCACGGACGCGTCAGCGGCCTGGTCGGCGGCGGGGGCCTCCGGTGCGGCGGCCTCCTCGGCGACGGACTCGGCGGCCACGGGCTCGACGGTGGGGGCCTCGGCGGTAAGGGCCTGTTCGGCGGACTCTGCGGCCGGCTCGGTGACGGGCTGGGCCTGGTCCTCCGGGGTGGCCGGGGCGGTCTCGGCGACCGGCTCGGCGGCGGTCTCGATGGTCTCCGCGGTTGCGGCAACGGGCTCGGTGGCGTCGGCAGCCTCGGTGACCGGGGTGGCGTCCGCGACCTGCTGCGGCGCGGTCTCCGCTGCGGCGGCCTCGGTCTCAGGCTCGACGACGGGCTCGACGACCGGCTCGACCGGGGCCTCGACGGCCTGGTCCACGACCGGCGCGGCCTCCTGCGGCTGCTCGCCCTCGGCGGGCTCGGAAGCCGCCTCGGCGGCGGACTCGGCAGCGACCTCGACGGGCTCGACGACGGCCTGGCCGGAGGGCATCTCGCCCGTACCGGCGGCGGTCTCGGCGACCGCCTCGACGACCGTTTCGACGACGGGCTCGACGACCGCCTCCGGCGCGGGCGCCACGGCCTCGGCGGTCTCGACCGCTCCAGCGGCCTCGACGGGCGGGGCGGCCTGGACCGGCTCCTCGGCCGGCTCCTCGGCCGCTATGGGAGCGGGCTGCTGCGGGGCGACCTCCTCGGCCACCGGGGCCTGCGCGGCCGCCGCGACCGGAGGCAGACCGGTGGGCGCGGCGAGGAATGCGGAGATGCGCCGCGGCGGGCCGGCCGGGGCGGGGGCCTCGGTCTGCTCCGCGGGCGCGGCCTGCGCGGCGGCCTCGACGCCAACCTCGGCGACGGGCTCGGCGACGATCTCGACCGGAGCCTCGGCGGGCGCCGTCACCACGGCCCCGGCGACCGGCGTGCCGCTCGGGTCGACGACCGGCTGGCCGGACTCCGCCGGGACCGGCTCGGCCACGGCGGCCGGCGCCGCGTCCACCACGGCCTCGGCCACGGCGGCCGGCGCCGCGTCCACCACGGCCTCGGCGACGACGACGGCCTCCGGCAGTTCGACGACCTCGATCACCTCGATCGCCCCGACCGTCTCGACGGCCAGCTGAGCCTCGACCGGGTACGAGGCCAGCGGCACCTGCTGGAACTCCTGGGTCTCCGCCGCGGGAACCGCCGGCGCCACCGAAGGCGCGGGCGCTGCCGGAACGGCCTGCGGCGCGGCGGCCGGCGCCGGGGCGACGGCCTCCGCCATCGGCGGCCGGCCGACCACCGGGATGCCGTGCGCGGGCGTGCCGCCCTGCGACGGGCCGCGGTCGGCGAGCGAGCGCACCGGGACCTGGCCGGTCATCAGCGACGGGTCCGGGATCGGCGGGCCTGCGTGCAGCGGGCGGCGCGGCGGCTGAGCGGCCGTCATCGCCTCCGTGGCCTGCGGGTGCGCCGGGGCGGCGTGGAACGGCTGCTGCGCCTGCTCGGCGCCGAGCGCCGGCGGCTCCAGCGGCGGCCACGAAGGCTCGACCGGCGTGCCGTCCTGCTGCGGGGCGAGCGGCGTCTGCTCGGTCGGGAGGGGCGCCAGCGGCTCGCCCCAGGAGCCCTGCGGACCGGGCATCAGCAGGACGTCGTCCTCGTCGTCCTGGTCGAGGAAGTGGAAGGCCGGACGCGGGGCGCCCGGGTCGATTCCCCAGCCCTCACCGGGCACACCGGGAGCCGGTGCGCCGGAAGCCGACAGGCCGGGGGCCGGTACGGCGAAGCCGGACGCGCCCAGCGGCTGGCCCTGCGGCGGGATGACACCCGCGCCGGGGGGCATCGCACCACCGGCCGGGCCGTGGCCCGGCGCCGTCGGGTTCGGGATCACACCGCCGTCCGTCGCGACGCCCTGGAGGGGTGCAACGCCCGCGACGCCCTCCGGTCCACCGAGCGTGTCCGGCCCGGCGTTCAGGTGCTCCGGCAGTCCCTCGCCCGGGACGTGGCCGCCATCGGTCATTGTCAAACGCTCCTTCCAGGCCGCTGCCGCGCCCTTGGCGACACGATCACCGACCGCAGCGCCCATCCGCACGGGCCGGGCCTGCACCGGCCCGTCCCTCAACCACACGCGGCCGCCGCGCCGAGGCGCTGCGGCCCAAGTCTTTCCGGCGCACTGCGGCACCCCGGCCTGCGCACCGCCCACACCGGGCGGCGCACCATCTGAAACAACGACAACCCGGAGCAACCGGCACGACCGCACCGGACCCTACGGCATTCTCCAGGTCCGGCACGCGGCCCGTCGAATTGCCCACACTCCGAGCAAAACCGGATTGCACCACGTCAAAAAGGCGACAAACCGACTGAATCGGGTGGGTCGCCGACCGCCGCAGCCGCCCAGGACGCCACACTACCGGCCCAGCACGGTCACCTCTCGAATCGGTGTCCGGATGCGACCTGGATCACCGCCCGGCCCCACCACGACCCCTCAGCAGCACAGCGCGGGAGCAGAATGCGCCCGGCGGATCAGGCCGAATCCACAGGACGCACCCCGGTCCTTCACGCGATCTGCTCACCCCAGAGCAGCAGCACGCCGGTTCCACCCGCCCCCAGAACCAGCCCGCCACCGGCGCCACCGGCGGCCGACAGCGGAGTGGACTGCAGCAGCACACCGTCCGCCCGGTAGCCGGCCTCGGTGATCGCCCGGTGGATCTGCTCCCCCTCCGCGAGGGTCCGGGGCACCGCGACGAACCGCTCAGGACGGCGGGCCAGCACCGCGCGCACCACGTCGAGGCCGCCGGACTCCACCACCGCCACGTCCGGCTCGGGCAGGCCGCCCAGCACCTCGGGGCCCTGCCCGTGCACGGTCTCCACCTCGACGCCGTACCGGCGCGCGTTCACCGCCAACCCGGCGCAGGCCGAGCGGGACGCCTCGACCGCGACCACGGCGGCGCCGAAGCGGGCCGCCTCCACCGCGAGGGCGCCGCTGCCCGCGCCGACCGACCAGACCAGGTCCCCCGGACGAGCACCCAGACGGGCCAGCACCAGGGCGCGCACGTGCGCGGGGAGCGCCTCCGATGCGCCGGGCTCGTCCCCCGCGCGCCCGGCGCCCGCGTAGGCGTCACCGGGGAGCGCCCAGCCGCGGTCCGCGCCGGGGAAGCCGACCGGGCGCCCTGCCAGCCAGCCGGCCTCCGTGTCGACCCCGCCGGCCTGGGGACCGCCGTGGCCGCCGATCACCAGCACCACGTTGGGGTCGCGCCACACGTGGTCGGCGATCCGGTCGGACGTGAGGACGGTGACGTCCTCGTCCGGGGTGCCGAGGGCCTCGCAGACCACGAAGGTCCGGTGCACCCCGCGCAGCATGAGGGCCAGTTCGCTCGGCCCCGCGCCGGGCGCGGTCAGCACCGCGACCTTGGGGTGGGCCCGGCAGATGTTGGCCGCGCGGCGCAGCCGTCCGCCGTGGGCGCTGACCACCTGGGCGTCCTCCCAGGGCATGCCGGCCCGGGCGAAGGCGGCGGCGACCGAGGAGACGGCGGGCAGGACCTCCAGTTCGAGGCCGTACTCGGGGCGGCGCAGCGCGCGCACGACGCCGAAGAAGCCCGGGTCGCCCTCGGCGACCACGACGGCGGCGCCGCGGTGCTCGGCGATCCGCCGGGCGGCCTGCCGGACGTTGCCGAGGGTGATCCGCTCGGCGGCGTCCGGCACCGGGAGGGCGTTCAGTTGGTAGGGGGCGCCGGCCACCAGGGTCGCTGCGGCGAGGGCCGCGCCGGCGGCCTCGGTCAGCGGCGTGCCGTCCCACCCGATGACCGTGATCCGGTCAGCCATCTGCGGCCGTTCTCCCTCGACTCGGTGCGCGGACCGGCCTGCGACCCGGGGTGTCCCTGTGGTGTCACCCGGTGTGCGACTCGGTGCGCCGACAAACCGCGCCGGTGTGCGGCGCCGGTGCAGAGGCTACCGGGTGTGATCCCCTCGGCGCCGACATCTCGCACACATGTCCGTGACGAGCCGCCGGCGGGTGAGCGGCACGAACGGCTCGGACGGTACAGGCGACTCGCGCGATCGGGGCGGCTCAGTCGCGCAGCACGTAGCGCTGGTCGCCGTGCCAGCCGCCCCGCTGCGGCTCGGGCTCGGGCGCGTCCAGGTCCTCCGGGAGCAGGCTCCACAGGATGAGGTCGCTGCGGCTCTCCACGACGACCTCGCCGGACCCGCCGGACTCGCCCCGGACTATCCAGGCGCTGCGCAGCACGCCCTCGCTGATGCCGCCGATCTTCTGGGCGACCTGCTGGGCCGCGGTGTTCCCGGCGGCGGTGCGCAGCTCCAGGCGCAGGAAGTCGCGGTCCTCGAACAGCCACTGGCTGACGCCGAGGACGGCCTCGGGCGCGTAGCCCTCGCCGCGGGCCCAGGAGGCGGTGACGTAGGAGATCTCGGTGCTGCGCAGGCGCCAGTCGGTGTTGCGCAGTTCGATCAGGCCGACCAGGCGCTGGGTGAGGTGCTCGGTGACGGCGAAGACGATGCCGCGGCCGGCGGCCCGGTGGGCGGGGGCGAGGGTGCGGGCGAGTTCGGTCGCGTACGCCTCGGTGAAGGGGTGCGGCAGATCGGTCCAGGCCAGGACGAGTTCGTCCGCCATCATCGCGGCCAGGCCGGGCGCGTCGTCCTCCGCAAGGGGCCGCAGCAGAAGCCGTTCGGTGCTGATGGCGGTCTCGGGGAAGCTCGCTGCCATGCCGTCTCTCCTCGCCGGGTCGTGAACACAACACCGTACGCCCCCGCCGTGCCCCGGGTGTCACGCGGTGCGCCGCCCGCACGACGGTACGTCAGAACGCCGCCGACCAGGGCGCCCCGGGTGCATCCTGCCCGACCGGGCCCCCGCCGAGGTGCGGCGGGGGCCCGGTCGGGGTCAGGGCGTGAATCGGACCGCGGCTCAGAAGGCCGGGATGACCGAGCCCTGGAAGGTGTCGTCGATGTACTTCTTGACCTCGTCGGAGTGCAGCAGCTCGGCCAGCTTCTTCACGCGCGGGTCGTTCTCCTTGCCCTTCTTCACGGCGAGGATGTTGGCGTACGGGTTGCCCTCGGCCTTCTCCAGCACCAGCGCGTCGGTGGCGGGCTTCAGGCCGGAGTCGAGCGCGTAGTTGCCGTTGATGACGGCGGCGTCGAGGTCGGCGATGGAGCGGGGCAGCTGGGCGGCCTCCAGCTCCTTCCACTTGAGGTTCTTCGGGTTGCCCGTCACGTCGGCCGGGGTGGCGGCGGTGGTGACGCCGTCCTTCAGCGTGATGAGCTTGTTGTCGGCGAGCAGCTTGAGCGCGCGGCCCTCGTTGGTGGCGTCGTTGGGCAGGCCGACGGTGGCGCCGTCCGGCAGGTCGGCGATCGACTTGACCTTCTTGGAGTAGACGCCGAGCGGCTCCAGGTGCACGGGCTCGACCGAGACGATGTCGGTGCCGTGCTTCTTGTTGAAGTCCTCCAGGTACGGGACGTGCTGGAAGTAGTTCGCGTCGGCCGAACCGTCCTGCACCGCCGTGTTGGGGGTCACGTAGTCGGTGACCTCCTTGATGTCGAGCTTGAGGCCCGCCTTGGCCGCGAGGTTGTCCTTGACGTACTTGAGGATCTGCCCGTGCGGGGTGGGGCTGGCGATGACCTTGAGCGGCGCGTTCGGGTCCGAGGAGGAGGACCCGGAGCTGCCGCACGCGGCCAGCGAGAGGGCGATGCCGGCGGTGGCGAGGATGCTGGTGAACTTCAGGGCGTTGCGCACGAAAAGTGCCTTTCTGCGTGATACGGGGAGCCGTGGTCCGGTGTCGGACCCGGGAGGTCTAGGGGGCGACGAGGTCCTCGTCGGGGGCGGCCGGCGCGCGGCCCAGCAGGCGGGTCCGGCCGCCGGTGCCGCCGCGGTTGGCGAGGCGCCGGACGGCGAAGTCGCCGATCAGCTGGACGGCGGTGACGAGGATCACCAGCTCGGCCACGATGACCCACATGAAGGCGGTCTCGAAGCGCTGGTAGCCGTAGTTGACGGCGAGCGTGCCGAGGCCGCCGCCGCCGACCGTGCCGGCCATCGCGGAGTAGCTGATCAGCGTGATGATCGTGGTGGTCACCGAGGCGGCGATGCCGGGCAGCGCCTCCGGGAGCAGCGTCTTGCGGACGATCGTCCAGGTGCTGCCGCCCATCGCCTGGACGGCCTCGACCAGGCCGCGGTCGACCTCGCGGACGGAGGTCTCGACCAGGCGGGCGAAGAACGGGATGGCGCCGATGGTGAGCGGCACGGTCGCCGCCTGCCAGCCGATGGAGGTGCCGACCAGCCAGCGGGTGAAGGAGATCAGCGCGATCATCAGGATGATGAACGGCACCGAGCGGGCGATGTTCACCACGAAGGCGATCGACTTGTTGACGGCCCGGTTCGCCAGCAGCCCGCCCTTGTCGGTCAGCACCAGCAGGATGCCCAGCGGCAGGCCGAGCAGCACGGTGACGGCCGTGGAGACGCCGACCATCTGGAAGGTCTCCTGCGTGGCGGGCCCCATCAGGGCCCACATCTGGTCCCAGGTCATGCCACCGCTCCGTCCGCCGCGCCCAGTACGTCCACCTGCAGGCCCTGCTCTCGCAGGTAGCCGATCGGCACCACGTTGTCCTGGTGGCCGCCGGAGAGCTCGACCCGCATCCGGCCGACCATCCGGCCGGCGATGGTCTCCACCGCGGCGCCGAGGATGTTGATGTCGATCTGGTAGGTGCGGGCCAACTGGGAGACGAAGGGCTGGGCCGAGGAGTCGCCCTGGAAGGTGATCTCCAGCACGGTCGAGCCGGGGTGGCCGGTGCCGAACTCGCTGAGCGGGAACAGCTCGCGGGCCAGCTCGGAGCCGGGCTCGGCCAGCAGGTCGGTCAGCCTGCCGGACTCGACCACCCGGCCGCCGCGCATCAGGGCCGCGGAGTCGCAGACGGACTTGATGACGTCCATCTCGTGGGTGATCAGCAGGACGGTGAGGCCGAGCTGCTGGTTGAGGTCGCGCAGCAGCTTGAGGATCGAACGGGTGGTCTCCGGGTCGAGCGCCGAGGTGGCCTCGTCGGAGAGCAGCACCTTGGGGTCGCCGGCCAGGGCCCGGGCGATGCCGACGCGCTGCTTCTGGCCGCCGGAGAGCTGGTTGGGGTAGCTGCGGGCCTTGTCGCCGAGGCCGACCAGGTCGAGCAGTTCGGCGGCCTTGCGGCGGCGCTGGGTGCGGTCCAGTCCGATGATCTCCAGCGGGAGCTCGACGTTCTGCTGGACGGTCCGCGAGGAGAGCAGGTTGAAGTGCTGGAAGACCATGCCGATCCGGCGCCGCGCCTCCCGCAGTTCCCGGCCGGCCCGGTTCTCGCCGCCGGACAGCGCGGTCAGCTCGACCCCGTCGACCGTGACGGTGCCGGAGGTCGGACGCTCCAGCATGTTCACGCAGCGGATGAGGGTGGACTTGCCGGCGCCGCTGGTGCCGACGACTCCGTAGACCTCGCCAGGGCGGACGTGCAGGTCGACGCCGGCGAGGGCGCTCACCTCGCGGCCTCGGGAGCGGTAGACCTTCGTGAGGTCCGTGGTGGTGATCACAGCTGCTTCCGTGGGTCGGGGGCGGGCGGCGGGCGGCCGCCCGACCGGGGTGCGGTCGGCGACGTGCACGGCGCTTCGCCAGGGGGATCCGGACCTGCCACCTCTTGATCGTGGCCGCTGCGCGGCCGGGCCGCGCGACGGCGTGGCCCTTACGAGTCATCGGGCGCGAGTCACGGGCACGAGTCGTCGTGGACGACCACCCGCCCATGGGTGGGCAGGCGGGGAGAAGGGGTGTGGCAGGCTGGGCGCGCTCGCACGGACGGGAACGACGCCGGGTCTCGCTTCGGGGCGCGAGGTGGGGGCACCCTCAACCGGGTGCCGGGGGCGGTGGCCCTCAGCGGTGACACATTCGACGGCACATGGCGCGCTCACCTGCCGGCAGGGTGCCGGTGGGGGTCCATTTCGTCGTCGCAGTCATGTGAGCCAGTAAATCAGATGGGTCGATTTGGACCCAATTACTTGGATGTGATGTCCGCAATGCGGACACCCGACGCCGCCACCAGCGACGATACGGCTCGGCGCCGCCACCGGAGTGTCCGGATGGTGGCGGCGCCGTGCGGGCCGGAACGGGCGGAGGGCTCAGGCGGTCGCGGCGAGCGACACCACGGCGGGCTTCTCCAGGTGCACCAGGCTGAGCCGGTCGGTGACCGGCTCGACCGCGGACTGCCGGTAGCCCAGGCGGGTGTACAGCCGCAGGTTGCCGAGGCTGCGGTGGCCGGTGAACAGGCGGTAGGAGGTCACCGGACGGCCGTCCTCGGCGAGGCGGCGCTCCAGCGCGTCCAGCAGCCGGCCGCCCAGGCCGTGCCGCTGCATCCTCGGGTGGACGACCAGGCGCCCTATCCGGCCGACGCCCTCGGCGTCGACGTGACCACGGACGGTGCCGACCACCTCGTCGCCCAGCCGGGCGACCAGGACGTACTGCCCGGACAGTTCGGCGCGCAGGCTCTCCAGGCTCTGCGTCAGGGGCTCGATCGCCCAGTCGCCGTACAGCTCCGCCTCGGGCTGGTAGCCGAGGTACTGGAGCTTGAGGATCTGCTCCGCGTCCTCGGCGTCCGCCGCCGAGATGATCACGCTCATGCCCATGTGCTGGGGCCTCCCCATCGTCGTGCCCGGCGCGCAAACGTGAGGGTGACGCACCGGATGCCCTGCCGGAGATGTCCCGGCCGGGGATCTGCCCTGACCGGGGGTGGCGCACGAACGTACCAGCCGCGCGGCCCGGAAGTGCCCGGGTCGACGGCGACGCGCTCACGCTCAGTATCCGAGCGATCGCGGCACCGTCAAGAGCTACGTTCGCCAGCGCTCTACCCGCGTGTCAGCTGCTCTCAACCTTCCGGGCGTTCGACGTGGCGAGGGTCACGCGGGGGCGGGGCGGGTGGTGGGGCGGCTGGTGGGCGCCGCGCGCGGGGCGTGGCCGGGGGCGGCGACGGTTCGACGTGGCGAGGGTCACCCGGGGGGCGGAGGTCGGTGGCGGCGGCCGGTGGCGGCGGCCGGGCGTGCGGAACGTCACCCGGGCGGAGTCGCCTCCGGGGTGATCCGCATGCGGAGCGTCACCAGCGGCTCACGGGTACCGCTCGGCATGGAGGAGGATCCGCAGGCAGGCGAGGCAGCGGGAGCGGGTCGGCCCGATCGAGCCGCGCGGCATGCCGAGGCGTTCGGAGAGCTCCCGGTAGGTCGGCGGCGGATCCTCGGCGAGGGCGGCGACCAGCTCGGGGCAGCGGCCCGGCAGGCCGGCCACGGTCTCGCGGACCACGCGGCGGCGGCGTTCGGCGAGGAAGACGTCCTCGGCGGAGGGGACGGGCGGGAGGGTAGTGCACACACCGTGCATGACGGGCCGGGGCGGGCCGGGTTACGCCCGACCGGGGGTGCGGACGCCGGAGGGGGGGGGGGGGGGGGGGGGGGGGCCCCCCCCCCCCCCCCCCCCTCCCCCGCAGACCGGCGGTCAGCCCTGGATCCACTCCTGCTGCCGCGCCAGGTCCGCCTTCACCTCGGCGAGCTGGACCGCCACCGCCGACGGCGCGGTGCCGCCGCGCCCGTTGCGCGAGGCGATGGCGCCGTGCACGCTGAGCACCGACCGGACCTCGGGCGTCAGGTGCACCGAGATCGCCGCGAACTGCTCGTCCGTCAGGTCGGACAGCTCGATGCCCTCGGCCTCGCAGACCTTGACGCAGGCGCCGGCCACCTCGTGCGCGACCCGGAACGGCACGCCCTGCCTGACCAGCCACTCGGCGATGTCGGTGGCGAGCGAGAAGCCGGCCGGGGCCAGCTCCTCCAGCCGCTCCCGGTGCACGGTGAGGGTGGCCATCATCCCGGTGAACGCGGGCAGCAGCACCTCCAGCGTGTCGCAGGAGTCGAACACCGGCTCCTTGTCCTCCTGGAGGTCCCGGTTGTAGGCGAGCGGCAGGGCCTTGAGGGTGGCCAGCAGGCCGGTCAGGTTGCCGATCAGCCGGCCGGACTTGCCCCGGGCGAGCTCGGCGATGTCCGGGTTCTTCTTCTGCGGCATGATCGAGGAACCGGTGGAGAAGGCGTCGTGCAGCGTGATGAAGCCGAACTCCTTGGTGTTCCAGATGATCACCTCCTCCGCGATCCGGGAGAGGTTGATGCCGATCATCGCGGTCACGAACGCGAACTCGGCGACGAAGTCGCGCGAGGCCGTGCCGTCGATGGAGTTGCCGACCGAGCCGCCCTCGAAGCCGAGGTCGGCGGCGACGGCCTGCGGGTCGAGGCCGAGCGAGGAGCCGGCCAGCGCCCCGGAGCCGTACGGGGAGACGGCGGTGCGGACGTCCCACTGGCGCAGCCGCTCGGCGTCCCGGCCGAGGGCCTGCACGTGCGCGAGGACGTGGTGGGCGAAGAGGACGGGCTGGGCGTGCTGGAGGTGGGTGCGGCCCGGCATCGCGGTGTCCGGGTGCGCCTCGGCGAGGCCGACCAGGGCGTGCTGGAGGTCGAGCACCAGGGCGCCGATGGTCTTCGCGTGGTCCCGCAGGTACATCCGGAACAGGGTGGCGATCTGGTCGTTGCGCGAGCGCCCGGCCCGCAGCTTGCCGCCGAGGTCGGCGCCGAGGCGCTCCAGCAGGCCTCGCTCCAGGGCGGTGTGCACGTCCTCGTCGGCGACGGTCCCGGTGAAGGTGCCCGCCTGGACGTCGGCGAGCAGCTGGTCGAGGCCGGCCAGCATCGCGGCGAGCTCGTCGTCGGAGAGCAGGCCGGCCTTGTGCAGGACCCGGGCGTGGGCCTTGGAGCCGGCGATGTCGTACGGCGCGAGGCGCCAGTCGAAGTGGACCGAGGCGGAGAGCCTGGCCAGCGCCTCGGACGGGCCGTCGGCGAAGCGCGCGCCCCAGAGGCGGACGTCGGCGGTCTGGTCGGCGTGCTGGTCGGCGGACATCGCGTGGGCTCCTGACGGGGAAGGGGGGTGGGGACGGGAGGGGATCAGGCGAGGTCGCGGCGGGCGGCGAGCTTCGAGGACATCCCGAAGATCTCGATGAAGCCCTTGGACATCGACTGGTCGAAGGTGTCACCGGTGTCGTAGGTGGCGAGGTTGAAGTCGTACAGCGACTGGTCGGACTTGCGGCCGTTGACCACGGCCCGGCCGCCGTGCAGGACCATCCGGATCTCGCCGGTGACGTGCTGGTTGGCCTCGTTCACGAAGCCGTCCAGCGCGCGCTTGAGCGGGGAGAACCAGAGGCCGTCGTAGACGAGTTCGGCCCAGCGCTGCTCCACCTGCCGCTTGTAGCGGGCGAGTTCGCGCTCGACGGTGACGTTCTCCAGGGCCTGGTGGGCGGTGATCAGGGCGATCGCGCCGGGGGCCTCGTAGATCTCCCGGGACTTGATGCCGACCAGCCGGTCCTCGACCATGTCCAGCCGGCCGATGCCCTGGGCGCCGGCCCGCTCGTTCAGCTCCTCGATGGCCTGGAGGACGGTCACCTTGCGGCCGTCGATCGCCACCGGGACGCCGGCGTCGAAGGTGATGACCACCTCGTCGGCCTCGCGCGGGGCGGCCGGGTCCTGGGTGTAGTCGTAGACGTCCTCGATCGGGGCGTTCCAGATGTCCTCCAGGAAGCCGGTCTCGACGGCCCGGCCGAAGACGTTCTGGTCGATCGAGTACGGGGACTTCTTGGTGGTGGCGATCGGCAGGCCCTTGGCCTCGGCGAAGGCGATCGCCTTGTCCCGGGTCATCGCGTAGTCGCGCACCGGGGCGATGCACTTCAGGCCGGGGGCCAGGGAGTTGATGCCGACCTCGAACCGGACCTGGTCGTTGCCCTTGCCGGTGCAGCCGTGCGCGACGGTGGTGGCGCCGTGCTTGCGGGCAGCGGCGGCCAGGTGCTTGACGATGACCGGCCGGGACAGCGCGGAGACCAGCGGGTACTGGCCCTGGTAGAGCGCGTTGGCCTTGATCGCCGGGAGGCAGTACTCGTCGGCGAACTCGTCGCGGGCGTCCGCGACCTCGGCCTCGACGGCGCCGCAGTCCAGCGCGCGCCGGCGGATCGCCTCCAGGTCCTCGCCGCCCTGGCCGACGTCGACGGCGACGGCGATGACCTCGGCGCCCGTCTCCTCGGCGATCCAGCCGATGCAGACGGAGGTGTCCAGTCCGCCCGAGTAGGCGAGTACGACGCGCTCGGCCACGGCTTTCTCCTTACAGCTCTACGTACAGGGTTTCCGTACAGGTTTACGGCGACAGGCATAAGTATGCACTACTCCGTATGAAACACAAAACCCCGGCCGGGGAAGTTCTCCACCGGTCGGGGTTTCGTGTCGTGGCGCGTCGTTGTGCGTCGTGACGCGTCGGGGTCTCGCGTCGTGGCGCGCTACTGCGCCTTCGCCTGGGCGAGTTGCATGAGGTGGTCGGCGAGCGCCTGGCCGCCCGCCGGGTCCCGGCTGATCAGCAGGACGGTGTCGTCACCGGCGATGGTGCCGATGATCTCGAACACCTCCGCCTGGTCGATCGCCGAGGCGAGGAACTGCGCGGCCCCCGGAGGGGTGCGCAGCACCACCAGGTTGCCGGAGGCCGTCGCGGAGACCATCAGCTCGCCGGCCAGCCGGGCCATCCGGCCCTCGCTGGCCGACTCGCCCATGGGCGCGCGCGGCGTGCGGTCGCCGCCCTCCGCCGGGACGGCGTAGATCAGCGCGCCGTCCCGGTTGCGGATCTTGACCGCGCCCAGCTCGTCCAGGTCCCGGGAGAGGGTCGCCTGGGTGACCACGAGTCCGTCGTCGGCGAGCAGCTTGGCGAGCTGGCTCTGCGAGCGCACGGGCTGGCGGGTGAGCAGGTCCACGATCCGCCGGTGCCGCGCGGTGCGGGTCTGCGGCACCTGCGGCGACGGGCCTGCGGCGGACGGGCCGGAGTGGGAAACGGTCATGTGGTTATTCTCCCGGACAACGGTCAGCTCGCATCGGCCGGGGCGCCCTCGCGCACCGCCCGCAGGACGCCCGGCAGAGCGGCGAGGAAGGCGTCCGCCTCCTGCTCGGTCAGCACCAGCGGCGGGGCCAGCCGGACGGCGTCCGGGACGGCCGCGTTGACCAGGAAGCCCGCCTCCTGCGCGGCGGCCTGCACCCGCACCGACACCGGCTCGGTGAGCACGATGCCGAGCAGCAGTCCGGCGCCGCGCACGTGCGAGACCAGCGGGTCGCCGATCGCCTCGACGCCCTGGCGCAGCCGCTCGCCGAGCTTGCGGACGTGCTCCAGCAGGCCCTCGGACTCGATGGTGTCCAGGACCGCGAGCCCGGCCGCCGCGGCCACCGGGTTCCCGCCGAAGGTGGTGCCGTGCTGGCCCGGGGTGAGCAGTTCGGCGGCCTCGCCGAAGGCCAGCACCGCGCCCATCGGCAGCCCGCCGCCGAGCGCCTTGGCGAGGGTGACGACGTCCGGCTCGACGCCCTCGACGGCCTGGTGGGCGTACCAGTACCCGGTGCGGCCGACGCCGGTCTGGATCTCGTCCAGGATCAGCAGGGTGCCCGTCGCCCGGGTGATCTCGCGGGCCGCCCTCAGGTAGCCCTCGGGCAGCGGGATGGCGCCGTTCTCGCCCTGGATCGGCTCCAGGAAGACCGCCGCGGTCTCGGTGGTGACGGCCGCGCGCAGCGCCTCGACGTCGCCGAACGGGACGTGCGTGACGTCGCCGGGCAGCGGGCGGAACGGCTCCTGCTTGGCCGGCTGGCCGGTGAGCGCGAGGGCGCCCATCGTCCGACCGTGGAAGGCGCCCTGGAGGGCGACCAGGTGGGTGCGGCCGGTCCGGCGGCTGATCTTGAACGCGGCCTCGTTGGCCTCGGCGCCGGAGTTGCAGAAGAACACCCGGCCGCCGTCCCGGCCGTCCAGCCGCAGCAGCCGCTCGGCGAGGGCGATGGTCGGCTCGGCCATGAAGAGGTTGGAGACGTGGCCCAGGGTGGCGATCTGCCGACTGACCGCCTCGACGACCGCCGGGTGGGCGGTGCCGAGGGCGTTGACGGCGATGCCGCCGAGCAGGTCGGTGTACTCCTTGCCGTCGGCGTCCCAGAGCTTGGCGCCCGCACCGCGCACCAGCGCGATCCGCGGGGTGCCGTAGTTGTCGGTGAAGGCATGCTGCCACCGGCCGGTCAGTTGCTCGTTCGCGGTCATGCCAGTCCCCCGGTCACGGTCTGTTCGTCGTCCGGCACGACCATCGTGCCGATGCCCTCGTCGGTGAAGATCTCCAGCAGCAGGCTGTGCTGCACCCGGCCGTCCAGGACGCGGGCGGTGCCCACCCCGGAGCGGACGGCGCGCAGGCAGCCCTCCATCTTGGGGAGCATGCCGCTGGCCAGGCTCGGCAGCAGCTCCTCCAGCTCGCTCGCGGCGAGTTGGCTGATCACGTCGTCGGAGTTCGGCCAGTCCGCGTAGAGGCCCTCGACGTCGGTCAGGACCACCAGCATCTCGGCGCCCAGCGAGACCGCCAGGGCGGCCGCGGCGGTGTCGGCGTTGATGTTGTAGACGTGGCCGTCGGCGCCGCGCGCGATCGAGGAGATGACCGGGATCCGGCCGTCGGCGATCAGCGCCTTCACCGCGCCGGCCTCGATGTTGACGATGTCGCCGACCAGGCCGATGTCGACCTGCTCGCCGTCCACCACCGCGTACCGCTTGACCGCCGTCATGGTGTGCGCGTCCTCGCCGGTCATGCCGACGGCGAACGGGCCGTGCTCGTTGAGCAGGCCGACCAGTTCGCGCTGCACCTGGCCGGCCAGCACCATCCGGACCACGTCCATGGTCTCGGGGGTGGTGACCCGCAGGCCGTTGGTGAAGCTGGACTCCAGGCCGAGCCGCTCCAGCTGGGCGCTGATCTGCGGGCCGCCGCCGTGCACCACGACGGGGTGCAGGCCGGCGTAGCGCAGGAAGACGACGTCCTGGGCGAAGGCCGACTTGAGGCTCTCGTCCACCATGGCGTTGCCGCCGAACTTGATCACGACGGTCTTGCCGTGGAAGCGCTCCAGCCACGGCAGCGCCTCGATCAGCGTCATCGCCTTGGGCAACGCGGTGTTGTTGCGGGCCTGTTCGCCCTTGGGTGCGATCTTCACGGGTGTCCCTCGTCCGAACGGGTGTCGCGCATCGGGTGTCGCGGATCAGGTGTCGCGCATCGGTGGCGCGCGTCACCTGTCGGGCATCAGGTCGAGTAGGCGCTGTTCTCGTGGACGTAGTCGGCGGTGAGGTCGTTGGTCCACAACGAGGCGCTCGCCGTACCGGCGTTGAGGTTCGCGGTGATGACGACCTCGCGGCCGGCCATGTCCACCAGGGTGCGGTCCTCGCCGACGCTGCCGTCCTTGCAGACCCAGACGCCGTTGATGGCCACGTCCAGCCGGTCCGGCTCGAAGGCGGCGTCGGTGGTGCCGATCGCGGCCAGCACCCGGCCCCAGTTGGGGTCCTCGCCGTGGATGGCGCACTTGAGCAGGTTGTTGCGGCTGATCGTCCGGGCGACGTCGACGGCCTCCTCCTCGGTGGCGGCGCCGGTGACGTCGATCCGGATGTCCTTGCTGGCGCCCTCGGCGTCGGCGATCAGCTGGCGGGCCAGGTCGGCGCTGACGGTGCGGACCGCCTCGGCGAACTCGGCCTCGTCCGGGACGACGCCGGAGGCGGCCGAGGCCAGCAGCAGCACGGTGTCGTTGGTGGACATGCAGCCGTCGGAGTCGATCCGGTCGAAGGTGGTGCGGGTGGCGCCGCGCAGCGCGGTGTCCAGGGCGGCGGAGTCCAGGTCGGCGTCGGTGGTGATCACGACCAGCATGGTGGCCAGGCTCGGGGCGAGCATGCCCGCGCCCTTGGCCATGCCGCCGACCGTCCAGCCCGCCGGGCTGGTGACCTGGGCGGTCTTGTGCACGGTGTCGGTGGTCTTGATGGCGATCGCGGCGGCCTCGCCGCCGGTCGCGCTCAGCTCCCGGGCGGCCAGCGCGACGCCGGGCAGCAGGACGTCCATCGGGAGGCGCTCGCCGATCAGGCCGGTGGAGGCGACGGCGACCTCGCCGGCGTTGAGCTCCAGCTCCTCGGCGACCTTCTCCGCGGTGGTGTGGGTGTCCTGGAAGCCGAGCGGGCCGGTGCAGGCGTTGGCGCCGCCGGAGTTGAGGACCACGGCGGACACCTGGCCGCCCTTGAGGACCTGCTCGGACCAGACGACCGGCGCGGCCTTGACCCGGTTGGCGGTGAAGACGCCGGCGGCGGCGAGCGCGGGGCCGTCGTTGACCACCAGGGCGAGGTCCGGGGTGCCGGAGGCCTTGATGCCGGCGGTCACGCCGGCGGCCCGGAAGCCCTTGGCGGCCGTCACGCCCACGTTCGTACTGTTGCTCACGGTGCGACTCCGTTCACGGGAAGGCCCAGCTCCTCGGGCAGGCCCAGGGCGATGTTCATGCTCTGCACCGCGCCGCCCGCGGTGCCCTTCACGAGGTTGTCGATCGCGCTGATCGCGATGATCCGCCCGGCGGTGGCGTCCAGCGCGACCTGGACGAGGGCGGTGTTGGCGCCGTAGACGCTGCTGGTCTGCGGCCACTGCCCCTCGGGCAGCAGGTGGACGAACGGCTCGTCCGCGAACGCCTCGGTGTAGGCGGCGCGCAGGCTCTCGGCGGTCACGCCGGGCCGCGCCTTGGCGGAGCAGGTGGCGAGGATGCCGCGCGGCATCGGGACGAGGGTCGGCGTGAAGGAGACGGTGACGGGCTCGCCCGCGACCGGGGTGAGGTTCTGCACCATCTCCGGGGTGTGCCGGTGCACGCCGCCGACGCCGTACGGGCTGACGTTGCCCATGACCTCGCTGCCCAGCAGGTGGGTCTTGGCGGCCTTGCCCGCACCGGAGGTGCCGGAGGCGGCGACCACGACGGCCTCCGGCTCGGCGAGGCCGGCCGCGTATGCCGGGAACAGCGCCAGGGACACGGCCGTCGGGTAGCAGCCGGGCACGGCGATCCGGTTGCTGCCCTTCAACGCGGCCCGGTGGCCGGGGAGTTCGGGCAGGCCGTAGGGCCAGGTGCCGGCGTGCGCGGAGCCGTAGAACTGCTCCCAGTCGGTGGCGGCGCGGAGCCGGAAGTCGGCGCCGCAGTCGACCACCAGGACGTTGTCGCCGAGCGCCTCGGCGACGGCGGCGGACTGGCCGTGCGGCAGCGCCAGGAAGACCGCGTCGTGGCCGGCCAGCACCTCGGGGGTGGTGGGTTCGAGGACGCGGTCGGCGAGCGGGATCAGGTGCGGCTGGAGCGCGCCCAGCCGGGTGCCCGCGTTCGAGCCGCCGGTCAGCGCCCCGATCTCCACCTCCGGGTGGCCGAGCAGCAGGCGCAGCACCTCGCCGCCCGCGTATCCGCTCGCGCCGGCGACGGCGACTCGCAATGCCATGGCGTTCCTCCTTTGTTGTGGCATGAATATACGCAGCACGGAACATTCATGCAAGGAGCTGCGGTCAGGACCCCGAAGAACGCCCGAAAACCGCCCTGCGTCCGCCCGGCCGGGCCGCCACCGGCCCACGACCGACCCTCCCCCGACCGGGCGGACGCCGGACTACCGCTTGACCGCGCGCAGCACCACGAACTTGGGGTTGCCCGCCACCAGCTGGCAGTTCCCGAAGAGACGCCGCAGCTTGACGTGGTAACCGAGATGGCGGTTGCCGACCACCCACAGCTCCCCGCCCGGCCGCAGCGCCCGCCGGGAACCGGTGAACATCCGCCAGGCGGTGGCGTCCGTGGTGGCCTGGTGCGAGTGGAACGGCGGATTGTTCAGGACGAGGTCCACCGAGCCCGCGGGCGCCACCTCCGGCGCCAGCGCGTCGGCCGTCAGGAACTCCGCCCGGGCGTCCGGGCCCAGATTGGCGCGGAAGGTCTCCTCCGCCGAGGCCACCGCCTGATGGGACTCGTCGACGAACACCAGCTCCGCACCCGGCCCGGCCAGCGCGGCGGCCGTGCCGACCACGCCGTTGCCGCAGCCCAGGTCGACCACCCGGGCCCCGGGCGCCGGGGTCGGCAGGTGTCCGAGGAAGAAGCGGGTGCCGATGTCGAGGCGCTCGGCGCAGAACGTGCCGGCGTGGTTGACCACCGTGCGCCCGGACACCGCTCCGACGTCCGGCGGCAGCGCGTAGCGGTGCGGCCACGGGCTGGGGCCGGGATCCAGCGCCGGATCCGGGGTGCAGAAGATCAACCGGGCCTTGCGGGCGGCGAGCGAGGTGCGGGTCGGGCCGAGGATCCGCTCGAAGAGCTGGAGCGTGGAGGTGTGGATCTCGGCGACCATGCCGGCGCCGACCACCACCGTGCCCGGGTGGACGGCGGGGGCCAGCCGGTACAGCTGGTCCTCCAGCAGGGCCAGGCTCTTGGGCACGCGCACCAGCAGGACGTCGATCCGCTCCGGCGGGGCGTCCCGGGTGGTCAGCAGCCGGGCCGGGTCGACGGTGGCGCCGGCCCGCGCCAGGTTGGCCAGGGTGGCCTGCCGGCCGAGGTGGGAGTCGACGATCTGCACCGGCTCGTGGGCGGCCAGCGCGGTGGTCAACGCGCCCCAGCGGTCGCCCAGGACGACGATCCGGCGGCCGGCCAGGTCGGTCACGGTGCCGGCGGCGCTGTCCGCCTCGCCCGCGAGGTGGCGCAGCAGGTAGTCGTCGGCCGCGTCCCAGGCCCGCAGCCGCTCACGCGGGTCCTCGGGGAAGCGGGTGAGGTCGAAGGCGCCCCACGGCGTGCTGAACAGGGTCGCCGCGGCGGGCGTGATCTCGGGATTCATCGTGTTCTCAGGCTATCCGACGGCCCGACGGGGAACCGTTTCGACGGATACTGGAAGAGCCCGGCCGAGAGGGGTGAGGGCGATGGACTGGAAGCTCGAAGTCGTGGTGGTCCCGGTGTCGGACGTGGACCGCGCGAAGCTGTTCTACGAGGAGCTGGTCGGCTTCACGGTCGACCACGACACCCGGTTGCGCGACGGGGTCCGGGTCGTCCAGCTGACTCCCCCGGGCTCCACGTGCTCCATCGTGGTGGGCACCGGGGTCATCGGGGCGCCGCCCGGATCCGTGAAGGGACTGCAGCTGGTGGTACCGAACATCGACAAGGCGCACGCCGAACTCGCGGCCCGCGGCGTCGAGGTCAGCCCGGTCCAGCACTTCGAGGCGGGCAGCCGGGTGGACGGGCACGGCGAGGCGTGGAACTCCTTCGTGTTCTTCAACGACCCGGACGGCAACGGCTGGGCGGTCCAGGAGGCTCCGCAGGCGGCCCGGATGGTGCCGGAGGCGGCGTAGCAGGCGCCGCGGGCGCGGGCTCAGGGCTCGGGCTCGGGCTCGGGCTCGGGCTCGGGCTCGGGCTCAGGCTCGGGCTCAGGCTCAGGCTCGGGCTCAGGCGGCTTGGGTAGGCTCCAGGGATGGCTGAACACGAGGGAAGCGTGCGGGTGGACAGCTGGATCTGGTCGGTCCGGCTCACCAAGACGCGGGCGCTGGCCGCCGCCGCCTGCCGGGCCGGACACGTGCGGGTGAACGGCGAGCGGGTCAAGCCGGCCCAGGCGCTGCGCCCCGGGGACGAGGTGCGGGTCCGCGAGGAGGGCTACGAGCGGGTCGTCGTGGTGCAGAAGCTCATCCGCAAGCGGGTCGGCGCGACGGTGGCGGCGGACTGCCTGATCGACAACAGCCCGCCGCGGCCGCCGCGCGAACTCGTCGCGACGGCCGGCGAGCGGGACCGGGGCGCCGGTCGCCCGACCAAGCGGGAGCGGCGCGACCTCGACCAGCTGCGCGGGCACTGATCCCCTCATCGCGCGGTGTCGGCGCGTCCCGTCAGCGCGCGGTGTCGGCGAGCACCTTGGCGAGGAACGCGTCCAGGTTGCCCACCGTCCGGTCGATCTGCCGCTCCAGCGGCAGCGACTCGTCGGGCCTGGTCACCAGGGCGGACTTCTTCAGCCCGCGCACGTACAGCGAGCAGGCGAGGTCGGCGCAGATGTACGTGCCGACGGTGTTGCCCTCCCGCCCGGCCGCCCCGGCCCGGCGGGCGGCGAGCAGCGCGACGCCGGAGCCGGCGTGCGCGGTGATGCACAGCGAGCAGACGTTGGTCTTGGTGAGGCTGCGGCGGATCGTCGGCACCCGCAGCGTCACGCCGACCGGCTCGCCGCCGTACGACGCCACCAGGTAGGCCCGGTCGGGCGCGCCCTGGTCCCGCCAGCCGAGGAAGTCCAGGTTCTCCCAGGGCAGTTCCGCCAGGCCCCGGGGGAGGTTGAGCCGACTGGCCTCGCCCTTGGAGCAGTTGACGAAGGACGCGCGGATCTCGTTCTCGTTCAGGGGTTCCATGCCGCGGAAGCTAACACCGGCCCGCCCGCGCTGTCGTGCCAATTTCTCCCGGTACGCACCGGGGAGGGTGACGGGCTGTCAGTGGCCGAGCCTAGGGTGTTCGCGAGGCCGGTCCCGGCGTAGGAGGGAGGCGCCGGGGCCGCCTCGTGAACCGGGGCTACTGCTTGAACGCGACGCCCGCGTAGGCGGAGACGTCCTGCCAGCCTTCGGGGAGTTCGGTGGTGGGGACGTGGCCGGGGGTGGGGCGCCAGAGCGGGAGTTGGACCAGGCCGGGGCCGGCGAACTCGAAGTCGCCGAAGAAGGGTTCGACGCCGGCGCGCGGGCGCAGCACCAGGGGGGCGCTGGCGCTGCGGTAGATGCGGGTGCCTTCGGCGGCGCTCTCCCGGGAGGCGAAGTCGGGGCTGCCGTGGGAGAGGATCAGCGCGCTGCCGGGGGCGAGCGCGTCGCGCAGGGTGCGGACGATCTGCTGGGCGCCGTCCTCGTCGCGGATGAAGTGCAGCACGGCGACGAGCATCAGCGCGACCGGCCGGGACAGGTCGACGGCGGCGAGCAGGCCCGGGTGGTCGAGGATGGCGGCCGGGTCGCGCAGGTCGGCCTCGATGACCGAGGTGTGTCCGGCGGGGTGGCCGGCCAGCAGGGCGCGGGCGTGGGTGGCGACGATCGGGTCGTTGTCGACGTACACCACCCGGGCGTCCGGGGCGACCCGCTGGGCGACCTCGCTGGTGGAGCCGACGGCCGGGATGCCGGTGCCGATGTCGACGAACTGGCGGATGCCCCGGCCGGCGGCGAACTCCACCGCGTCGCCGAGGAACTGCCGGTTGGTGCGGGCCAGCAGCGGCAGCGCGGGGTAGGCGGCTATGGCGGCCTGGGCGGCCTTGCGGTCGGCCTCGAAGTTGTCCTTGCCGCCCAGGTAGTAGTCGTACATCCGGGCGGTGTGCGGGATGCCGGTGTCGAGCTCGCTCGGCGGCTGCCAGTCGTCCGCTCTGGCCCAGTCCCAGTCGGTGCCGGTGGCCTCGCCGACGGCTGCGCTGTCCTCGTGCATCCTGTTCCGCCCCCCTCTGCCGTGCTCACTGCCGGAAATGGCACCGCCGCGGCGGTCGGCGGGCCCGCCCGGTACGACGGGGGTGACCCGCGTCCGGCCCGGCCACCCTCCCGTGGCGTGCGGTGCGCCGTGATCGTATCCGACGACACGCCGGTGAAACAGCGGGAGTTCAGGTTTACGCAACACCCGGGCAGTGGAGTGTGTGCACGTCAATGGCGGTACCGGGACGCTCCTCGGATCGCCGTGGGTGGCCACCGTCCCTATGCTGACTGCCGATGACTGCCGACCGCCGCACCGTACTGCGCACCGCCGTCCAGCTGGCCGCCCTGACCGCCGCCAGCGGGTTCCTCAGCGCGTGTGCCTCCGGCACCCCGCGCCGGGCCGACGCCGGGGGGCTCGCCGTGCACCCGGGCACCCTCGACCCGCAGCACACCACCGACCCGGCCTGGAACGGCGGCGAGGGCCCGGCCTCCCCCGTGCCGTCCGCCCCGCCGGAGCCGCAGCCCACCGGGGCCGACCCGACCGCGGGTACCGACCCGGCCACCGGCGCGGAGCCGGCCGCCGGGGTCGCGACGCCGCCGACGCCCCCACCCACGCCTCCGACGCCGCCGGTGCTGCCGCCGCTCGCCGCCGGCACCCCGGTCGAGGTCGTGAACGGGCCGCGCACCAGCAAGTTCGTGGCGCTGACCTGCCACGGCAGCGGCGATCCGAAGCAGGCCACCGCGCTGCTGGAGGCCGCCGAGCAGCGCGGCATCAAGCTGACCGTGATGGTCGTCGGCAGCTGGCTCGACCAGCAGCCGCAGATGGCCCGCCGGATCCTGGACGCCGGCCACGAACTGGGCAACCACACCCAGAACCACCTCGACCTGTCGACGATGACGGCCGCCCAGGTGCACGACGAGATCGCCCAGTGCGCCGAACGGCTCCAGCGGCTCACCGGCTCGATCGGCCGCTGGTTCCGCCCGTCCGCCGCGCAGTACGCCACCCGGACGGTGCGCGAGCAGGCGAAGGCGGTCGGCTACGAGCACGTGCTGTCCTTCGACGTCGACCCGCGCGACTACAACGACCCGTCGGCCGCCGAGTTGCAACGCCGGGTGCTGAAGTCGGTGCGCGGCGGGTCGGTGGTCGCCCTGCACATGGGCCACCAGTGCACGGTGGACGCGCTGCCGGGCATCCTGGACGGCCTCGCCAAGGCGGGGCTGAAGCCGGTGACCGCCAGTCAGCTGTGCGCCTGACCGCTCTTCGCAGCGCGCCGGCCGAGGGGCCCGTTCAGCCCATCGGGTCGTCCGCCTTGTACGGGCGCATCCGCAGCGTCCGGGCGTCCGCCGCGCGGATCTCCGCGGCCCGGTTGACCAGTTCCTCCAGGTCGTCCCGCCCGGCGTGGATGAACCGGCCGTGCAGGCCGTCGAAGCGGCCGCGGGCGGCGTCCACGGTGACCGCGACCATGTACGGGATGGAGCCCCAGGTCTGCGTGTCCTTGAACATCGGCATGGCGGCGGTCATGTCGGTTTCGACCGCGCCGGGGCTGATGTCGAGGATGACGATGCCGTGGCGGGCCAGCGAGTCCGCCATGTTGTCGGAGAGCTGGAGCAGCGCGCCCTTGGAGGTCGCGTACGCGGTGTAGTGGCCGTCCGGGCGCAGGGCGAAGCCGGAGTTGAGGTTGACCACCCGGCCGCGCCGCCGGGACACCATGCCGGGCAGGACGCAGCGCAGCAGGTTGTAGGGGCCGCGCAGGTTGGTCTCGATCACCTGCCACCACTGGTTGGCGTCGGTCTCCCAGAGCGGCACCTCGGCGCGGTCGACCAGGCCGGCGTTGTTGATCAGCAGGTCGATCGGGCCGAGGTCGCGTTCGACGACCCGGACGGCCTCGCGGACGGCGCCGGCGCGGGTGACGTCGGCGGTGACGGCGACGCCGCGGGAGCCGCGCCGGGCGCACTCCTTGAGGGTGTCGGTCAGCGTCCCGTGGGTGCGGCCGACCAGGCCGACGGCCATGCCCTCGGCGGCCAGGCCGATGGCGATCTCCCGGCCGATTCCCCGGCCCGCGCCGGTGATCAGGGCGACCTGCCCTGTGAGCGATCCCGTCGGCACCGTGTGCTCCCTTCCCGTCCCCGGCCCCCGTCCGCGGCATTCTTCCGGCCGCCGCACGGGCGCGGCCCCGGGCGCACGGGCGGCGGGCCCGGCCTCACCCGTTCGGACGACGGCTCGCACTGGCACCCGGCCGGGGAGGGGGTGACCTACTGGCCGGTACGGAGTAGTAACGTCGTCGGGACGGTGACCGGTGCACCCATTCCGGCACACCGGCCCGTTGACCAGCAGCTCGCTGGGTCACCAGTCGCTGGGCGATCCCCAGCACCACCGAAGGGCAACTGAGTGAGTGACATCGCGCGCGTCGGAGTGATCGGCTGCGGCCTGATGGGGTCGGGCATCGCGGAGGTCTTCGCCCGGGCCGGGCTGGACGTCCTGGTGGCGGAGGCCAGCGGCGAGGCGCTGGAGTTCGGCCGTACCCGGCTGACCAACTCCCTGGACACGGCGGTCAAGCGCGGCAAGCTGAGCCCGGAGGATCGGGACGCGGCGCTGGCCCGACTGGCCTTCACCGTGGACCTGGCCGACTTCGCCGACCGCGACCTGGTGGTCGAGGCGGTCGCCGAGCGCGAGGACATCAAGGTCAAGATCTTCCAGACCCTGGACCAGGTGGTCGAGCGCCGTGACGCGATCCTGGCCTCCAACACCTCGTCGATCCCGATCGTGAAGCTGGCCGCCGCCACCTCCCGCCCCGAGCAGGTGATCGGCCTGCACTTCTTCAACCCGGCGCCGGTGCAGAAGCTGGTCGAGGTCATCCCGACGCTGACCACCTCGGCGGTGACCACCGAGCGGGTCGAGGCCTTCGCCTCCCAGGAGCTCGGCAAGGAGCCGATCCGCGCCCGCGACCGGGCCGGCTTCGTGGTCAACGCGCTGCTGGTGCCCTACCTGCTGTCCGCGGTGCGGATGTTCGAGTCGGGCGTGGCCACGGCCTCCGACATCGACAAGGGCATGGAGGCCGGCTGCGCCCACCCGATGGGCCCGCTGCGGCTGTGCGACCTGATCGGTCTGGACACCATCGTCTCGATCGCCGAGTCGATGTACGACGAGTACAAGGAGCCGCTGTACGCGGCTCCCCCGTTGCTGTCCCGGATGGTCGACGCGGGCCTGCTGGGCCGCAAGTCCGGCCGCGGCTTCTACGACTACACCGCGAGCGCCTGAGCACCGGCCGGTGGACGGCGGCGGGGCCCGGGAGCGAGGTGCTGCTCCCGGGCCCCGCTCGGCGTTGCGTCAGCTGTTGATGGCGTAACTGTCGCCGTAGACCTTCCACTTGAGCGGCGGGTTGAGGTCGAAGTTCTTCGCGTTGAGGAAGACCGACTGCTCGGTGTCGACCCGGCTGGTGTCGGAGTGGGCCTGCTCCTTCTTCATGACCACCTTGCGGGCGTCCAGGAAGGCCTTGAGGTAGGTGGCCTCGTCGCCGCCCTGGGCGGGGGTCTTGGCCTTCTTCAGGGCGGCGGCGCGGATGCCGCCGAAGCTGTCCGAGCTGTTGCCGGGGCCGTGCATGACGATGGCGTCGTAGTAGGCGAACTGGCCGAGCGCGCGCAGGCCGTCGGACTTGGCCTGGTTGACGGCGGGGTTGAAGTACACCCGGTCGCGCTCGTCGTTCTGGGCCTGCAGGAAGACCGTGTCCTTGGCGGCGGCGGCCCAGTCGTTGACGAAGGGGGTGCCGAGGCCGGCGTGCGAGGCGCTGCCGTTGACCTTCTTCAGGGCCGGCAGGTACTTGGCGAGGACGTTGCCCGGCTTGAGGTCGGTGTAGTGCTGGACGAGGTCCAGCATGTCGCCGGTGCCGGAGCAGAAGCCGATGATGCCGGCGGTGTAGCCGCGCCCGTCGCCGATGTCCTCGATGTACTTGTACTGGGCCTTCCAGTCCAGCGAGGAGTTCTCCGCGCTGGACACCAGCTGCATCGCGATGTCCTTCTTGTGCGGGTCGTCCAGCCCGACTCCCTTGAGCTGGACGGACGTCGCGGACGTCGGCGCGGCGGTGGCGGCGCCGGCGGCCGCGACCGTGAGGGGCGCGGCCACCAGGGCGGCGGCGAGGGCGATGCGGAGGGCACGGTTGTGCTGGGGACGCATACGATGCTCCGTTTCCTCGGGGGGTTAGGAAACTTTCCTAACGAGAATTAAGAGCCCTCCTTCCCCGTCCCCGCAAGGGTTTTGACAAAGTCTCTTCAAGGCTCTTCAAAGACGCAGGTCAGACCGCCCGCCTGCGCACCCACCAGACCGCCGCCGCGCACAGCAGCACCGCCAGGGCCGCCATCCAGCCGAGCTCGATGAACTGGAACGACCAGTAGCGACTGCCCGGTTGGTAGATCTCGTGCGCCGAGTAGCCGCCCTCGCTCACCAGCTTCTGGGCGCCGTAGTAGTCGTTCCCCGCGTCGTAGAGCCGCCCGATGCTCATCCGGTTCCCGGCCGGGTCGGTGATCCACGTGCTCCCCTCCCAGCGGTGGTCGACCGAGGCCTGCGCCAGCGTGTGCAAGGTGTCCTGGAGCGGGGCGCGGTAGTCGAACCGCAGGGACTGGGCGACCAGCGTGGACACGACCGAGGCCGCCACCCCGATCCCCACCGCCACCACCGTCCGCCGCAGCACCGCGCCCGCGAGCGCGGACAGCGCGAAGACCAGCAGGACCCGGCCGACCAGGGCGGGCGCGGCGGCCGTGAACAGCAGCGGCGTGAAGCGGCCCGACTGCCTCGCCATCGGCTCCAGCCACCAGTTGGTCACCACGCCCGCCAGCACCGTCGCGACGGCCAGCACGCCGCCCACGACGGCCAGCACGCCCACCGTCCACCTGGTCCGTCCGGCCCCCTGGGTCCAGGCGAAGCGGACCGTGCCGTGCTCGAACTCCCGTGCCAGCAAAGGGCCGCCGGCGAAGGCGCCGAGGGCGCCGCCGAGGAAGTAGACGATGTTCGCGCCGACCATCAGCTCGGTGCCGTACTCGCGCAGGAACCCCTTCCAGTGTTCGTTGCAGGCACGCGTCGCCATGTCGCAGTCACCCGCGCCGGACCGGTCGAACCCGGCGTGCAGGAAGTACCCGGTGACGGCCAGCAGCAGGACGAGCCCGGCCAGGACGCCCAGCAGCACCCGCAGCGCGGGCCGGTGCCGCAGCCACGCCGCCCGCACCACCCCGGCCCGGGGCAGTGCGGCGGGAACGGCGGTGACGGCACTCATGACAGCATCGCTTTCTCGGACGTACGGACGGACGCGCGGACGGCCCCGCGCGGGCCGGGCAGGGCGGAGGCGGTCGGCTCGCGCAGGTAGGCGAGCACCAACTCCTCCAGGCCGACGCGCTGTTGGCGCCAGCCGGCGGAGACCGGGGCGTCCACGCCGCCGGTCCGCACCAGCAGGTGCGACTGCGCCCCGGCCCTGCGGTCGCGGACCACCGGCAGCCGGGCGGCGACCTCGTCCGCCCCGGCGGTCGGGCCGGTCAGCATCCGGTGGCCGGCCACCAGGTCGTCCGCCTCGCCCGCCACCTGGACCCGGCCGCCACCGAGCACCACCAGGTGGTCGCAGCTCTGCTCCAGCTCGTTGACGGCGTGCGAGGAGAACACCACGGACAGGCCGTCCTCGGCCACGGCGGTCAGCAGCACCGCCATGAAGTCGTGCCGGGCCAGCGGGTCCAGGGCGGCCAACGGCTCGTCCAGCAGCAGCAGTTCGGGGCGCTTGGCGAGCGCCAGGGCGAGCGAGACCTGGGCCTGCTGGCCGCCGGAGAGGCGGCCGTACCTGCGGTCCAGCGGGATGCCGAGGCCCTCCAGGTGGGCGTGCGCCCGGGCGTCGTCCCAGCGGCGGTTCAGGTACCGGCCCATCCGGAGCAGGTCGCGCACGGGCACTCCGGGGTAGAGCGCGGCGTTCTGGGCGACGAACCCGATCCGGTCCAACGCCGCCGGTGAGCCCGGCAGTTGGTCGCCGAGAACGGTCATGGCACCCTCGCTCGGCCGGGTCAGCCCGGCGGCCAGGCCCAGCAGTGTGGTCTTGCCGGCGCCGTTCGGCCCGACCAGCGCCACCACGCGCCCGGCGGGGACGGCCAGATGGCAGTCCCGCAGCGCCCAGGAACGGCGGTAGCGCTTGCCGATCCCGCCGCAGTCGATCACGGTGTCCGCCGTCATGACGCCACCTCTCCGTTCCGCAGGTCGCGCAGCGTGTCCTCGAACACCGCGACCATCCCTTCCTCGTCCAGCCCGGTGGCCCGCGCCGCGCACATCCAGTCCAGCAATCCCCGTCGCAGCGCGGCCCGTTCGCGCAACGGCACCACCCCGGCGGGCAGTCCGCGCACGAACGTGCCCTGGCCGCGCCGGCCGACGGCCAGGCCGCGGTGCTCCAGCTCGCGGTACGCCTTGAGCACGGTGTTCGGGTTGATCGCCAGCCCCGCCACCACCTCGCGCACCCGGGGAAGCCGGTCCCCCTCCGTCAACCAGCCCATCCGCAGCGCCTGTTCGACCTGCTGCACGAGTTGCAGATAGGTCGGGACACCGGAGGCCGGGTCCAGGCGGAACTCGATCGGAGGGGGCGGGTCGGCATCTTTATCTAGTTCCATAGTTAATGAGTTAAGTGGATATGGTGACGTTCCGTCAAGCCAAGGAAAGGCGAGGGAAGGCGAGGGAAGGCAGGAAAAGTCGAGGAACGGCAAAGGGCCCCGCCCGGACCGAGGTCCGAACGGGGCCCTGGGGCCTGACGGGATCAGGCGCCGCGCAGCACCGCACCGGTGCGGGCGACGGCCTCGGCGACGGCCGCCTCGCGGGCGGCGGTCGCCTCGTCGGCGGTCAGCGTGCGGTCCGCGGCGCGGAAGCGCAGCGCGTACGCCAGCGACTTGCGGCCCTCGCCGACCTGCTCGCCGGTGAAGACGTCGAACAGCCGGATGGCCTCCAGCAGTTCGCCCGCGCCGGAGCGCAGCGCGGCCTCCACGTCGGCGGCCGGAACGGCGGCGTCGACGATCAGTGCGACGTCCTGGGTGGCCACCGGGAAGCCGGAGACCGCAGGGCCGTTGACCTTCTCGGCGCCGTCCGCGGTGAGCAGGTCGACGTCGATCTCCATCGCGCTGGTGCGGGCCGGCAGGCCGAGCGCCTTGACGACGCGCGGGTGCAGCTCACCGGCGTGGCCGACCACCCGGTCGGTGCCGGTGACGACCAGCTCGGCGCAGCGGCCCGGGTGCCACGGTGCCCGCTGCCCCTGCCGCACGGTCAGCTCGACGCCGGCCGCGCGGGCCACCGTACGGGCCGCCTGGACGGCGTCCGCCCAGGACGCCCCGGCGCCCTGGCCCCACCAGCCGGACGGCAGCCGCTCGCCCGCGAGGGCGACGGCGACCCGGCGCGGCTGGTCCGGCAGCGCGGCGTCCAGCGCGGCCAGCTCATCGGCGCTGGGCCGGCGGTCGACGGCCGGGCGCGGGGCCACGGACAGCTCGTCCTTGGGCAGGAAGACGGTGCCGGTCTCGTAGATCGCCAGGTCGGTGTTGCCGCGGCCGATGTTGCGCCGCAGCGAGCCGAGCAGGCCCGGCAGCAGCGTGGTGCGCAGCGCCGGCTCCTCGTCGTTGAGCGGGTTGACCAGCTTGACGGTGCGCCGGCGCCGGTCGTCCGGCTCCAGGCCGAGCGCCTCGAAGGCACTCTCGCCGAGGAACGGGTAGTTGTTGACCTCGACGTAGCCGGCCCCGGCCAGCGCGACGCCGATCCGGCGGTGGACGCGCTGGGCCTCGGTCAGGCCCTTGCCCGGGGGCACGTTGGGCATCCGGGCGGGGACGTTGTCGTAGCCCTCCAGCCGGATGACCTCCTCCGCGAGGTCGTACGGGTCGGTGAGGTCGGGGCGCCAGGTCGGCGGGGTGACCTCCAGGACGTCGGCGCCGGCGACCGAGCAGCCGATCTCCTGCAGGCGCCGGGTCACGGTCTCGCGGCCGTACGCGGTGCCGGCGACCCGGTCGGGCAGGTCGGCGGAGATGGTGATGGTGCGCACCGGGTGCGGGGCGGCGATGTCGGTGACCCCGGCCTCGGCGGTGCCGCCGGCGATCAGGACCAGCAGGTCGACGGCGCGCTGGGCGGCGGCGCGGGCGGCCTCCGGGTCGACGCCGCGCTCGAAGCGCTTGGACGCCTCGGAGGGCAGCTTGTGCCGCTTGGCGGCGCGGGCGATGGCGACCGGCTCGAAGTGCGCCGCCTCGATGATCACCTCGGTGGTGCCCGGGCCGGCGGCCGGGTCGAGGATCTCGGTGGAGGCGCCGCCCATGACACCGGCCAGGCCGATCGGGCCGCTGTTGTCGCAGATCAGCAGGTCCTCGGCGGAGAGCTTGCGCTGCACGCCGTCGAGGGTGGTCAGGCTCTCGCCCTGCTCCGCCCGGCGGACCGTGATCGGGCCGCTCACGCGCTGCTTGTCGTAGGCGTGCAGCGGCTGGCCGACCTCCAGCATCACGTAGTTGGTGATGTCGACGGTCAGCGAGATCGGGCGGATGCCGGCCTTCTGGAGGCGGCGCTGCAGCCAGATCGGGGACTTGGCGGTCGGGTCGATGCCGACGACCGTGCGGGCCACGAAGCGGTCGCAGCCGCCCGGGTCGTTGACCTTGACCAGGTAGCCGAAGGAGTTGGCCGGCGGCACGTCGAGCAGTGCCGGGTCGGCCAGCGGCAGCCCGTACGCGGCGGCGGCCTCGCGGGCGACGCCGCGCAGGGACAGGCAGTAGCCGCGGTCCGGGGTGACGGCGATGTCCAGCACCTCGTCGACCAGCTGGAGCAGCTCGATCGCGTCGGTGCCGGGCTCGAACTCCGGCGGGAGCACGATGATGCCGTCGTGGTCGTCGCCCATGCCGAGCTCGCGGGCCGAGCAGATCATGCCGGCCGAGGTGCGGCCGTAGGTCTGGCGGGCCGCGATCGGGAAGGGACCGGGCAGCACGGCGCCCGGGAGCACCACGACGACCTTGTCGCCGACGGCGAAGTTGGTGGCGCCGCAGACGATCTCCTGCGGCTCGCCGGTGCCGTTGGCGTCGCCGACGTTGACGAGGCAGTGCCGGATCGGCTTCTTGAAGCCGGTCAGCTGCTCGATGGAGAGCACCTCGCCGACCACCAGCGGGCCCTTGAGGTCGCCGCCGAGCTGCTCGACGGTCTCGACCTCCAGGCCGGCCCGGACCAGGCGCTCCGCCACGTCACGGCCGGTCTCGCCGGCCGGCAGGTCGACGTACTCACGCAGCCAGGAAAGCGGGACGCGCATCAGATCTCCATCCCGAACGGGAGGGTGAAGCGCACGTCACCCTCGACCATGTCGCGCATGTCGGCGACGTTGTGACGATTCATCAGGATCCGCTCCAGGCCCAGGCCGAAGGCGAACCCGCTGTAGCGGTTGGGGTCGACGCCGCAGGAGACCAGCACGCGCGGGTTGACCACGCCGCAGCCGCCGAGCTCGATCCAGCCCTCGGAGGAGCAGGTCCGGCAGGGGCGGTCCGGGTTGCCGACGCTCTCGCCGCGGCACACGAAGCACTGCAGGTCGATCTCGGCGCTCGGCTCGGTGAACGGGAAGTACGAGGGGCGCCAGCGCAGCTCCAGGCCGCCGCCGATCAGCTTCTCGACCAGCACCTCGATGGTGCCCTTGAGGTCGGCGAAGGTGATGCCCTCGTCCACCGCGAGGCCCTCGACCTGGCGGAACACCGGGGTGTGCGTGGCGTCCAGCTCGTCGGTGCGGTAGACGCGGCCGGGGCAGACCACGTAGACCGGGGGCTCGCGGTCGAGCAGGGTGCGGGCCTGGACCGGGGAGGTCTGGGTGCGCATCACCACGCCGGAGTCGGCGGAGCCGTCCGGGGCCTGCACGAAGAAGGTGTCCTGCATCGAGCGGGCCGGGTGGTCCGGGCCCAGGTTGAGGGCGTCGAAGTTCAGCCACTCGGCCTCGGCCTCGGGGCCCTCGGCGACCTGGTAGCCCATCGCGACGAAGGTGTCCTCGATGCGCTCGGCCAGGGTGGTCAGCGGGTGCCGGGCGCCGCGCGGGGCGCGGTCGTACGGCAGCGTGACGTCCACCGCCTCCTCGACCAGCACGCGGGCGTCGCGCTCCGCCTCCAGCTCGGCCTGCCGCTTGGCGAGGGCCTTGTTGACGGCGCCGCGGGCCTGGCCGATCAGCTTGCCGGCGGCGGCCTTGGCGTGCGGGGGCAGGGCGCCGATCTCGCGGTTGGCGAGGGAGAGCGCGGAACGGTCGCCGGTGTGGGCGACCTTGGCCTCCTTCAGCTCGTCGAGCGTGCTGGCGGCGGCGAAGGCGGCGACGGCCTCGTCCCGCGCCTGCTCCACCACCTCGGGCTTGAGGGCCTCGACCTCGACCGGGTCGTACGACTTGTTGGGTGCCGACATCTCTATCTTCCCGTGCTCCTGCTCGTCCGTGCTCAGGTAAGGGTGGCTGCCTCTGCGGTACGCCCGGTGTGGCCGGGGCACGGGCAGCCGTTCTCCGTACGACGGGGAAGAGGGATGTCCGCGGCTCAGCCGCACAGGGCGTACCACAACGCCAAAGGTCGAGTGTAGTCGCAGCGCGTAGCGCGGCTGCCTGGAAGCCCGTCCAGCGGGACCTCGGAGCATGCGTTCATGCTCCTTCAGAGCATGCTCTGCTTGTCGTTCATCTCTTTCAGAGCATGCTCTGCTTGTCGTTCATGCTCCTTCAGAGCATGAAGTCCGGAACGCTGGCGGGCAGGACAAATCGGAACCGGGCGCCGCCGCAGGGGGCCCGGTCGACCCGGATCGAGCCGCCGTGGGCCTCCACGATGCCCTTGACGATGTACAGGCCCAGGCCGGTGCCGCCGCGCTTGGAACCGCGCCAGAAGCGGGTGAAGACGCGCGGCATCGACTCCTCGGGGATGCCGCTTCCTTCGTCGCTCACGGTGACCGCGGTTCCTTCCACGATGCGGGGAGGGGTGCCCGAGCGCTCCCAGAGGGGCGCCTCGACGACCTCCTTGGCCGGTGCCACCTCGATCGTGACAGTTCCCTCGCCGTGGCGCACCGCGTTTTCCAGCAGGTTGGCCAGCACCTGGTCGACCTTGTCCGGGTCGGCCCACAGGACGGTCAGCGACTCGCTGATCCGGACGTCGAAGCGCTCCTCGGGGATGCCGGTGGCGACCTTGCGCTCGACGTGCCGGCGCACCGCGGCGGCCAGGTCGACCACCTGCTTGCGCAGCTCCAGCCGGCCGGCGTCGATCCGGGAGATGTCCAGCAGCTCGGCGATCAGCCGGGTGACCCGGTCGGCGTCGGCGTCCACCGTCTCCAGCATCAGCCGCTTCTGCCCGTCGGTGAACCGCTCCCACTTGGCCAGCAGCGTCGCCGTGAAGCCCTTGACGCTGGTGAGCGGCGAGCGCAGCTCGTGGGCGACGGTGGCGATCAGCTCGGCGTGGCTGCGCTCGGTGCGGCGCCGGGCCTCGGTGCCGCGCAGCGCGACCACCACCCGCTGCGGCGGCCCCAGCGGCACGTCCCGGACGTACCGGGCGGAGACCAGCACCTCGCGGCCGCCGGGCAGCAGCAGGTTGCGCTCCGGCTGGCCGGTGCGGGTGGCCAGGCCGCCGTACGGGTCGGTCAGCTGCCACCAGCGGCGGCCGTCCAGGTCCTCCAGCGGGAGGACGTCCTCCAGCCCGCTACCGAGCGCGGCCTCCGGGGGCAGGCCGGTGAGCCGGGCCGCGGCCCGGTTGAAGCAGACCACCCGGCCCAGCGCATCGGCGACCACCAGGCCGTCCGGTAGGTCGTCCGGGTCGAGCTCTGGCCCGCTGCCGACCATGGGTGTCCTCCCCGATTACCCACCGTGCCGTTCCCCCCACAGAGGCAGACCCTAGCGCCTCGCAGCCCCCTGTAGTAGGCCCTCGGCCGGTGGCGGCTGGAGCGTGCGGGTCAGGCGTTCGAGCGGCAGCCGCCGGGCGAGCGCTGCGCCCGGGCCGAGGCGTACAGGCAGACGGCCGCGGCGGTGGCCAGGTTGAGGCTCTCGGCGTGCCCGTGGATCGGGACGCGCACGACCTCGTCGGCCAGCGCGCGGGTCTCCTCCGGGAGCCCCCAGGCCTCGTTGCCGAACACCCACGCGCCGGGCGCGCCCAGGGTGCCCTCGTCGAGCTCCTGGTCCAGGTCGCGCTCCCCCGCGCCGTCCGCGGCGAGCACCCGGACCCCGGCCGCGCGCAGCTGCGCGACCGCCTCCTCGACCGGCACGCCGACCGCCACCGGCAGGTGGAACAGGCTGCCGACGGAGGCCCGGACGGCCTTCGGGTTGTACAGGTCCACCGAGGCGTCGGTGAGCACCACGGCGTCCGCGCCGGCCGCGTCGGCGGTGCGCAGCACGGTGCCGGCGTTGCCGGGGTCGCGGACGTGGGCGAGGACCGCGACGAGCTTGGGGCGGGCCTTGAGCACCTCGGCGAACGGCGTGTCGATGAAGCGGCAGAGCGCCACGATGCCCTGCGGGGTCACCGTGTCGCAGATGTCGGCGATCACCTCGTCGGTGGCGGTCAGCACCGGCAGCCCCTCGGCCAGCGTCGCCTCGACGAGGGCGGCGTGCCGCTCGGCGGCCTCCGGGGTCACGTACACCTCGACCACGGCGTGCTCGGCCGAGTCCGGCAGCTGGCCGAAGGCGACGGCCTCCCGGACGGCCTGCGGGCCCTCGACCAGGAAGCGGCGTTCCTTGGTGCGCTGGTTCCGCTTGGCGAGCCGGCGGGCGGCGACGACGCGCGGCGAGCGCAGGGAGGTGAGCAGGGGGGTGTCGGTGCTCGGCATGGTCTCGTTCTCTGTGGCGGGCGGCGCTGAAGATCCGGGGAAACGCAGAACCGGACCCGCAGGGAGCCTGCGGGTCCGGTCAGAGCTCAACTGATCTCGGAAGATCAGGCGGCGTCGGCGGCAGCCTTGGGGGCGTTCACGTCGGCCGGCAGCGCCTTCTGGGCGACCTCGACCAGCGACGCGAACGCGCCCGGGTCGTTGACGGCCAGGTCGGCCAGCATCTTGCGGTCGATCTCGACGCTGGCGGCCTTCAGGCCCTGCACGAAGCGGTTGTAGGTGATGCCGTTGGCACGGGCCGCAGCGTTGATGCGCTGGATCCACAGCTGACGGAAGTCGCCCTTGCGCTTCTTGCGGTCGTTGAAGTTGTAGACCAGCGAGTGGGTGACCTGCTCCTTGGCCTTGCGGTACAGGCGCGAGCGCTGGCCACGGTAGCCGCTGGCGCGCTCCAGGATGACCCGGCGCTTCTTGTGGGCGTTGACTGCCCGCTTGACGCGTGCCACTTGATTACTCCTTGGGTTGGACCACGGACTACTTCACGTGGTCCGTCATTCGAATGGGTCGGGAAGGATCAGCTGCCCCGCTCACGGCTCGCGCCGGGCGGGAGGGCGATCACTTGCCGAGAAGCTTCTTGATCTTCTTGGCGTCAGCGGGGGCCAGCTCGACGGTCCCGGCCAGCTTGCGGGTCAGCGTCGAGGGCTTGTGCTCCAGGAGGTGGCGGCGGCCGGCGCGCTCGCGGAGCACCTTGCCAGAGCCACTGATCTTGAAGCGCTTGCTGGCGCCACTGTGCGTCTTCTGCTTCGGCATTTCGCCGTATCTCCTCGTCGGTCCCGTCCGCGCCCGCGCGGCCTGCGCCACGCGGGCGTGAACTGGATGGATCTGTGTGACCGGGCGGGGCGCCCCGTCACCTTGGGGCCGGTCTCCCGGGCCGCCCTGGCCGGTGAAGGCTCAGGCGCCCTGGGAGGCGGCCGGCTGCTCGACCGGAGCGTCGGCCTCGACGGCCGGCGCCTCGGCCGGGGCGTCCTGTGCCTCGGCCGCCTCGGTCGCCTCGTCGTCGGCGACCTCGTCATCGGCGACCTCGTCGTCGACCAGCAGGTCGTCGTCCAGCAGGTCGTCGTCCGCAGCGGCGTCGGAGCCGGGGGTACGGCCCTGACGCTCGGCCTTGCGGGCGTCGGCGAGGGCGCGGGCCTCGGCCATCGCCTCGGTCTTCTTCTTGTGCGGGCCAAGAACCATGATCATGTTTCGGCCGTCCTGCTTCGGCGACGACTCGATGAAGCCCAGGTCCTGGACGTCGTCGGCGAGCCGCTGCAGCAGGCGGAAGCCCAGCTCGGGGCGGGACTGCTCACGACCACGGAACATGATCGTGATCTTGACCTTGTCGCCCTGCTTGAGGAACCGGACGACGTGACCCTTCTTGGTGTCATAGTCGTGCGGGTCGATCTTCGGCCGGAGCTTCATCTCCTTGATGACCGTGTGCGCCTGGTTCTTGCGCGCCTCACGGGCCTTCATGGCCGACTCGTACTTGAACTTGCCGTAGTCCATGAGCTTGCACACCGGCGGCCGGGCGGTCGCCGCGACCTCGACCAGGTCAAGGTCGTACTCCTGCGCGAGCTCCAGCGCCTTGGCAAGCGGCACGATGCCGACCTGCTCGCCGCTGGGACCGACGAGTCGCACCTCCGGGACGCGAATCCGGTCGTTGATGCGGGGCTCGGTGCTGATGGGGCCTCCTCGGTTGCACCTTCTGCGATGCGGCCGTCGGACGGCGGACGCACGTAGTGGACTCGACCACTGGGCGGGGCTTCATTCGTGCTGCGCTGCCCGGCACCTGTTCGGCACCGTGTGCACCGCGACACGAAAAAAGCCCCGCTCGGTACAAGCGGGGCTCCACACAATCCGGGGGCAACACCCTGGTGAGGAGCGCTGCTGCGACTCGGCGCCGTGGCGCCCGTCGCGGACCGGGACCCGTCGACCCTGAGGTCGACCAGGTGGGAGACTTTCGCGGTTGCCCTCTCGGGCCTCCTGGGTGGAGCCTCCTCTTGCTGGCCAGGTGCCCATACGGGATCCCGGCCGGTCAGTCTCGAAGCATACAGCGCTGCGGAGTCGAACGCTATTCCGCCCCACCTCACCACCTTTGTCCGCCTCCGGAAGGGCCCTTGTACGCTCCAGGGGTACTGACACCGGCACGACGGAACGAGCCCCCCTTGAGCAGCGAGCCCACCAAGACCCCCGGCGCGGACGACGACGCGATCGGCTTCGACGACCTCACCCGGGACATCGCCGAGGTCCCGGCCGTCGAGGTGATCACCACCGTCGCGGTGCACCTGATGAGCGCCGCCGCGGTCAAGTGCGGCCTGGCCGAGGGCGGGGAGAAGGACAAGGACCTCGACGAGGCCCGCAAGCTGATCACCGCGCTGGCCGGGCTCGTCACCGCCGGCGCCCCGGAGATCAGCAACTTCCACGCGGCGCCGCTGCGGGACGGCCTGCGCTCGCTGCAGCTGGCCTTCCGCGAGGCCTCCATCGTCCCGGACGCGCCGGGCACGGGCCCGGGCGAGAAGTTCACCGGGCCGGTCTACTCCTGACCCGGACGCGACTCGGGGGCGGTACGTCACGCGACGCACCGCCCCCGACGCACTTCCTACGGCTCCCCACCGCTTCCTACCGCTGGTAGAGCGGCTCCCCCGGCAGCTCCGCGCTCGCCGGCAGCACCGCGAGGTCCAGCCCCCGGTCCAGCCGCACCCGCAGCACCGGGTCGGCGGCCACCGCCCGCCCGACCCGCTGCACGGCCGCCTGCAGCCCGTCCTGGTCCAGCGCCGGGTCGAACACCACCGCGAGCACCCCGTCCGAGCCCTCCGAGGCCGCCAGCAGCCCGGTGAGCACCTGCGGCTCGGCCGCCAGCAGCCCGCGGACCGCCTCGCGCACCTCCGGGTCCCGGGCCGGCGGCAGGAACGGGCGGTTCTCCGCGAGCGCCCGCAGCCGGGCACCGCTCAGCTGGAACGGCACCGGCCCGGCCGGGTCGACCAGCAGGGTGTCGGCGCGCTCGGAGAAGGCGACCATCGCGGCCTGCGGGGCCGCCGTCGGCGCCGGGCGGGCGTCGGCACGCCAGCGGGCGAGCGAGTCGAGCGAGGTGAAGGCCGGCAGCGCGCGGCGCCCGTCCGGGGCCTCCAGCACCGGGACGGCCATGTCGCTGGTCTTCTCGTGCTTGTGCCCGTGCGCGTCCACCTCGACCTCGCCGAGGATCGCGACGATCGGGACCATCAGCCGGGTGGGGGTCAGCGCCGCCAGCACCTCCGGCTCGGCCGCGCGGTCCTGCGACCAGCGGGCGAGGGCCTCGGCGAGCGCCGGGTCGGCGGTGCCGTCGTCGTCGGAGAAGCCGGGGTTCGGGATGCCCTTGCCGACGAACGCCGGGTTGGAGAAGTCTTTGCGGTCCACCCGCCCGACCCTATGCCACCGCGCGCGAGCCGCCCCATTTCCCTGCACGCGGGGCCTACCCACCGGTAGTGCGGTGTGGCACCCTGCGCCCATGGTGATCCTCGACGCACCCGCGACCGCCCCCACCCCGGTCTCCGACCGCCTCCGGTACGACCGGGCCACCGCGCACCTGGACGGGCCGGTGGCCGTCGTCGACCTCGCCGCCTTCGACGCCAACGCCGCCGACCTGGTGCGCCGGGCCGCCGGCAAGCCGGTCCGGGTGGCCAGCAAGTCGGTGCGCTGCCGGGCGCTGCTGGACCGCGCGCTGGCCGTGGACGGCTTCGCCGGGGTGATGAGCTACACCCTCGACGAGTCGCTCTGGCTGGCCCGCACCGGCGTGCGCGACGTCCTGCTCGCCTACCCCTCCGCCGACCGGTCCGGGTACACCGAGCTGACCGCCGATCCGGCGCTCGCCAACGAGGTCACCGTCGTCCTCGACGACCCCGCCCAGCTGGACCTGATCGACAAGGCCCGCGGCGGCGACGCCGAGGTGCGGGTCTGCCTGGAGCTGGACACCGCGCTGCACCTGCTCGGCGGGCGGGTCCGGGTGGGCGCCCGGCGCTCCCCGCTGCGCACCCCCGAGGACCTCGGCGCCTTCGCCGAACTCGTCCAGCACCGCCGGGGCTTCCGGGTGGTCGGCCTGATGGCCTACGAGGGGCACGTCGCCGGGGTGGGCGACCAGGTGCCCGGCCGGCCGCTGCGTTCGCAGCTGATCCGGCTGATGCAGGCCAGGGCCAGGACCGAACTGGCCGAGCGGCGGGCGGCCGTGGTCCGGCGGCTGCGGCGGGTGGCCGAGTTGGAGTTCGTCAACGGCGGCGGCACCGGCAGCGTGGAGTCCACCGTGGCCGAGCGCGCGGTCACCGAGGTCGCGGCGGGCTCCGGGCTCTACCTGCCCCGGCTGTTCGACAACTACCGCTCGTTCCAAGGCCGTCCGGCCGCGCTGTTCGGCCAGCCGGTGGTGCGCCGCCCCGGCGTCGGCGTGGTGACGGTGCTCGGCGGCGGCTACCCCGCCTCCGGCGCGGCCGGCCCGGACCGCTCGCCGGTGCCGTACCTGCCGCAGGGGCTGCGCTACGACCCGATGGAGGGCGCCGGGGAGGTGCAGACCCCGCTGCTCGGCGCGGCCGCGGACGACCTGCTGATCGGCGACCGGGTCTGGTTCCGGCACGCCAAGGCGGGCGAACTGTGCGAGCGCTTCGCCGAACTGCACCTGATCGAGGGCGACCGGATCGTCCGGACCGTCCCGACGTACCGGGGCGAGGGGAAGGCGTTCCTGTGACCGGCCTGCGGCCGACGGCGGCCTGACCGCCCGAACGGCCGTCCGACGACCTTTCCGGAGCCTTAAGCGGGCCCGATGGAACGCCTAACCCGGCCGTTCCGTCGGGCCTTTGCCCTGTTCGGGGGCCTACAGTCCGTCAGGAAGCGTGGCACGCACGACTATTGCCAGCTGGTCCAGACCAATCATACGCTCTGGCCAGGGGTCCGCGGTCCGGGCCGGCGGCCCCCGAACGGGCAGGCGTGTCCGCTCCCCCCACACCCGCCCGGAACGACGGTCAAGGAGTCCCCACCCCATGTCCATCAAGCGAAGTGCCCTGTCCGTCGGCGCGGTCGGCGCCGCGGCCCTCGCGGTGGCCGTTTCCACCGCAGGCACCGCCAGCGCCCACGGCACCATGACCAACCCGGTCAGCCGGGTCGCCGCCTGCTACGCCGAGGGCCCCGAGCACCCGGTGTCCCAGATCTGCAAGGACCTCGTCGCCGCGAGCGGCACCCAGCCGCTGTACGACTGGAACGAGGTCAACATCGCCAACGCGGCCGGCAACCACCAGGCCCTGATCCCGGACGGCAAGCTCTGCTCGGCCAACCGCGACAAGTACCAGGCCCTGGACTGGCCGCGCACCGACTGGCCGGCCACCGCGGTCAAGGCGGGCGCCTTCACCTTCCAGTTCCGCACCACCGCGCCCCACGTGGGCACCCAGACCGTCTACATCACCAAGCCGGGCTACGACCCCACCAAGCCGCTGAAGTGGTCGGACCTCGACCCGACGCCGGTCGCCCAGGTACAGGTCGACCGCACCGCCACCAACGGCTTCTACACCTACGCCGGCACCCTGCCGCAGCGCACCGGCCGCCAGCTGCTGTACACGGTCTGGCAGCGCAGCGACAGCCCGGAGGCGTTCTACAGCTGCTCCGACGTCGACTTCGGCGCGGCCACCGCGGCCGGCGCCCCGGCCGTCTCGGCGCTCGCCGCGCAGGCCCCGGCCGCGCCCAGCGACGCGCAGATCGCGGCCGACGCACCCAAGTCCACGGTCGCCCACCACGGCCACGGCGGCGACCCCAACTCCCCGGCCGGCGCCGTGATCCCGACCGCCGCCGCGGCCGTCGGCACGTCGGCCACCGGCCCGCTGCTGCTGGCCGGCGCCGCCGCGATCAGCGTGGGCTGGGCCGGCATGGTGCTCCGGCGCCGTCGCGTCGAGGCTGTTCGACGCGACTCCTGACGCCGGACGCGGGGCCGGGGCGGCCAAACCCCCGTCCGGCCCGGTTCCGCGGCTCCACACCGTCCGGAACGAACGGCGGCGGCCCACCCGGAGAGTGC
>NZ_JBHVWW010000076.1:0-22555 GCF_042882025.1 Kitasatospora sp. NPDC058243
GTCCGGCGGCCCCCGCCGCGCCCGCGGCCGGGTACGGCTACCCGAACGCGGGCGGCGCGGCCCCGGCCGTCCCGCCGACGCCGGTGCCCGGCGCGCCGCAGGGCGCTGCCGTCCCGCCGGGGGTGCCGACGGTCGGCCCCGGCTACTTCGCCGCGCTCAGCTACCGGGGCCCGGACGGCTCCGAGCAGAAGCTGCTGCACCGCAGCGAGCCCGGCACCCCGCACCCGGAGTGGAAGATCCTCCAGGACCTGCGGCGGCTGAACGTGCCGCCGGAGCAGGTGCTGGAGCTCTACACCGAGCTGGAGTCGTGCGACCTGCCAGGCGGTTACTGCAACCGCATGATCGCCGCGTCCTGGCCGAACGTCCGGCTCACCCACACCGCCGCCTACGGCCGCGACCACGCGTCCCGGCAGGCCGGCATGGCCGAGCTGCTCGACCACCTGGACGAGCTGCACCAGCTGGCCTCCGGGGCCCAGCGGGTCCGCCCGTCCCGGGTGCCGCTGCCCGCGCCGGGGACGGTCCAGCCGCTGCCGCCGCTCCCGCCGCAGCAGCTCGCCCAGGAGCTCGGGGCGGCCTTCGGTCAGAACGTGTTCCGCTACGAGCAGCGCGCGGTCTCCCGCCAGGGCGTGCCCGAGCCGGTGTCGCAGTCCCTGGTGTGGGCGGGGCTGCCGCGCGACTTCGGCCCGTTCTTCTGGGCGCAGGCGCAGGAGGGCCGGCCGATCCCGACGCTCGCCGAGCTGGCCGCCGAGCGCGGTCTGCCCGCGGCCCCGGACTTCGGCGGCTACCTGGTGCTCGGCAACGACTACGGCCGCCAGCTCTGCGTCCAGTACGGCACCGCGAACGTGGTCGCCGTGGACGTCGACGGAACCGGCCAGCCTCCCCGGTTCGTCAACACGGGTGTACCGGAGTTCGTCCGCGCGATGGCCCTGCTGGGCCGGATGTGGCGGCTGCGGTACGGGCTGACCCCGGACCAGGCCGGTCGCTGGACGACCGACTTCCAGGCGCAGCTCGCCGCGATCGACCCGGCGGCCCTGCAGACCGCGGACACGTGGTGGGCCGTGCTGCTGGAGCAGTTCTGGGACGGCCTGCTGTAGCGGGTTGTCGAGGATCCTCGCAGGTGGGGAGGGGTCGTTCCGGTGTTTGGAACGACCCCTCCGGCATGCCGTCGTTGCTGTGCCTCGTTGGGGTTTCGCCCAGATCTGCGCAAAATAGGTCAAGAGGATGGGTCTATTCGTCCAGTCCTCGACGTATTCCGGTCCGCCAGGCGTCCGATTTCGGCCCCGGCCGCCGAACCGGTTCCGGATCCGTCCGTTCCGTCCGATCATGGGCTCCGCAGCCCGCGACATGAGGGGAAGAGCCCATGAGCGACGCCGTCCCCGAGTACGGCTTCACCTCTGCCCGGCGCGGTTACGCGCCCGAGCAGGTCGACCGAGCCCTCACCGCCCTCACCGCGCAGCGCGACGAGGCGTGGGAGCGGCTGAGCGTCCTCGGCTCCGGGCTCCGGCAGATGGAGGCCCGGCTGGCCGACATCCGCCGGGCCGCCGAGGACGCCCCGGAGCCCGACTACGAGGTGCTCAGCGAGCAGGCCGCCGGATTGGCGGTGATGGCCCAGAACGAGGCGCGCGCCGTCCGGGAGAAGGCCGAGCGCTTCTCCGAGGACCTCCGGGACGAGGTCTACGAGGCCGGCCAGGCCCTCGGCCACGCCGCCAAGGAGTACGCCGCCACCACCCGCTCCGAGGCCGACCAGGCCGCCCGGCGCACCGACGAGCGCACCCGCGCCGAGGCCGAGGGCATCCGGGCCGAGGCCGACCGGGAGAGCCGCAGCGACCGGGACGCCGCCACCTCCTACGCCGCCAAGGTGCGGGTGGCCGCCGCCGAGGCCGGCGAGCAGGCCGAGGCCACGCTCGCCGAGCTGCGCCGCAAGGCCGACGAGACCTTCGCCCAGGCCCAGACCAAGGCCGACGCCGAGGACGCCCAGGTCTCCGCGACCGCCGAGCGCCGCGTCAAGGAGGCCGAGCAGCACCGGGAGACCGTGCTCGGCCGGATCAAGCAGCTGGAGACCGACGCCCAGGCCAAGGCCGACCAGCTGATCGAGCAGGCCCGCCGGGAGGCCGAGCGGATCAACGCGGCGAGCGAACGCGAGCAGGGCGAGTTCGACGGCCGTCTGGAGACCGTGCAGAAGCACCTGGACCACATCAAGGCCACGCTGGCCTCGCTCACCGGCGCGGCGGTCGGCGCCATCGAGCCGGAGCGGCTGGCGGCGGCGGTCGCCGGGCCGGCGGACGCCCGGCGGGTCGCGGACGCGGTCGCCGACGCGGGGCCGGTGGACGCGGCGCCGGTGGACTCGGAGGCGGACACCGGCGAGATCGAGGTGGCCGACCTGCGGAAGGCCGTCGCGCCGGCCGCGCGGGAGAAGCCGGCGGCCGGGCTGCGGATGCCGGTCGTGGGCGGGGCCTCCGTCGCCGGGGCCGCGAGCGGTTCCGGTGCGTCCAGTGCGCCCGGTGCGCCCGCCGGGGCGGTGGCGACCGGTCCGGTCGTGCCGGCCGCAGCGCCGCCGAAGCCGGTCGGACCGCCCCGGTCGGGGGAGGCCGACGGCGACGGCGAAGGCGCCGAGAAGGAGCCGCAGGACGAGACCCGGATCATCCCGAAGATCGTCATCGTGGACGACGGTGCCGGCTACGCCACCCCGAACACGGTGAGCTACCGGCGTCGCTGACCGCCGCGCCGGCGGCTCGCCCGCGATCAGCCGGGTGAGCTTCGCGTCCTGGGCCCTGACCGCTCCCGCTGGGGCGGTCAGGGCCTTCGCGTTGCGGTCGATCGGCCGGCGCCGGTAGCCGGCCGGGGCGGCGAATCGAAGAGGAGCGGTACGGCGTCGACCTGTCGCGCCGGTAGTCGCCGCACGCCTGGTGGCGGCGGCGGGCCGGAACGCGGTCCGGCAGGGCGGCGACCACGAGTGAGGCCGAGACCCGTGGCGCCCTCCAGGAAAGGGCGCCACGGTTCCCGGCGCTTGGGCGGGCGCCCCCACCCAGGGTCGCCCGGCCTCGCACCTCCGACCCCCATCGGGGGTGCGACAGTGCCGCCACAGCCATCCCCCACGGTTGGGTGCGGCGGGCACATTCACCATGGTGCGCGATCTCCATGGACAGGCAGTGACAGGAGTATGTCCAGTTCGTGGCAGATCGCGGAGCCGAATCTGACCAGGGGCCGGACGGTTCGTCCACCGGCCGGTCCGGTGTTCCGTCCAGTGGTTCGTCCGCGGTCCGGTCGCGGTCCGGTCGCGGGCTCCGTCCGGGGCCGTTCGTCGCCCCGGACGGTGGTTCGTTCCCGCCCGGCCCCGCCGGGCCGTACGCCGCGTGTGCGTCCGTGCCGCGGCGTAGGCTGGATACCCCCGGCCGCTCGGCGTGCCGGGCCGTTCGCGTTGCCCCGGCAGGCCTCTGCCGCCCGGAGGCAGCACCAGCCACGGGACGAAGAAGAGACCCTGATGAGTCTGACCGGACTGCTCGATGTCGTCGCGCGGGACTCGGCGCTCGCCGAGGCCATCGAGGCGGCGACCGCCACCGGAGCCGCGGCCGGCGGCCGCCGCCACCTGGACCTGGTCGGACCGCCCGCCGCCCGGCCGTTCGCCATCGCCGCGCTCGCCCGCGCACTGGCCGGCCAGGCCGCCGGCGAGCGGGGCCGTCCGGTGCTCGCCGTCACCGCGACCGGCCGGGAGGCCGAGGACCTCGCCGCCTCGCTGCGCTCGCTGCTGCCGCCGGACGCGGTCGCCGAGTACCCGGCCTGGGAGACCCTGCCGCACGAGCGGCTGTCGCCCCGCTCGGACACCGTCGGGCGCCGGCTGGCCGTGCTGCGCCGGATCGTGCACCCGCGGGCGGACGACCCGGCGGCCGGCCCGGTGCAGGTGGTCGTCGCGCCGGTCCGCTCGGTGCTCCAGCCGCAGGTCAAGGGGCTGGCCGAGCTGGAGCCGGTGGCCGTCCAGCGCGGCGAGTCGCACGACCTGGAGGAGGTCGCCCGGCGGCTCTCCGCCGCCGCCTACGCGCGCGTCGAACTGGTCGAGAAGCGCGGCGAGTTCGCCGTCCGCGGCGGCATCCTGGACGTCTTCCCGCCGACCGAGGAGCACCCGCTGCGGGTGGAGTTCTGGGGCGACGACGTCGAGGAGATCCGCTACTTCAAGGTCGCCGACCAGCGCTCGCTGGAGATCGCCCAGCACGGCCTGTGGGCGCCGCCCTGCCGTGAGCTGCTGCTCACCGACGAGGTGCGGGCGCGGGCCGCCGAGCTGGCCGCCGCGCACCCCGGGCTGGCCGAGATCCTGGACAAGATCGCCGAGGGCATCGCGGTCGAGGGCATGGAGTCGCTGGCGCCCGTCCTGGTGGACGACATGGAACTGCTGATGGACGTGCTGCCGCTCGGCTCGGTCGCCGTGGTCTGCGACCCCGAGCGGGTCCGCACCCGGGCCTCCGACCTGGTGGCGACCAGCCAGGAGTTCCTGCACGCCTCCTGGGTGGCGGCCGCGGCCGGCGGGGACCGGCCGATCGACCTGGAGACCATCGACGTCTCCGCCGCCTCGCTGCGCTCGCTCGCCGAGGTGCGCGAGCACGCCGCCGAGATCGGCCTGCCCTGGTGGTCGGTCAGCCCGTTCGCGACCAGCGAGTCCACCGTGAACGAGGTGCTTGCCCGCGGCGGAGCCGCTGACTGGCACGGCGACGCCAACACGCTCACCCTCGGCATGCACGCCGTCGAGGCCTACCGGGGCGACACCGCCCGGGCGATCGCCGACGCCAAGGAGCGGCTGGCCGCCGACTGGCGGGTCGTGATGGTGACGGAGGGCCACGGGCCCGCCTCCCGGCTCGCCGAGGTGCTCGGCAACGAGGGCATCCCGGCCCGGCTGGTCGCCGACCTCGCCGAGGCGCCCACCCGGGACGTCGTCTACGTCTCCTGCGGCTCGATCGAGCACGGCTTCGTCGACGAGGCCCTGAAACTCACGGTCATCACCGAGACCGACCTGTCCGGCCAGAAGTCCTCCACCAAGGACATGCGCCGGATGCCGTCCCGGCGCCGCAACGCGATCGACCCGCTGGCCCTGGCCGCCGGCGACTACGTCGTCCACGAGGCGCACGGCGTCGGCCGGTACGTCGAGATGGTGCAGCGCACCGTCCAGGGCGCCACCCGCGAGTACCTGGTGCTGGAGTACGCCCCGGCCAAGCGCGGCCACCCCGGCGACCGGCTGTTCGTGCCGACCGACCAGCTCGACCAGGTCACCAAGTACGTCGGCGGCGAGGCCCCGACGCTGCACCGGCTCGGCGGCGCGGACTGGGCGAAGACCAAGCAGCGGGCCAAGAAGGCGGTCAAGGAGATCGCCGCCGACCTGATCAAGCTGTACTCGGCCCGGATGGCCGCCCCCGGCCACACCTTCGGCCCGGACACCCCCTGGCAGCGCGAGCTGGAGGACGCCTTCCCGTACGCGGAGACGCCGGACCAGCTGACCACCATCGCCGAGGTCAAGTCCGACATGGAGAAGTCCGTCCCGATGGACCGGCTGATCTGCGGCGACGTCGGCTACGGCAAGACCGAGATCGCGGTGCGCGCCGCGTTCAAGGCGGTGCAGGACGGCAAGCAGGTGGCGGTGCTGGTGCCGACCACGCTGCTGGTGCAGCAGCACTTCTCCACCTTCGCCGAGCGGTACGCCAACTTCCCGGTGTCGGTGAAGGCGCTCTCCCGGTTCCAGAGCGACAGCGAGGCCAAGGCCGTGCTGGAGGGCCTGTTCGAGGGCTCGGTGGACGTCGTCATCGGCACCCACCGGCTGTTCTCCTCCGAGACCAGGTTCAAGGACCTCGGCCTGGTCATCGTCGACGAGGAGCAGCGCTTCGGCGTCGAGCACAAGGAGCAGCTGAAGAAGCTGCGCGCCAACGTCGACGTGCTCACCATGTCCGCGACGCCGATCCCGCGCACCCTGGAGATGGCCGTCACCGGCATCCGCGAGATGTCCACCATCACCACCCCGCCGGAGGAGCGGCACCCGGTGCTGACCTTCGTCGGCCCCTACGACGAGAAGCAGATCTCGGCCGCGATCCGTCGCGAACTCCTGCGCGAGGGCCAGGTGTTCTACATCCACAACCGGGTGGAGTCGATCGACAAGGCGGCCGCCCGGCTCAAGGACCTCGTCCCCGAGGCGCGGATCGCCACCGCGCACGGGCAGATGGGGGAGAACCAGCTGGAGAAGGTCGTCGTCGACTTCTGGGAGAAGGAGTTCGACGTCCTGGTGTCGACCACGATCGTGGAGTCCGGCATCGACATCTCCAACGCCAACACCCTGATCGTCGAGCGCGGGGACACCTTCGGCCTCTCCCAGCTGCACCAGCTGCGCGGCCGGGTCGGCCGGGGCCGCGAGCGCGGCTACGCGTACATGCTGTACCCGCCGGAGAAGCCGCTCACCGAGACCGCGCACGAGCGCCTGGCCACCATCGCCCAGCACACCGAGATGGGCGCCGGCATGTACGTGGCGATGAAGGACCTGGAGATCCGCGGCGCCGGCAACCTGCTCGGCGGCGAGCAGTCCGGGCACATCGCGGGCGTCGGCTTCGACCTCTACATGCGGATGGTCGGCGAGGCGGTGGCCGAGTTCCGCGAGTCGCTGGCGAACGGCGGCGAGCCGGAGGAGGAGCCGCTGGAGGTGAAGATCGAGCTGCCGGTCGACGCGCACGTGCCGCACGACTACGCGCCCGGCGAGCGGCTGCGGCTGCAGGCGTACCGCTCGATCGCGGCGGTCAACTCGGAGGCGGACATCCAGCAGGTCCGGGACGAGCTCGTCGACCGCTACGGCAAGCTGCCGGAGCCGGTGGAGAACCTGCTGCTGGTCGCGGCGCTGCGGCTGTACGCCCGGCGGTGCGGCATCGCGGACATCACCCTCCAGGGGGCCAACGTCCGGTTCGGGCCGGTGGAGCTGCGGGAGTCCCAGCAGCTGCGGCTGAACCGGCTCTACCCGCGCAGCCAGGTCAAGGCGGCCGCCCAGCAGCTGCTGGTGCCGCGGCCGAGCACCGGGCGGATCGGCGGCAAGCCGCTGGTCGGGCGGGAGCTGCTGGGCTGGTGCAGCGAGTTCCTGTCGGCGATGTTCGACGACCTGGCGGGGTCGAAGAAGTAGCGCCCGCCAGGCCCGGTGGGAGGGGCGGGTCCCGTCGGGCCCGCCGTCCGCCCCGTCCCCGCCCCGTCCCCGCCCCGGGCGGGCGGCGGGTAGGTTCGGGGTGTGACGACGAATGTTCCGGACGCGAAGCTGATCCTGCTGACGACCACCCACCGGGTGGCCCCCGGATTGCTGGCGTGGCCGGCGTGGGAGGCGCTGCGGTCGGCGGGGCGGGTGCTGGCGGCGGACGCGGGGCATCCGCAGGTGGCGGCGGTGCGGCAGGCCGGGGTGGAGGTCGAGGTCGTGGCGGCGGGGTCGGCGCCGGCGCTGGCGCGGCTGCTGACCGGGCAGCCGGGCGGGGCCGGGCCGACGGTGTGGCTGGGCAGCCCGGACGGGGATCCGGGGCTGACGGACGCGCTGGCGCGGCTGGCGGTGGAGCACGCCGGTGAGGTGCCGGAGATCGAGGTGCTGCCGGGGTCGTACGACCTGCCGGGGGCGCGGCTGCTGGACCTGGTGTCGGTGATGGACCGGCTGCGCTCGCCGGGCGGTTGCCCGTGGGACGCCGAGCAGACGCACGAGAGCCTGGTGAAGTACCTGGTCGAGGAGGCGTACGAGCTGGTCGAGGCGATCGAGGAGGGGGACCGGGAGACGCTGCGCGAGGAGTTGGGCGACGTGCTGCTCCAGGTGTTCTTCCACTCCCGGATCGCCGAGGAGCACCCGGAGGAGGCGTTCTCGATCGACGACGTGGCCGGTGACATCGTCGAGAAGCTGATGTACCGGCACCCGCACGTGTTCGGGGACGTCGAGGCGGAGGGCGCCGCCGAGGTGGAGGCGAACTGGGAGCAGCTGAAGGCGGCCGAGAAGGCGGACCGGGAGTCGGTGCTGGACGGCGTGCCGGCCGGGCTGCCGTCGCTGGCGTACGCGGCGAAGCTGGTGTCTCGGGTGCGCCGGGCGGGCTTCGCGGGCGTGCCGGACGAGCCGTACGTGCTGCCGGCGGAGCTGACGGTGCAGTCGGCGGGCCGGCTGCTGCTGGCGGTGGCCCAGCGGGCGCACGACGCCGGGGTGGACGTGGACGCGGCGCTGCGCTCGGCCGCGCGTGGTTACCGGGACGCGGTGCGCGCGGCCGAGGGCCTCAAGCCGGTCGGCGAGTAGCGGGCCCGGGCGGGGCCTCAGGCGGCCGTGGCGGTGTTCTCGATCGGCCGCCGCTGCCGGGGGACGACTTCGCCGATGGCCTCGCCGACGAGGGCGAGGAGTTCGGCGAGGCGTTCGAGGTCGAGGCGGGCGGGCAGTTCGGCGAGGGAGACGATCCGCTCGCCGTCGGGGCCGGCGACGCAGAACAGGTCGATGGGGCCGAGGTGCTTCTCGGCGGTGTCGACGAGGGCGGCGATGTCGCTGGGGCGGCGGATGTCGCCGCCGACGCCGACGACGGGGCAGCCCGGCCGGTCGAGTTCGGTGGCGAGGTCCTCGGCGACGCCGGCCCGCTGGTCGGCGATCAGCACTCCGGCGGCTCCGGCGGCGGCGAACCGGCGGGCGAGCTCGGCTCCCGATCCGCCGTCGAGTACCGCGATGACGACGACTGACCCGCTGACCCGCATGGTCTGCTCCTCCCTGTGGGCGACACCGCACCGGCGCCCACGATTTCTGCGGAGGATCGTAGGCAGGTCCTGACCCTCCGCAACAGGGATTACCCCTCAGGTGACCAGGGTCACGCCCGCCACCCGGCCAAGAGCTGTCCAAGAGCTGTCCACGGACCGTCCACGGACCGTCCACGAGGCGTCCACGGAGCGTTGGCGGGCCGTCCGCCGGGTGTCGACGATCCGGCCCCGCCGGTCGGGGTCGCCGGAGGCGGTGCGGCCCCGACCCACCGGATACGGTCGACGCATGCCAGTGCAGCCCGACCCCGCCGCCCCGCAGCTCTTCACCTGGGAGTTCGCCACCGATCCGTACCCCGCCTACGCCTGGTTGCGCGAGCACGCCCCGGTGCACCGCACGACGCTGCCGAGCGGGGTGGAGGCCTGGTTGGTGACCCGCTACGCGGACGCGCGGCAGGCGCTGGCGGACAGCAGGCTGTCGAAGAACCCGGCGCACCACAGCGAGCAGGCGCACCGCACCGGGCGGGTGGGAATTCCGGGGGAGCGCCAGGCGGACTTGATGACGCATCTGCTGAACATCGACCCGCCGGACCACACCCGGCTGCGCCGGCTGGTGTCGAAGGCGTTCACGCCGCGCCGGGTGGCGGAGTTCGAGCCGCGGGTGCAGCAGCTCACGGACCGGCTGATCGACGGCTTCGCGCAGCGCGGTTCGGCGGACCTGATCCACGAGTTCGCGTTCCCGCTCCCCATCTACGCGATCTGCGACCTGCTGGGCGTGCCGGCCGAGGACCAGGACGACTTCCGGGACTGGGCCGGGATGATGCTGCGACACACGAAGCCGGGCCACGGCGGCGGCCAACGCGGCGGCGTGGGGCGGGCGGTGAAGCGGATGCGGGCGTACCTGCTGGAGCTGATCCACCGCAAGCGGGCGGATCCGGGCGAGGACCTGATCTCGGGCCTGATCCGGGCGAGCGACCACGGCGAGCACCTGAACGAGAACGAGGCCGCCGCGATGGCGTTCATCCTCCTGTTCGCGGGGTTCGAGACGACCGTCAACCTGATCGGCAACGGCACGTACGCGCTGCTGCGCAACCCGGAGCAGCGCAGGCTGCTGCAGGAGTCGGTGGTGCGCGGCGAGACGGCGCTGCTGGACACCGGGATCGAGGAACTCCTGCGCTACGACGGGCCGGTGGAGATGGCGACGTGGCGCTTCGCGACGCGGCCGCTGTCGATCGGCGGGGTGGACATCCCGGTGGGCGATCCGGTGCTGGTGGTGCTGGCCGCGGCGGATCGCGATCCGGCCAGGTTCGCGGACGAGAACACCCTGGACCTGGCCCGCACGGACAATCCGCACCTGGGTTTCGGCCACGGGATCCACTACTGCATCGGCGCCCCGCTGGCCCGCCTGGAGGGGCGGAGCGCACTGACCACGCTGCTTTCCCGGCTGCCGGACCTGCGGCTCGCGGAAAACCCGGAGAACCTGCGCTGGCGGGGCGGCCTGATCATGCGTGGCCTGCGGGAACTCCCGGTCGAATTCACTCCGGAGGCCCGCTCTCCGCACACGCCGGTCACGCCGGCCGACGCTCCGACACGCTGACGGCGCGTCTCCGGCGGGTCGTGGAGCCAGGTCTGAACCCGCATTAATCCGGACATACCGCCGCCGTTGGTAGGCGATTGACCACGCGCCGTAATTTGTGTGTGATATCGGTGATATGAGCTTGTTATTGGTCTGATGATCTGTCTACTCTCCCTGGAGTTCGCAGCTGCGGACCTCGTGCGCGGAACGCCGAATCCTGCCCGCCGCGTCACGGGAAACCGACCAGACCCTGGGCAGGGGCGGGGGAACCAGGTTTGTTGCCGTTCCCCAACGGCTTGGGGTGAAGCCGCCCGAGCGGAATCGTTTCCGCTTTCGGCGGCCGGGCCACCTCCCGGTCCGAACCCGACAGCTCACCTCGCAGGCGTGCGGAGAGGGACCTCGTCATGCTGTTCGTTGGAACTGGCCGCCACCGTCGTCGCACCCAGACCGAGAAGGCCATCGCCGTCGCCGGTGTGGCCGGCGTCGGACTCGCGATGCCGCTCCTCACCGCCACCGGCGCCTCCGCCGCCCCGGCCTCCACCTGGGACGCCGTCGCCCAGTGCGAGAGCGGCGGCAACTGGAGCATCAACACCGGCAACGGCTTCTCCGGCGGCCTGCAGTTCACGCCCAGCACCTGGAAGGCGTACGGCGGCACCTCCTACGCCCCGCAGGCCAACCAGGCCAGCAAGGCGCAGCAGATCTCGGTCGCCGAGAAGGTGCTGGCCTCGCAGGGCCCGGGCGCCTGGCCCGTCTGCTCCCAGAAGGCCGGTCTGAGCAAGGGCGGCGCCCCGGCCTCCGTGGACACCTCCACGGACGCCAAGCCCGCCAAGCAGTCCGCCGCCAAGCCGACCCAGCAGGCGCAGACCCCGAAGCCCGCCCAGCAGCCGGTCCAGCAGGCCGCCCCGAAGCCGGCCGCCCAGCAGCCCGTCCAGCAGGCCCCGCAGCAGACGCAGCCGCAGACCCAGGGCTTCTCCGGCAAGGCCGGCTGGGACGCCGACGCGAAGGTGTACTGGTACCAGAACAACGGCGCCTGGTACTGGACCAGCCACCAGAGCGTCTACCAGCAGTACGCGGGCCAGCCCGCCGCCCAGCCGCAGTACGCGCCCCGCGCCGCGCAGCCCGCACAGTCCGCCCCGGCCGCGCAGCCCGCCGCCGCGCAGGGCGGTCACGACTACACCGTCCGGGCCGGCGACACGCTGTCGACGATCGCCGCCGCCCAGGGCGTGTCCGGCGGCTGGCATTCGGTGTACGACGGCAACCGCGGCACCGTCGGCGGCAACCCCAACCTGATCATGCCCGGCCAGGTGCTGCACCTCGGCTGAGCGGCCCGGGCCCTGAGCGGCCCGCGCCCTGCGGGCGAAGGGGGACGGGCGCCGTCCCCCTTCGCCCGCATTCCCCCGTATTCGCCCGCTTCGATCAGGCAAGCAGGTGAACTACTGGTGGGTAGCCGGGCCACACGCTGAGACGGGACCGAGGCCAGCGCGGCCCCGGGGGCCGGGGCGGTTAGGCTCTGGTCGTAACGACTCCGCAATCGTCCCGCCGGCAGCACCCAACGTCAGCCGGACCCTGCTTCCGCAAGGAGATGCCTCGTGCCGTCCATCGATGTCGTCGTAGCCCGTGAGATTCTCGACTCGCGTGGCAACCCCACGGTCGAGGTCGAGGTCGGCCTCGACGACGGCAGCACCGGTCGTGCCGCTGTCCCGTCGGGTGCCTCCACCGGCGCCTTCGAGGCGCTGGAGCTGCGCGACGGTGACAAGAACCGTTACTTCGGCAAGGGCGTGGAGAAGGCCGTCCTGGCCGTCATCGAGCAGATCGGCCCGGAGCTGGTCGGCTACGACGCCACCGAGCAGCGCCTGATCGACCAGGCCATGCTCGACCTGGACGCCACCCCGGACAAGTCCTCGCTCGGCGCCAACGCGATCCTGGGCGTCTCGCTGGCCGTGGCGCACGCCGCCTCCGAGGCCAGCGACCTGCCGCTGTTCCGCTACCTGGGCGGCCCGAACGCGCACGTGCTGCCCGTTCCGATGATGAACATCCTCAACGGCGGTTCGCACGCGGACTCCAACGTCGACATCCAGGAGTTCATGATCGCCCCGATCGGCGCGGAGTCCTTCTCCGAGGCCGTCCGCTGGGGCGTCGAGGTCTACCACACCCTCAAGGGCGTGCTGAAGGAGCGCGGCCTGTCCACCGGCCTCGGCGACGAGGGCGGCTTCGCGCCGAACCTGGACAGCAACCGCGAGGCCCTGGACCTCATCACCGAGGCCATCCAGAAGGCCGGCTACGTGCCCGGCCGCGACATCGCGCTCGCCCTGGACGTCGCCGCGTCCGAGTTCTACGAGGACGGCGCCTACCAGTTCGAGGGCAAGGCCATCTCCGCCGCCGAGCTCATCGAGTACTACGCCGAGCTGGTCGACGCCTACCCGCTGGTCTCCATCGAGGACCCGCTGGACGAGTCGGACTGGGACGGCTGGAAGGCCATGACCGTCAAGCTGGGCGACAAGGTCCAGCTGGTCGGCGACGACCTGTTCGTCACCAACCCGGCCCGCCTGGCCAGGGGCATCGAGACCGGCACCGCCAACGCGCTGCTGGTGAAGGTGAACCAGATCGGCTCGCTGACCGAGACCCTGGACGCCGTCGAGCTGGCCCAGCGCAACGGCTACCGCTGCATGATGTCGCACCGCTCCGGCGAGACCGAGGACGTCACCATCGCCGACCTGGCCGTCGCCACCAACTGCGGCCAGATCAAGACCGGCGCCCCGGCCCGCTCCGAGCGCGTCGCCAAGTACAACCAGCTGCTGCGCATCGAGGAGATCCTCGACGACGCCGCCGAGTACGCCGGCCGCGGCGCCTTCCCGCGCTTCCGTTCCGCGGAATAGCAAGCACAGCCGCTCCGCGGAATAGCAAGCACAGCCGCTCTGCGGAGTAGCAAGCACAGCCGCTCTGCGGAGTAGCAAGCTCAGCCGCTCCGCGGAGCAGCAGGCTCAGCCGTTCCTCGGAGCGGCGAGCACGGTCGCTCCGCCGACCGGTGAGCACGCCTGACCGGTGCCCCGCCGTTCACCCCGTAGGGTGGACGGCGGGGCACCGTCGCGACCAGGAGGGGAACGGGAGATGGCAGGCTGGAGGATCCCGGGCTTGGCGGCCCGGCCTCGCTTCACGAGCCGGGCGACCGTCCTCGTCCTGGTGCTCTGCTCGCTGGTGGCGATCCTCGCCTACCCGACGCGGCAGTTCATCTCCCAGCGCGCCGAGATCTCCGCCCAGCAGGCGAAGGCCGACCGCTCCCGCCAGCAGGTCGAGCAGCTGCGCCGGGAGAAGGCCCGCTGGCAGGACCCCGAGTACGTCAAGGCGCAGGCCCGCGCCCGGCTGCACTACGCGATGCCGGGGGAGACCCCGTACATCGCGGTGGATCCGGCCGGTCCGGCCGCCGCCCGGCCCTCGGCGTCCGCCACCGGTTCCGCTGCCGCCGCCGGCTCGGCCGCCTCCGACGGCTCGGCCGCCTCCGACGGCGCGTCCGGCGGCTCGGCGCGGGCTGCCAAGCCCTGGTACGCCAGCATCTGGGACTCGGTCGACGCCGCCGACACCACCGACGCCGCCGCCCCGGCCCCCGCCTCCCCCCGTCCGCTCCCACCGTCCCCCGCTGGAGACACCTCCCCCCATGACCACTGAGAACCACCCCGCCGTCTCCGACGCCGACGTCGCCGCCATCGCCGCCCAGCTCGGCCGGGTGCCGCGCGGCCTGCGCGGCGTGGCGCACCGCTGCCCCTGCGGCAACCCGGACGTCGTGGAGACGGCCCCCCGACTGCCGGACGGCACGCCGTTCCCGACGCTGTACTACCTGACCTGCCCCAAGGCCGCCTCGCTGATCGGCACCCTGGAGGCGGACGGCGTGATGAAGGAGCAGACCGCCCGGCTCGCCGAGGACCCGGAGCTGGCCGCCGCCTACCAGAAGGCGCACGAGGACTACATCGCCCGGCGCGACGCCATCGAGGTGCTGGAGGGCTTCCCGAGCGCCGGTGGCATGCCGGACCGGGTGAAGTGCCTGCACGTGCTGGTCGGCCACTCGCTGGCGGCCGGCGAGGGCGTCAACCCGCTCGGCGACGAGGCGATCGGCCTGCTGGAGGACTGGTGGGCCAAGGGCCCCTGCGTCTCCCCGGCCGAGGTCGAGGCCGCCGGTGGGCGGGTCGCCCGCAACCGGGCCAAGGAGCAGGACCACCAGGCCGTGATCGAGGCCAAGCAGCAGAAGGCCGCCGAGCGCGCCGCGAAGAAGCGGGCCGCCGAGGAGTCCGACCCCGGGGAGTCCGCGTGAGCATGACCCGGGTGGCCGCGATCGACTGCGGCACCAACTCGATCCGGCTGCTGGTCGCCGACCTGGACCCGGCCACCGGGGAGATCACCGACCTCGACCGCCGCATGATCATCAACCGGTTGGGCCAGGGCGTGGACCAGACCGGCCGGCTGCACCCGGACGCGCTGGCCCGCACCTTCGCGGCCTGCCGCGAGTACCGGGAGGTCATCGCGGGGTTCGGGGTCGGCCCGGAGCGCACCCGCTTCGTCGCCACCAGCGCCTCGCGGGACGCCGAGAACAGCGACGAGTACGTCGAGGGCGTGCGCGCGATCCTGGGCGTCGAGCCCGAGGTGGTGAGCGGCGAGGAGGAGGCGCACCTGTCCTTCGTGGGTGCCACCAAGGAGCTGACCGGCGGCCAGTTCCCGGCGCCGTACCTGGTGTTCGACCTCGGCGGCGGCTCGACCGAGTTCGTGCTGGGCGGTGCGGACGTGCAGGCGGCGCGCTCGGTGGACATCGGCTGCGTCCGGCTCACCGAGCGGCACTTCGGTGGCGCCGAGCTGCCCTCGCCGGAGCAGATCGAGACGGCCCGGGCGCACGTGCGGGCCGAGCTGGACAAGGCCGAGGAGGTCGTCCCGCTGCGCGGCGCGGCCACCCTGGTGGGCCTGGCCGGGACGGTCACCACGGTGTCCGCGATCGCCCAGGACCTGCCGGCCTACGACTCGGCGGTTATCCACCACTCGCGGATCGGCCGGGAGCGGGTCGCCGGGATCGCCCGTGAGCTGCTGGGTGCCACCCACGCCGAGCGCGCGGCCATCCCGTCGATGCACCCGGGCCGGGTGGACGTGATCGCGGCCGGCGCGCTGGAGCTGCTGGAGATCATGGAGCGGACGGGCGCGGCCGAGGTGGTCGTGAGCGAGCACGACATCCTGGACGGCATCGCCTGGAGTATGGCCTCCTGACCTCCTGCGGGCCTTACCCGACCGGCCCCGGCACCCCTTTCGGGGGTCCGGGGCCGGGGCGCGCCCGGACCGGTGCGGGAAAGTTCGTGAATTTCTTCACATGGCGATCCAGTCATTCGTCGCACCCGCTCGCCCGCTACGTCCGAAATGTGGGACCGAAGGTCTGCTCGCCGTGACGACCCCTGGATCGCAGGTCAAGCCTCGGTTGAGGTTTGAAAATCGAAATCACGAGCGGGAACCCGGGCGCCGTACGGATCGTTGCTGCTCAGCAGGGTGGTATTCCGGCGTGCGCCCACGAGGGGGCGCCCAAGGCCGTGAGCCGGCGCGCTGGGCCCGGATTTGCGGCCGCGCAGTGTAGCACGGGGTGTCCAGAAGCTTGTGACCGGGCTCACGAAGGCTGCTCCGGACGGTGCTGGATACTTTCGGATATGAGCACCACGGAGCGTCCTCGCATCCTCATTGTCGGCGGTGGTTACGTCGGCCTGTATGCCGCGATGCGCATCCTCAAGAAGATGCGTTACGGCGAAGCGACCGTCACGGTCGTGGACCCGCGGTCGTACATGACGTACCTGCCCTTCCTCCCCGAGGCGGCCGGCGGCAACGTCGCGCCCCGCAACCTCGTCGCGCCGCTGCGCAGCGCCCTCAAGAAGGCGGAGGTGCTCACCGGTGCGGTCACCGGTGTGGACCACGCCCGCAAGGTCGCCACCATCCAGCCCGCGGCCGGCGACAGCTACGAGCTGCCCTTCGAGTACCTGGTCGTCGCGACCGGCTCGGTCTCCCGCACCTTCCCGATCCCGGGTCTGGCGGAGCACGGCATCGGCATGAAGACGGTGGAGGAGGCCATCAGCCTCCGCAACCACGTCATGGCCCAGCTCGACAAGGCCGAGTCCACCGCCGACGAGGAGGTCCGCCGCAAGGCCCTGACCTTCGTCGTCATCGGCGGCGGCTTCGCCGGTGTCGAGACGATCGCCGAGGTCGAGGACATGGCGCGCGACGCCGCCAAGATCTACAAGACCGTCAGCCGTGACGACATGCGCTTCGTCCTGGTGGAGGCGGCCAACCGCATCCTCCCGGAGATGGGCCCGGACCTCGGTCTGTGGACCAAGGAGAAGCTCGAGGAGCGGAAGATCGAGGTCTACATCGAGACCTCGATGGACTCCTGCGTCGACCAGCACGTGGTGCTGAAGAACGGCCTGGAGATGGACGCCTCCACCATTGTGTGGACGGCCGGCGTGAAGCCGAACCCGGTGCTGGCCAACTTCGGCCTGCCGCTGGGCCCGCGCGGCCACGTCGACACCGCGCCGACCCTCCAGGTCCAGGGCTTCGACTACGTCTGGTCCGCCGGCGACAACGCCCAGGTCCCGGACCTCGCCTCCGGCGAGGGCGCCTGGTGCCCGCCGAACGCGCAGCACGCCGTGCGCCAGGCCGCCGTCCTCGGTGACAACGTCATCTCGGGCATGCGGGGCTTCCCGCAGAAGAACTACGAGCACAAGAACCTCGGTGCGGTCGCCGGCCTGGGCCTGCACAAGGGCGTCGCGATCCTCTTCGGCAAGGTCAAGCTGAAGGGCCGTCTGGCCTGGTGGTTCCACCGCGCGTACCACGGCGCCATGGTCCCGACCATGAACCGCAAGGTCCGGGTCTTCACCGACTGGACGCTGGCCATGTTCCTGAAGCGCGAGATGGTCGGCCTCTCCCAGATGGAGCAGCCGCGCCTGCCGATCCAGGAGGTCACGGCGCCCACGAAGCCCGTGGAGGCCGCCAAGCCGGCCGCCGAGAAGGAACTCGCCAGCAAGTAAGCGACTGCGACCCCGGTGTGGGAGCACCGGGGTATGAGTCGGAGGCCCTCCGCCCGGCAGTGTCGCCGGACCACGACCTCCGTGGTGCTCAGCCGGCCGTGCGACCGGGCGGAGTACAGAAGTAGAAGGGCCCCTGCCGAAACCCTCCGGCAGGGGCCCTTTCTCGTCGTCCGCCCGCTGGGCGGGCCCGTGAGGGGCGGTCAGTCGGTCTTGATGCTCTCCAGGATGTCCAGCTTGGACGCCCGGCGGGCGGGCCAGATCGCGGCGACCAGGCCGACCACCCCGGCCAGGGCCAGGAACAGCGCCAGCTGGCCGAACGGCAGGACGGTGGTCAGGCCGCTCAGGCTGGACTTCAGGGTGCCGTTGATCGCCCAGGCGATGAAGCAGCCGAGCAGCAGGCCGATGCCGGCGCCGAACAGCGAGATCACCACGGACTCCAGGCGGACCATCCGCTTGATGCCCCGGCGGTCCAGGCCGATCGCCCGCAGCATCCCGATCTCGCGCTTGCGCTCGAAGACCGACATCGCCAGCGTGTTGATCACGCCCAGGATCGCGACCAGCACGGACATCGCCAGCAGGCCGTACATCAGGTTCAGCGCGAAGGTGATGGTCTGGCTGAAGTCGTCGCGGACGTCCTGCTTGGACTTGACGTCGATCACCGGGTTGGCGCCGGTGGCGTCCTTGAGGGACTGCTTGAGCGCGGAGGTGGCGCCGTCCTTGCCCTTGACCAGGACGTCGGTGATGTAGGGCTTCGCCTCGTGCTTGGCGACCTCGCTGTTGGCCAGCAGGACCGAGCCGAGCATGCCGCCCTTCTCGTACACGCCGCCGACGGTGAGCTGACCGGTGGACTGGTCCGGGTAGGAGACCGCCATCGTCGAGCCGGCGGTGACGTGGAGCTTCGTGGCGAGCTCCTGGTCCACCAGGACCTTGCCCTGGCCGAGGGCGGCGGTGGCGCCGCTGGTCAGCTTGACCTCGGCGAGCTGGTCGAAGGAGCCGGCGTCCATGCCGGTGATCGTCACGCCGGTGCCGTCGAGCTCCCACCTGGCGGTCGTCACCGCGGAGGAGGCGGCCACCCCGGGGGCCTTGGCGATCTCACCGGGCACCTGCTCGGACAGGCTCATGTGGTTGGCGCCCGAGACCATGTAGTCGGACTTCATCGAGCTGGTGACGGCCTTGTCGATCGCGCCGCCGACCGAGGCACCGATCACGGTGAGGCCGCTGACCAGGGTCAGGCCGATGGTGAGCGCGGCGGCGGTGGACGCGGTGCGGCGCGGGTTGCGGACCGCGTTCTGCTGGGCGAGCTTGCCCGGGGTGCCGCCGAGCCCGCGCAGCAGCGGGCCGATCAGCGCGACCACCGGGCGGGAGAGCAGCGGCAGCAGGACGAACACGCCGATCAGGGCGAGCAGGGCGCCGAGGCCGACCGGCAGGCGGCCGCTGTCGTTGCCGGTGGAGGCGCCGAAGCCGATCAGCGCGAGGCCGCCGGCGGTGAGCGCCGAGCCGATCGCGTTGCGGACCAGCAGGCTCTTCTGGCTGGTCGGCTGGTCGCCGCTGCTCATCGCCGCCACCGGGGCGATCCGGGAGGCGCGCACGGCCGGCAGCAGGGCGGACAGCACCGTCACCAGGACGCCGACGGCCAGGGTCACCGCGATGGTGAGCGGCTTGATGACCAGCGTGCCGTGCGGCATGTTCTCGTTCAGCTGGCTCATCAGGGCCTGCATGCCGGCGCCGATCCCGATGCCGGCGAGCAGCCCGGCCAGCGCCGCGACGGTGCCGATCGCCAGGGCCTCGACCAGCACCGAGCGGGTGACCTGCTTGCGGCTGGCGCCGATCGCCCGCAGCAGCGCGAGTTCCTTGGTGCGCTGGGCGACCAGCATGGTGAAGGTGTTGGCGATGATGAAGATGCCGACGAAGAGCGAGATCCCGGCGAAGACCAGCAGCATGGTGCGCATGCTGTCGGTGGCCTTGGTGATCATCTCCTGCTCGTCGGCCTTGAGCTTGGCGCCCGTCTCGACGTCGAAGTGCTGGCCGGACGGCACCTTGGGCTGGACCTGGGCGAGCAGCGCGTCCTCGCTGGTGCCGGGCTTGGCGGTGAGCACGATGCTGCTGAAGTGGCCGGGCTCCAGCAGCAGCTGCTGGGCGGTGGTGCGGTCGAACAGGGTGAGGGTGCCGCCGCTGTTCACCACCGGGTCGTCGGTGGTGAAGACACCGGTGAGCTTCGCCTCGACCACCGGGCCGTTGATGGCGATCCGGACGGTGTCGCCGATCTTGTAGCCGGCCTTGTCGGCGGTCTTGCGGTCGAGGGCGATCTCCTTGCCGTTCTTCGGGCCCTGACCCTCGGCCATCGGGTAGCGCGGGTCCTTGCCGTCCGCGGCCGGGGCGAAGTTGGCGCCCTTGGCGGCCCAGAACTGGCCGATCAGGTTGCCGCTCCGGTCGGCGACCCCGGTGAAGCCGCTGACCACGCCGCGGGCGTTGGCGGTGCCCGGCAGGGCGGCCAGCTGCTGGACGGTGGCGTCGGTGAGCGAGGCGTTGCCGCTCTCGCTCTTCTGCTTGGCGCTGGCGCGGGAGCCGGCCGAGTAGTCCACGACCTGGACCGAGACGTCCGAGTAGCTCTTGGAGTTGTTGTCCCGCATGGCCTTGCCGAAGGTGTCGGAGAAGACCATGGTGCCGGCGACGAAGGCGGTGCCGAGCATGACGGCCAGCGCCGTCATGAGGAGTCGGCCCTTGTGGGCCAGCACGTTGCGCAGTGCGGTGCGGTACATGGGGTGTCCTGGGTTTCGCGTAGGGGCGGCGGCTGGGCTGGCTGGCCCTGGCTGGTGGTGGCTCTAGCTGGTGCGGCCCTTGGCGTCGAAGCGGCGCATGCGGTCCAGGACGGTGTCGGCGGTGGGGTGGTGGAGTTCGTCGACGATGCGGCCGTCGGCGAGGAAGACGACGCGGTCGGCGTAGGAGGCGGCGACGGGGTCGTGGGTGACCATGACGACGGTCTGGCCGAGTTCGCGGACGGAGTTGCGCAGGAAGGAGAGGATTTCGGCGCCGGAGCGGGAGTCGAGGTTTCCGGTGGGTTCGTCGGCGAAGATGATGTCGGGCTTGCCGGCGAGGGCGCGGGCGCAGGCGACGCGTTGCTGCTGGCCGCCGGAGAGCTGGGAGGGGCGGTGGCTGAGGCGGCCGGAGAGGCCGACGGTGTCGACGACGCGGTCGAGCCAGGCCTTGTCGACCTTGCGGCCGGCGATGTCCATCGGGAGGGTGATGTTCTCCAGGGCGGTCAGGGTGGGGAGCAGGTTGAAGGCCTGGAAGATGAAGCCGATGTGGTCGCGGCGGATCTGGGTGAGCTGCTTGTCCTTGAGGCCGACGAGCTCGGTGTCGCCGATGGTGGTGGAGCCGGAGCTGATGGTGTCGAGGCCGGCCATGCAGTGCATGAGGGTCGACTTGCCGGAGCCGGAGGGGCCCATGATGGCGGTGAACTGGCCCTGCGGGAAGTCGACGCTGACGTTGTCGAGGGCCACGACGCGGGTCTCCCCGTCCCCGTAGACCTTGTTGAGGCCGGTGGCGCGGGCGGCCGCCAGGCCGGTCCGGACGGCGGTTGCGGTCGACGTGGTCACGGGGGTGCTCCTTGGTGGTCGCGGGCTGCGGGAGACGCGCTGGGCGCCTGGACGGCCGGGCCGCCAGGGGCGCCCGGCCGTACCTCCATGCTCCGCCGTGTGATCATGAGTTCTCGTCGCTCCGCCGGACGGTTGGCCTGACCGCCGCTGGGCGTACGGCCAGGTGACGCCCTCCTCCTGGGGTATGACGCCGACCCTGAGCGCGGGTCGGTGGCCGGAACTCGTGCACTTCGTGGCCGAATTGCGGACTGTTCGTCAGATCGCAAGGAAACATGACAACTTCCCTGGCTGGGAACATGCGAAAGGGCGAGGCGGGCGACTAGGCTCTGGGGTGGCCCGCACCGGGGGTGGAGCGTTTCTTCTCCGGCCGATGGAGGGGCTCGTCCGCAGGACGCCCGGATGGTGGAACGCAGACACGGGCAGCTTAAAACTGCTTGGCCGCGAGGCCGTGCCGGTTCGAGTCCGGCTCCGGGCACCGCTCGACTCGCGGGGGCGCCGACGGCGTCCCCGCCGGGAGTCCTTCAGTGATCCTCCTCGCGGCGTATCCCGATATTTTTGCCAAGCCATTACCCTGGTGGCTGGGCGGTGCAGTGCCGCCACGGAGGGAATGTGCAATGAGAAGCAGCAACCCGGTCTTCTCGCGGGAGGGGTCCTTCACCCGCGAGCCCGGCTACGCGGGGTTCGGTACCACCACGCAGGCCGGGGGCCAGTACGGCAACAACCCCTACGCGGGGACCCCTTACGCCCAGCAGCCGCAGGCGCAGGGCCCGCTGACCGACGAGCAGCTGTACGAGATGTACAACGGGCCGTCGGCCGGCCCCGCCGCCACCGGTCGGATGACGCTCGACGACGTGGTCGCGCGCACGGCCATGACGCTGCTGACCCTGGTCGCCGCCGGCGCGGTGGCCTGGTTCGTGCTGCCGTTCGAGAACTTCGGCTTCGCGATCGGCGCCAGCCTGGTGGCCATGGTCGTCGGCCTGGTGGTCTCCTTCAAGCGCAGCGTCAGCCCGCCGCTGATCCTGACCTACGCGGCTCTTGAGGGCTTCGCGCTCGGCGCGGTCACGCACGCGCTCAACACCGTCATCAACGGCATCGCGATCCAGGCGGTGCTGGGCACGGCGGCGGTCTTCGCGGCGATGCTGTTCGCCTACAAGAGCGGCCGGATCCGGGTCACCGCGCGCTACACCCGGATCGGCATCGCGATCGCCATGGGCTTCGTGCTGCTGATGCTGGTCAACATGATCGCGATGGCGTTCGGCGCCGACCTCGGTCTGCGCTCCGGCCCGCTGGGCATCGTGGTCGGCCTGATCGGCATCGCCCTCGGCGCCTTCTTCCTGTCGCTGGACTTCGCGGCGATCGAGGAGGGCATCGCCCAGGGCGCGCCGCAGAAGGAGGCCTGGCGGGCCGCCTTCGGGCTCACCCTGTCGCTGGTCTGGATCTACGTCGAGATGCTGCGCCTGATCGCGATCCTGCGCGGCGACGACTAATCGCGGTCCCGCCGTACCCACTGCCGGCGGGGGGACAGAGGGGGAAAAGCCCAGGGGGCGGGGGGGGGTGGGGGTTCTTTTGTTTTTTGTGTGGGACGCCTTTGTTTAGAGAACTGAGCCCCTGGTGGGTAGTTTTTCTTTTTTTTTCCCAGA
>NZ_JBHVWW010000076.1:22565-36535 GCF_042882025.1 Kitasatospora sp. NPDC058243
GGCCCTAGGGAGAAATGGCGCCCTGAACCGCGATCGGAGGGGGAGAGAGCTAATAGGGGCCCCACAACACCACCTCCACCAGACCCCCAGAAAAAAAACCCTCCGGGGGCCCGGCGGCGTTTAGGCTCCCTGTCATGCATGACGTACAGCTCCTGGTCGAAGCCGTCGACTCCCTGGCGGATCGTTTCCGCTCGCTGCCGCAGAGCAAACTGCTGGGCGCCGTGCCCGGGTACGAGTCCCGGGCGGCGGCCGCACTGGCGTTGGCCCGGCGGCTGGCGGCCCTCGCGCTGGCGGCGGAGGGCGGGCCGGAGCGGGAGTTCCCTGACGCCGGGGCGTTCGCGGCGGGGGACCAACTGGCCGTCGCCGGGCACGACCTGGCGGCCGCGCTGGCGGCCCTGCCGGAGGGCGCCGGGGTCACCCTGGCGGACGGGCCGGTGGCGGCCGCAGAGGTGCTGGCCGACGCGGTGGCCGCAGTGCGCGCGACGGCGGCGCTCTGCAGATAAGACGTCCGGACACGCCGAAGGCCGGCCGGGTCGGTAACCCCTTGACCCGGCCGGCCTTCGGCGTGCTGCGCTGTGTGTGCCGTGCTGCCGCGCTGCTGGGGCGGCGTCAGATGCTGGCGACCACCCGGTCGGCGAGGACGTAGACGGCCTCCTCGTCGGTGGAGAAGGTCAGCGAGTACGAGCCGGAGAAGCGCGAGCCGCCGAGCAGCCGGACGTGCTCACCGGCACGGACCGCGTCGATCAGCCGGTAGGCGGCCTCCCGGTCGCCCGGGGCCACGCAGAGCGTGGTGCCGTCGGCGAACGCGTACACGTCCAGGGTGCCCAGCGGGCCCGGGCGGACGTCGATCAGGGCGACGGCCTCGTCGGCGAGGGTGGCCAGCCGGGTGTCGGTCCACTCGCGGGACGGCGCCTGGCTGGGCACGAAGTCGGGGTGGGAGGGGTGGCGGCGCGGGTCGGGCGCGGCGACCGGGGCGTCCTCGACGGCCTGGTCGGCGTCCAGCAGCCCGGCCTCCAGGCCGGTGGCCAGCAGGTCGGCCTCGCGGCGGGCGCGGGCGTCCCCGGTGGGCTCGGCGGAGCCGGTGGAGGCGGCGGCGGAGCCGGCGGAGGAGGTGCCGGAGCCCTGGCCGGGGAACAGCGACGAGCCGCCCTCGGGACCGGGCTCGGCGGGGCCCTCGTTGATCAGGTCCTCCAGCGCGGAGCGCAGCGCCTCGCCGAACTCCGGGTCCATGGTGCCGGCGTTGTCGACGGCGTCCTGCGGGCCGGTGGGGCGGGGGAAGAACAGCGGCCACTCGTCGGTGCTGGCGAACGCGCCGGTGTACGGGGAGTCGAACAGTGGCGCGTCCTCGGCCGCGCGGGCCTCCTGCTCGGCCCAGAACGCCCGGGCCTCGGTGATCTCCCGCTCGCGGTCGGCGGCGAGTGCCTCGGTGACGGCCTGGCGTATCGCGGCCTGGTCCACCGGGGCGGGTGCGGCCTGGGCCGCGGCCTGCGCGTCCAGCCGGCGGGAGAGTCCCCGGAGGTGGAGCAGCACGGCGGTCGACACGGTGATCAGGATCAGCAGCAGGATGGTGTAGACGGCGCTCACGGAACGTACTCCTAGCGAGGAGCGGAACGGGGTTACGTGTCCACACTGCCGCATCCGGGGCTGTTGCCGCAGTGGCGAATGTCTAATTTGTGGGGGACTTTCGCTCTTGTCCCCAAATTGTTAGGTAACACCGTTCTACGCAGTGGAGTTGATCCGCTCCGCAGTGTCGATTTCCGGGCCGAAAACGAGCGAAAAGAGGGCCGGATCGACCTCGCGATGTGATCCGGCCCTCAATTACTCACGGTCACTCCAAATGGGTGGTCCAGACCCTTTCGGGGTGGCTCGGCGGGGTCAGCTGAGGCGCTCGATCACCATCGCCATGCCCTGGCCGCCGCCGACGCACATGGTCTCCAGGCCGAACTGCTTGTCGTGCCACTGCAGGGAGTTGATCAGGGTGGTGGTGATCCGGGCGCCGGTCATGCCGAACGGGTGGCCGACGGCGATCGCGCCGCCGTTGACGTTCAGCTTGTCCAGGTCGATGCCGAGATCCCGGTAGGACGGGATCACCTGGGCGGCGAAGGCCTCGTTGATCTCGACCAGGTCGATGTCGTCGATGGTCAGGCCGGCCCGCCGCAGCGCCTGCCGGGAGGCCTCGACGGGGCCGTAGCCCATGATCTCGGGGGAGAGCGCGCTGACGCCGGTGGAGACCACCCGGGCGAGCGGGGTGATGCCCAGCTCCCGGGCCTTGGTGTCGGACATGATGACCAGCGCGGCGGCGCCGTCGTTCAGCGGGCAGCAGTTACCGGCGGTCACGGTGCCGTCCGGTCGGAACACCGGCTTCAGGCCGGAGACGCCCTCCAGCGTGACGCCGGCGCGCGGGCCGTCGTCCTTGCTCACCACGGTGCCGTCCGGGAGCGTGACCGGGGTGATCTCGCGCTCCCAGAAGCCGGCCTTGATGGCGGCCTCGGCGAGGTTCTGCGAGCGGACGCCGAACTCGTCCTGCTCGGCGCGGGTGATCCCCTTGAGCGCGGCCAGGTTCTCGGCGGTCTGGCCCATCGCGATGTAGGCGTCCGGCAACAGGCCGTCCTCGCGCGGGTCGTGCCACTCCCCGCCGCCCTCCTCGGCGCGCTTGGCGGTGCGGGCCTGGGCCTCGTCGAAGACCGGGTTCGTGGTGCCAGGCATGCCGTCCGAGGTCCCGTTCACGCTGCGCGAGACGGTCTCCACGCCGGCCGAGAGGAACACGTCGCCCTCGCCGGCCCTGATCGCGTGCAGTGCCATCCGCGTGGTCTGCAGCGAGGACGAGCAGTAGCGGGTGATGGTGGCGCCGGGCAGGTAGTCCATGCCCATCTGGACGGCCACGATGCGGGCCAGGTTGTGGCCCTGCTCGCCGCCGGGCAGGCCGCAGCCGAGCATCAGGTCGTCGATCTCGCGCGGGTCGAGCTGCGGGACCTTGGCCAGCGCGGCCTGGATGACGTGGGCGGTCAGGTCGTCGGGGCGGACGTCCTTGAGCGAGCCCTTGAAGGCCCGGCCGATCGGCGAACGGGTGGCGCTGACGATGACGGCTTCGGGCATGGCGGGCTCCTCGCTGGGTGACGGCGGACTGGCGTCCGGGAGGAAAGTTACCGCCTGGTAGATCAGGCGTCACCCGTCCCGGCGTGTGAGCTGGCCGACGTGTCGCCGGCCTCTGGAGCGGCTCCTTCCCTGGCCTCCTCGGACGCCCACGAGCCGGGCAGCCCGACCCGCAGCCGGTGGCGCAGCAACGCCCAGCGGCGGCCGGCGCCCTCCGTCTCGACGGCCGCGACCTCGGTGCCCGAACGCCCGGCCGCGGCGGCGGCGGCCATCGCCACCGGCAGCACCGTCCCGCCCGGCACGGGTGCGGCCGGGCGCTCCTCCTCCGGCCAGAGGCCGAGCGCGGCGCACACCGAGGGCAGCACGGCCATCGCGGCCGTCGCGTAGCCCTGGGCGGACGGGTGGTAGCGGTCGGCGGCGAACATCTCCGGGCGCGCCGCGAACTCCGGGCCCAGCAGCGAGCCCAGCGAGACCGTCCGGCCGCCGGCCTCCACGACCGCGATGGTCTGCGCGGCCGCCAGCTGGCGGCTCAGCCGGCGGGCCACCCAGCGCAGCGGCGGGTGCACCGGCTTGATCGTCCCGAGGTCCGGGCAGGTGCCGACCACCACCTCGCAGCCGTTCGCCCGCAGCGCCGCGACGGCCTCGCCGAGCTGGCGGACGGCCAGCTGGGCCGGGCTGTGCCGGGTCACGTCGTTGGCGCCGATCATGAGCACGGCGACGTCCGGGTGGTGCGGCAGCGCCTGCTCCAGCTGGCCCGAGAGGTGGGCGGAACGGCCGCCGGAGCGGGCCACGTTGACCAGCCGGACCGGGCGCTCGGCCACCGAGGCCAGGCCCGCGGCCAGCAGCGCGCCCGGGGTCTCCCGGGCCCGCAGCACACCGAGGCCGGCGCCGGTGGAGTCGCCGAGGACGGCCAGCACCAGCGGCGGCTGCGTGGCGGCGGAGCTGTCGGCGAAGGCCTCGCCGTAGACGCCGTCGGCCTTGGGCGGATCGCCCTCCAGCACGCCGATGGCCTGGATCGCCAGCTTGCTCTCGGTGAGCAGCACGCCCACCAGTCCCACGCCCAGCAGGCCGAGCCCGCCGCCGCCGTACGCCGCCGCGGTGGCGATCCGGCGGGCCACCCGGGCCCGCGAGTCCTGTGCCCCTGGCATCCGATGCCCCCTTCGCGTCCTGGTGCCGCCCCCTCCGGGGCCATGGCGATGCCTGCACCCCCCTCCTACCCGCGCGGGGGCCGGGGCTACCTGCGGGGCTGGGCCATTGGGGGGAGGGGGGCGGGTGGCGGGGCCGCCGCGCGGGGCCGGGGCGGGGCGAGGGGCGGGTGGGGCGGAAGGGCGGGCTGGGGCGGGCGGCACGGCCTAGGCTTTGCAGTACCGAAAGCACTCGCATGCCCACAACCGGGAGGACCCCCGTGCGGTACCACAACTCGATCATCGACCTCGTCGGCAACACGCCGCTGGTCAAGCTGAACAAGGTCACCGAGGGCATCAGCGCGACAGTGCTGGCGAAGGTCGAGTACTTCAACCCCGGCGGCTCGGTGAAGGACCGCATCGCGATGCGCATGATCGAGGCCGCCGAGGCCTCGGGCGCCCTGAAGCCGGGCGGCACCATCGTCGAGCCGACCTCCGGCAACACCGGTGTCGGCCTGGCGATCGTGGCCCAGCAGAAGGGCTACAAGTGCATCTTCGTCTGTCCGGACAAGGTGTCCACCGACAAGATCAACACCCTGCGCGCGTACGGCGCCGAGGTGGTCGTCTGTCCCACCGCCGTGGCCCCCGAGCACCCGGACTCGTACTACAACGTCTCCGACCGGCTCGTCCGGGAGACCCCGAACGCCTGGAAGCCGGACCAGTACTCCAACCCGGACAACCCGGCCTCGCACTACCACTCCACCGGTCCGGAGCTGTGGGAGCAGACCGAGGGCCGGATCACCCACTTCGTGGCGGGCGTCGGCACCGGCGGCACCATCTCCGGCACCGGCAACTACCTGAAGGAGGTCTCGGGCGGCAAGGTCAAGGTGATCGGCGCCGACCCGGAGGGCTCGGTCTACTCGGGCGGCACCGGCCGGCCGTACCTGGTCGAGGGTGTGGGCGAGGACTTCTGGCCGACCGCCTACGACCGTGACGTCGCCGACGGCATCGTCGCCGTCTCCGACAAGGACTCCTTCCAGATGACCCGCCGCCTGGCCAAGGAGGAGGGCCTGCTGGTCGGCGGCTCCTGCGGCATGGCCGTGGTGGCCGCGCTGGAGGTGGCCAAGGGTCTGGGCCCGGACGACGTCGTGGTGGTGCTGCTGCCGGACGGCGGCCGCGGCTACCTGTCCAAGATCTTCAACGACGACTGGATGGCCGACTACGGTTTCCTGCCCTCGGCCACCGACGAGGCGCACATCGGCGAGGTGCTGGCCCGCAAGGACGCCATCGAGCACGAGGGCATCCCGCAGTTCGTCCACATGCACCCGAACGAGACGGTCGCCGAGGCGGTCCGGGTGCTGCGCGAGTACGGCGTCTCGCAGATGCCCGTGGTCTCCCCGGGTGCCGGGCACCCCGACATCATGGCCGGCGAGGTGATCGGCTCGGTGGCGGAGAAGCTCCTGCTGGAGGGCGTCTTCGCGAAGGAGATCGAGCTGACCGACACGCTGGACCGGGTGATGTCCAAGCCGCTGCCGGTCGTCGGTGCGGGCGAGACGGTCACCAACCTGATGACCGTGCTGGAGAAGGCCGACGCCGCGGTGGTGCTGGTGGACGGCAAGCCGCAGGGCATCGTCACCCGCCAGGACCTGCTGGGCTTCCTCGCCGGCCGCGCCGCGCACTGACCCGTCGGGCCAGGCCCTGACCGGCCCCGGCCGGCCCTGACCGACCCCGACCCCGCCTTCGGCTCCGGTCGGCGGGGCGGACGAGGTTTCGCCCACGTTTTGCCCGCGGTTCGCCCACGGGCGAAGTGGTACACCGGCGTCACCTGCCCGCAGCACGCGGTTAACAACCGTCCGGCATCGTGGTGGTCAACGGCAAGACGCCGAGCGAGACGACGGCAACCGTCCGGGAGCGGCTCCCCGGCGGACGCGGTCGGCTCCGGACACGTCGGGCGGTCCTGACCCGGCCCGCCGTGTCCGCCCTCCAACCCGGCAACGGGGGAGAGGGGCCTCCGCGGGAGGTGCCGTCGTCCCGCCCCTGTCCGGCTGCGGCCGGTCGACAGGGTGCGGCGGCTCCCGCGGTACTGCGCGCCGCACGGCGCGTCTCCGCGGTTCCCGGGTGGGGGAACCGAGGCGGAGAACGGCAGGGCCGGTCCTTCTCCGAGGGACCGGCCCTTCCCGTACGCTCACACGCATGACCAGCACTGAAACCACCCAGGACGAGCCGCGCTACGTCCGGCTCAAGATCGAGCTCATCGCGGAGATCACCGACGAGGGCGCGCTCAAGGCGGCCGCCCTGAAGCAGGTGACCGAGGACGAGTACCTCGACGACGACGAGCGCGCCCAGTCCGTCGACGCCATCGAGGTGGACCCGTCGGGTTCGCTCGCCCACTTCATCGACCCGGTGGCGCTGCTCGGCGACGTGCCGGGTGTCGAACTGGCCTCGGCGACCTGGGAGTCGGCGCAGACCGAGTTCGACCCCGAGAACGAGGGTTGGGACGAGTACGTGGTGGACGAGTCCGCCGAGTAGCGGCCTCGCCTCGCGAGCTCGTCACCGCTCGTGAACGCCCGGTCTGCCCCGCAGGCCGGGCGTTTTTTCCCTGTTCACCGGGAAGTTGGGTCATCTCATACGATCGCTTACCCTTCGGAGGTGGAACCGTGCACGGGCGGATTGCGTTTCTGTATCCGTAAATGCCCGGGATGATCAGCAGGGAGACGCGACGTGACGGCACGGGACGGTCAGGGGCGGGCAGGCGGAGGCAACTGGAGCCGGCGCGGAGTGCTCGCGGGTCTGATCGGGGCGCCGGTCCTGCTGCTCGCGGCCTGCAACGACACCAAGAGCGCCGACGCCAACGGCTCGGGCGGTTCGGGCGGTTCCGCTGGAACCCCGGGCGCCGGCAGCGGCTCCGGCGGGACCAGCAGCGCGCCGAAGACCTCGACCGCCGTCATCACCGTCACTCCTGCGGACGGTGCCGCCTCCGCCAGCTTCAGCGAGCCGGTCAAGGTCACCGTCAGCAACGGCACCCTGGGCACCGTCAAGGTCACCGACTCCACGGGCAAGGAACTGGCCGGCCAGCTCGCCTCCGACGGCGCCAGCTGGACCTCGGCCGCCGCCCCCGCCAGCGGCACCAAGTACACCGTGGCCGCCACCGCCCTCGACAAGGACAAGCTGGAGGCGGACGCCAACGCCACCTTCACCACGGCCACCCCGGCCAACACCTTCGTCGGCTACTTCACGCCCGAGGACGGCTCGGTCGTCGGCGTCGGCATGCCCGTCTCGATCACCTTCAGCAAGCCGATCACCGACCGCAAGGCCGTCCAGCAGGCGATCACCGTGATAGCCGAGCCGGGCGTCGAGATCGTCGGGTACTGGTTCTCCAGCACCCGCCTCGACTTCCGGCCGCAGGAGTACTGGGCCAAGGGCACCAAGGTCACCCTCAAGCTCCGGCTCAAGGACGTCGAGGGCGCCAAGGGCGTCTACGGCACCCAGTCCAAGGACGTCCGCTTCACCATCGGCCGCGCCCAGACCAGCGTCGCCGACCTCGCCGCCAAGAAGCTCACCGTCACCACCGACGGCCAGGTCAGCGCCGTCTACAAGATCTCCGGCGGCTCGCCCGAGCACCGCACCTGGGGCGGCAAGATGGTGATCTCCGAGCAGTTCCAGCAGACCCGGATGAACTCGCAGACCGTCAACCTCGGCAGCGAGTACGACATCGCGGACGTGCCGCACGCCCAGCGGCTCACCACCTCGGGCACCTTCATCCACGGCAACTACTGGTCCCCGTCGTCGATCTTCGGCGGCCAGAACACCAGCCACGGCTGCATCGGCCTCCAGGACGCCAAGGGCGCGCAGGACGGCAGCACGGACGGCTACAAGTTCTACAAGAGCTCCATGGTCGGCGACGTGGTCGAGGTCGTGAACTCCGGTGACAAGACCGTCGCGCCGGACAACGGCCTGAACGGCTGGAACCTCGGCTGGGCCGCCTGGAAGGCCGGCAGCGCCGTCTGACGCCGGGAGCCGCCGGTCAGCGCGGGTCAGCGCTTGGCGTAGTCGGCGAAACCCTGCCAGTCGACGATCACGCACGGCTCGTCGCCGACGATCCAGGCATCGTGCCCGGGCGGGCAGATCATCAGGTCGCCCGGGCCGAACTCGGTCTCCTGACCGTCGTCCATGACGATCCTCATCCGGCCCGAGACCACGTACCCCGTGTGGGCGGCCAGACAGCTGTCGGTCTTGGCGATCGGCTTCACGTGCTTGGACCACTGCCAACCCGGGTGGAACACGGCCCGGCCCACCGGGCCGGCGTCCAGGTTGACCAGACGCAGTTCCCCCGTGCCCTCCTCGAAGGGGCGGACCTCCTCGGGGGCGTCGAAGCTCATGCGGACGAGACCGGACATGGCGCACTCCTCTCCACACGGACGGCCCGGCCGTCCAGCGAGAGGAGGAGGCAGGCCCGTCTGCTGGCCCTTCCAGTCTGCGCCCCGACCGGCGGGCGGTCACCTCGGGTGGCCGGCCCGCCGGAACGGTCACGGACGGTCAGCCCTGCGTGCGGGCCACGCCGATCGGGCAGGAGGCGCCGGTGCCGCCGAGGCCGCAGTAGCCGTTCGGGTTCTTGGCGTCGGACAGGTACTGCTGGTGGTACGGCTCGGCCGGGTAGAACGGGCCCGCCGGGGCGATCTCGGTGGTGATCGGGCCGTAGCCGAGCGCGGTCAGGGCCGGCTGGAAGGCGTCCCGGCCGGCGGCCGCGGCGGCGGCCTGGACGGGGGAGTGGGTGTAGACGGCGGAGCGGTACTGGGTGCCGACGTCGTTGCCCTGGCGGTTGCCCTGGGTCGGGTCGTGCGCCTCCCAGAAGGTCTTCAGCAGCCGCTCGTAGGAGACCAGCGAGGGGTCGAACACCACCCGGACCGCCTCGGTGTGCCCGGTCAGCCCGCTGCACACCTCCTCGTACGTCGGGTGGGGGGTGTAGCCGCCCTGGTAACCGACCAGCGTCGTCCAGACGCCGGGCAGGCGCCAGAACGTCCGCTCGGCGCCCCAGAAGCAGCCCAGCCCGAAGTCGGCCACCTCCAGGCCGTCCGGGTACGGCCCGGTGAGCGGGTGGCCGAGCACGGTGTGCGGCTCGCGCAGCGCGAAGCCCGGTGACTCCCGGCCGGGCAGCGCCTGGTCGGCGGGAACGAGCGAGGTCTTGTGGCGGTTGAACAGCACGGCCTGCTCCAGCGGGGTAGGGAGGGTTGCGCAGGATTCAACGCGGCGGGCCGCCCCCGGATTCCGGCGCCGCCCGGATTCCGCCGCCGCCCCGGTTCACGGCCGGTCCGGTTCACGGCGGGCTGGGACGTTCCGGAGGGCACCGGCCCGTACGGCCACTAGGCTCGACCCATGACCGAGCACCAGCTTCCCCAGGGCTTCGAGACCCTCGCCATCCACGCGGGTCAGGAAGCAGACCCCCAGACCGGGGCCGTCGTCACGCCGATCTACCAGGTGTCCACCTACAAGCAGGACGGGGTGGGCGGCCTGCGGGGCGGCTACGAGTACAGCCGCAGCGCCAACCCGACCCGCACCGCGCTGGAGGAGTGCCTCGCGGCACTGGAAGGCGGCGCCCGCGGCCTCGCCTTCGCCTCCGGCCTGGCCGCCGAGGACACCCTGCTGCGCACCATCCTCAAGCCGGGCGACCACATCGTGATCCCCAACGACGCCTACGGCGGCACCTTCCGGCTGTTCGCCAAGGTGCTGACCCGCTGGGGCGTCGAGTTCTCCGTCGCCAACACCCAGGACCTGGCGACCGTCCGCGCCGCGCTGCGCCCCAACACCCGCGCGGTCTGGGTGGAGACCCCGTCCAACCCGCTGCTGGGCATCACCGACCTGGCCGCGCTCGCCGAGGTCGCGCACGGCGCCGGCGCGCTGCTGGTGGTCGACAACACCTTCGCCAGCCCCTACCTGCAGCAGCCGATCGCGCTCGGCGCGGACGCGGTCGTGCACTCCACCACCAAGTACATGGGCGGCCACTCGGACGTGGTCGGCGGTGCGCTGGTGCTGGCCGACGCGAGCCTGGGCGAGGAGGTGGCGTACCACCAGAACGCGATGGGCGCCGTCTCCGGGCCGTTCGACGCCTGGCTGGTGCTGCGCGGCATCAAGACGCTGGGCGTCCGGATGGACCGGCACAGCGCCAACGCGGAGAAGGTCGCCGAGCTGCTGGCGAGCCACCCGAAGGTCAGCCAGGTGCTGTACCCGGGCCTGCCCGAGCACCCCGGCCACGAGATCGCCGCCAAGCAGATGAAGGCCTTCGGCGGCATGGTCTCGTTCCGGGTCCAGGGCGGCGAGGAGGCGGCGGTCGAGGTCTGCAACCGCGCGCAGCTGTTCACCCTCGGCGAGTCGCTCGGCGGCGTGGAGTCGCTGATCGAGCACCCGGGCCGGATGACCCACGCCTCGGTGGCCGGTTCGGCGCTGGAGGTGCCCGCCGACCTGGTGCGCGTCTCGGTCGGCATCGAGTCGATCGACGACCTGCTCTCCGACCTCAAGCAGGCGCTGGGCTAGGACGCGCCCAGAAGTCCGGAGCCTGTTGAAGATCTCCGGCCTCGGTGAGCAGTCCGGGGACCGCGATGGTCACCTGACGCGCTGTCGGCGCACTCGGCCGGAGGAGCCCCTGTGGGCTCCTCCGGCCGGTTCATTGCGTCATGCCCTCACGCGCTCGCGCCGGAGCGGTCCTTCAGGAGCGCTTCCAGGAGGTGGGGGACGCGGGCGTGCAATCCTCGTTCGGGTCAGGCTTGCCGCGCACCAGGTCCCAGAGGTTCCATTCGCCCCACGTGGTCCATGAGTCCGCCGAGGCCCATGAGTGCGGCGGGCGCGGACACGGCTTCGGCGGGCACTTCTTGTCCTCGACCGTGATCGTCACACACGGGCAGTCCGCGGTCAGTTCGACCGTGGTCACCGCGGTCTGGGGCAGTTCGTAGCCGGGGGGAGCGGTGGTCTCCTGCCAGTAGTAGGTGCCGAACGGAAGGTTGTCCGCGGAGCAGACGCCGTCCGCCCCGGTGGTGCAGGGGGAGCCGACGGGGGTGTCGGGGTTGGTTCCGGTGGTTTGGAGGCCGGGGACGCCGTTGGTCTCGTGCCAGAGCTGGAAGGTGGCGCCGGCCAGTGGTTGTCCGGTGGCGGAGTCGACCTTGGTGACCGTGGTGGAGCCGGTCGGGGTGGTGGTCTTGGTGTCCTGGACGGTGACGGGGATGCTCTGTCCGTCGGTGTCGAGGACCACGGTCGTCACCGCGGGCTGCGGCAGGTCGTAGCCGGGGGGTGCGGCGGTCTCCTGCCAGTAGTAGGTGCCCAGCGGGAGGCCGGTTGCGGAGCAGGTGCCGTTCGCTCCGGTGGTGCAGGGGGAGCCGACGGGGGTGTCGGGGTTGGTTCCGGTGGTTTGGAGGCCGGGGGTGCCGTTGGTCTCGTGCCAGAGCTGGAAGGTGGCGCCGGCCAGTGGTTGTCCGGTGGCGGAGTCGGCCTTGGTGACCGTGGTGGAGCCGGTCGGGGCGATGGTCTTGGTGTCCTGGACGGTGATCGGGACGTTCTGTCCGTTGGTGTCGAGGACGACGGTGGTGACGTTGAGTTCCGGCAGGTCGTAGCCGTTGGGTGCCGATACTTCTTGCCAGTAGTAGGTGCCCAGCGGGAGGCCGGTTGCGGAGCAGGTGCCGTTCGCTCCGGTGGTGCAGGGGGATCCGACGGGGGTGTCGGGGTTGGTTCCGGTGGTTTGGAGGCCGGGGGTGCCGTTGGTCTCGTGCCAGAGCTGGAAGGTGGCGCCGGCCAGGGGTTGTCCGGTGGCGGAGTCGACCTTGGTCACGCTGGTGGACCCGGTCTCGACGATCGGGGATTTGGTGTCCTGGACGGTGACCGGGACGTTCTGCCCGTTCGTGTCGAGGACCACGGTCGTCACCGCGGGCGGCGGCAGGTCGTAACCGGGGGGTGCGGCGGTCTCCTGCCAGTAGTAGGTGCCGAGCGGGAGGCCGGCCGTGGAGCAGACGCCGTTCGCCCCGGTGGTGCAGGGGGCGCCCACCTCGGTGTCCGGGGTGGCCCCCGAGGTCTGGAGGCCGGGGACGCCGTTGGTCTCACGCCACAGCTGGAAGGTGGCTCCCGCCAGGGGCTGCCCCGTGACGGAGTCGACCTTCGTCACGCTGGTCGAGGCGGTGGGAGTGGGACTTCCGCACGCCGGAAGATCGCCGTTGAAGGGGTAGGCGTGGAACTCGGTCCCGGTCATCCCCGAGCCGGAGTTCTGCAGCAGCGAACCGGTGGTGAAGAACCGTCCGTTCAGACCGGGCAGGCTCATGGTGGCGGTGCTGGCCGGGTTGCCGACCAGCACACTGCCCTGGAACTGCCCCGATCCCTTGAGCGTGACGGACGTCGCGGCGGGGAAGTTCCACAGGAGGCGCTCGCGCAGCCGGTTCCAGGGATCGGTGTCCTGGAGGCTCCCGCTGTAGGTGTTGATGGTGCGGGCGCCGCCCACGAGGTTGACGAGTACCGTCGCGTTCGCGGGGATGCCGGCGAACGCGATGCCCTGGGTGGAGCCTCCGTTCCCGGCGATGTCGAAGTCGACGTTGAAGACCTGGAGTGCGGAGGTGCCGTCACCGGTGAACAGGGTCTGGAACCCCTGGTTGACCGCGGTTCCGGTGGCGGGGCGGGGTGTGCCGACCCCGGCGTAGCACTCGCTCGCCGTCTGCAGCTGGCCGCGCAGTGGCGTGTAGGCGGCCACGGCCTGCGCTTCCTGGACCTTCGTACCGACGATGGTGCCCGTGGCCGTGCCCGCGTAGCGGACGACGCCGCCCTCCGCCAGGAGCCTCTGCCCCGGGGCCACCGTGACGTTGCCTCCGGCGGTGAGGAAGTCGGCGCCGTCCGGCGGGGGGACCCGTGAGCCGACGCCGACGATGCCGATGTTGTAGACGGAGCTGGCTCCCGGGGCTTTGTTCAGGTCGAAGTTGCCGAGGGTCACCACGTGCCCCTCGGCCTCCGCGGCGGAACCGCCGACGTTGAAGTCGCCGCCGACGAAGATGTTGATTCCGGCGTCGCGGCCTGCGAAGGGACCGTTGTTGACCGGGGGGAACGTCGCGGGACAGTCCGCACCCAGGCACGGCCCGAGGCCGCCCGGGAGACCGGCCGCGTACGCGGCCGGTGGTGCGACGAGTGACATGCCGAAGGGCACGAGCGTCAGGGCCAGGACGGAACCCACCGTCCTGCCGAGTCGGCGTCTCCAGGTGACGGTGGTCACCGGGTTCTGACTGGGCTTCACCTCAGTCCTCTCACCATGTGGACCCAATGGGGCCCTCGGAGTGTTCCGGGCTGGAGGGCCGAGCATCGCGACTCACTGGTGTTGTCATCTGAAAATCGTGTTAATGCACCCGTTCGGCTGTGTGTCGACGGCCGATCGGTCCGGGCGCGAGGGACGGCCTCCGGCCGTCGGCGGTCACTGGCCCTGCTGGTCCGCCGTGTACGACTCCATCGCGTGGTTGAAGCGAGCCAGCAGGGCGCAGAACGCCTGCTGCTCCTCGGGCGGCCAGTCGGCCGTCAGGCGGCGGGTCAACTCGGCCCGCCCGTCGCGGACTTCGGCCAGTCGGCCGGAGCCGACCGGGGTCAGCGCGAGGCGTACGGCGCGGCGGGGGGGGGGGGGCTGGGCTCCGGACAGCACAACAGCCCACGACAAAAGGGGGAAACGGCGGGGGACAAGGCAGGGGGCTACAACCGCAGAATAAGTGAGAGACCCTGCTTTTGGCGGTGAAGTTCCTCCACCCC
>NZ_JBHVWW010000076.1:36545-40603 GCF_042882025.1 Kitasatospora sp. NPDC058243
GTTATGCCCCCCGTGGGGGTGTTGTGGGGGGGGGGGGGGAGAGGGGGGGGGGGAGGGGGGGGTGGGGGGGGGGGGGGTTGCGGGGTTCGCGCCCCCCCCCCCCCAGCCCGCCCGCGACCAGCGGGGCGACCTGCCGGGTCACCGTGGAGGAGTCGACGCCGAGCGACTCGGCCAGCGCCTTGACGTTGGCGGGCCCGTGCCGCTCCAGGCGGTCGAGCAGCAGGTAGGCGGCCCGGTCCAGCGCGCCGAGACCGCCGCCGGTGGTCCGGACCTGGTCCATCCGGCGGGCGAACACCGCCAGCTGGTACTGGAGTCGGGCGTGCACGGGGTCGGTGCGGTCGGTGGCCTGGGGCGAGGTCGTCGTCATCGCGGCTCACGATCGTCGTGCGGTGAGGGAGGCTCAGAAGCAGCAGCGTACGCGGGCGGAGCGGGCCCGGGAACAGCCCCGACGTCCCGGATTGCCGGTGTCGACCACCGTAGGCTGGCGTTATGCACAACTGGCCGGTCACCCTCGACGACGTCCGCGGCGCCCAGAAGATGCTCGCCGGAATCGCCCGGGTGACGCCGATGGAGGGCAGCCGGTACCTGTCCGGGCTGATCGGCGCGCCGGTCCACCTGAAGTGCGAGAACCTCCAGCGCACCGGTTCGTTCAAGCTGCGCGGCGCGTACGTGCGGATCGCCGGGCTCTCGCCGGTGCAGCGGGCCGGCGGGGTGGTGGCGGCGAGCGCGGGCAACCATGCGCAGGGGGTGGCGCTGGCGGCCGCGCTGCTGGGGGTGCACTCGACCGTGTTCATGCCGGTCGCGGCGCCGCTGCCCAAGGTCGCGGCGACCCGGGAGTACGGCGCGCAGGTGCGGCTGCACGGCGCCACGGTGGACGAGGCGTTGCAGGCCGCGCAGCGGTACTCGGAGGCGACCGGCGCGGTGTTCATCCACCCCTTCGACCACTGGGACGTGGTCACCGGCCAGGCCACCGTCGGACTGGAGATCCTGGAGCAGTGCCCCGAGGTGCGGACCATCCTGGTCGGGGTGGGCGGCGGCGGCCTGCTGGCCGGGATCGCGGCGGCGGTCAAGCCGCTGCGGCCGGACGTCCGGGTGGTGGGGGTGCAGGCGGCGGGCGCGGCCGCGTACCCGCCCTCGCTGGCGGCCGGGCGGCCGGTGTCACTGGAGCACTACGCCACGATGGCCGACGGGATCATGGTCGGCCGGCCCGGGGACATCCCGTTCGAGGTGATCAACTCGCTGGCGGACGGCGTCCGGACGGTCTCCGAGGACGCGCTGTCGCGGGCCCTGCTGCTCGGCCTGGAGCGGCTGAAACTGGTGGTCGAACCGGCCGGGGCGGCCCCGATCGCGGCGCTGCTGGAGCAGCCGGACTCCTTCGAGGGGCCGGTGGTGGCCGTGCTGTCCGGCGGCAACATCGACCCGCAGCTGATGCAGCGGGTGCTGCGGCACGGGCTGGCGGCGGCCGGCCGGTACCTGTCGCTGCGGGTGCGGCTGGCGGACAAGCCGGGCTCGCTGGCCGACCTGCTGGGGGTGCTGACCAGGCTGGACGCCAACGTGCTGGACGTCGCGCACGTGCGGATCGACCCGCGGCTGGGGCTGACCGAGGTCGAGGTGGACCTGCACCTGGAGACCAAGGGGCCGGAGCACTGCGCGGCCGTGGTCGGCGAGCTGCGGGACGCGGGGTACGTCGTTTCCAGCTGAGTTCGGAAGGCGCCTCAGGCGCTTGGGGGGGCCGGGTGTCTCGGGCGCCGGACGGTGCGGGGCGGGCCTCGGTGGATCTCGGCGGATCTCGGTGGATGTCAGTGGTCCCTGTCACGATGGCGGAGCCCTATGCCTTGACGCGATATATCGCGTGCTGCCAGACTCGCGATACATCGCGTTCTGTGCCGTGGTAGGCGAAAACCGAGTCGCCCGCATGCCCGAAAAAGGGGCAGAGTGTGACAGATCGCCCATATTCGTCCGAGGAGATGAGGCAGGCCATGGCGCCAGCCATCCAAGCCGAGAACCTGGTCAAGACCTTCGGCGACGTACGAGCCCTGGACGGCGTCAGCCTCGACGTCCCCGAGGGCACGGTGCTCGGGCTGCTCGGCCCGAACGGCGCCGGCAAGACCACCACCGTGCGGGTCCTCACCACCCTGCTGCGCCCCGACTCGGGCCGCGCGGTGGTCGCCGGCGTCGACGTGCTCAAGCACCCCAACAAGGTCCGCAGCCTGATCGGCCTGTCCGGCCAGTACGCGGCGGTCGACGAGTACCTCACCGGCTTCGAGAACCTCCAGATGGTCGGCGAGCTCTACCAGATGAGCGCCCGTCAGGCGAAGGTGAGGGCGCTGGAGCTGCTGGAGTGGTTCAACCTCACCGAGGCCAAGGACCGCACCGCCAAGACCTACTCCGGCGGCATGCGCCGCCGCCTCGACCTCGCCGCCGCGCTGGTCGTCCGGCCGCCGGTGATGTTCCTCGACGAGCCGACCACCGGCCTCGACCCGCGCAACCGGCTCGCGCTCTGGGAGGTCATCGAGACCCTGGTCGAGCAGGGCACCACGCTGCTGCTCACCACCCAGTACCTGGAGGAGGCCGACCGGCTGGCGCACGACATCGCCGTCGTGGACCACGGCCGGGTGATCGCCCGGGGCACCGCCGACCAGCTCAAGGCCCAGATCGGCGGCGAGCGGATAGAGGTCGTGGTGCACGAGCCGGGCCTGGTCGCCGACGCGGTCGCGGCGCTGTCCGGGTACGCGCTGGGCGAGCCGGCGGTGGAGAAGAACACCCGCCGGATCACCGTGCCGGTCAGCGGCGGCGCCCGGGTGCTCGCCGACGTCATCCGCGAACTCGACGCCCGCGGCATCGAGATCGACGACATCGGCCTGCGCCGCCCGACCCTGGACGACGTGTTCCTCACCCTCACCGGCCACGTCGCCGAGACGGTGGAGGAGGGGAACGGCTCCGGCGGCCGCGGCCGGGGCGGCCGGGGCAAGGGCGGGCCGTCCGCCGAGGGGCCGTCCGCCGAGGGGTCGGACGGCTCCGACGGCCAGGGACCGGACAAGCAGGCCGTCGCGGCCGGAACGGAGCGCTGAGATGAGCACCGCCACCGAGCACGCCATCGGCGAGGCGATGCCCAGGCAGCGCCGCGGCATCGCCGCCACCCTGCACGACTCCTGGGTGGTCGCCAAGCGCAACCTGCGCCGGATGACCAGGATCCCCGAGATCGTGGTCTTTGGGCTGATGCAGCCGGTCATGTTCGTGCTGCTGTTCTCGTACGTGATGGGCGGGGCGATCAAGATCCCCGGGGCGAGCTCCAGCTCCGACTCGTACATCCAGTTCCTGATGGCCGGCATCTTCGCCCAGACCGTCACCTTCGCCGTCGCCGGCGCCTCCGCCGGGATCGCGGAGGACATGACCAAGGGCCTGGTGGACCGCTTCCGCTCGCTGCCGATGGCCCGCTCGGCGGTGCTGGTCGGCCGCACCCTGGCCGACCTGTGCCAGACCGCGTTCACCGTGATCGTGCTGGCCCTGGTCGCGCTGCTGGTCGGCTGGCGGATCCACGACGGCGTGCTCAACGCGCTCGGCGCCTTCGGCCTGCTGCTCCTGCTCGGCTACGCGTTCTCCTGGATCGGCGCGCTGATCGGCCTCTCGGTGCGCAGCCCCGAGGCGGCCACCTCGGCCGGCCTGATCTGGCTGTTCCCGCTGACCTTCGTCTCCAACGCCTTCGTGCCGGTCAGCTCGATGCCGGGCTGGCTGCAGACGGTCGCGTACTGGAACCCGTTCAGCGCCACCGTGCAGGCCTGCCGGGACCTGTTCGGCAACCAGGTCGGCCCGGTGGACGCCACCTGGCCGATGCAGCACGCCGCGCTGGTGTCGGTGCTGTGGTCGGTGCTGATCACCGCAGTGTTCTCCTGGCTGTCGGTGCGCAAGTACCGCTCGGCCGTGGGCTGAACCGCGCCAAGTACGCCGCGAGGGCGGGGGGGGGGGGGTTTTGGCGCTCCGGACCAGCACGCTGGGTGGGGGGGGGTTGGTTGTGGATGGGAGGGAGGGGTAGGCGGGCGTTAGGAGCAAACCCTACA
>NZ_JBHVWW010000076.1:40613-47264 GCF_042882025.1 Kitasatospora sp. NPDC058243
GTCCCTGGACTCCGCGGCCGCCCTCGTCGGTCAGGTCAGGTCTGGTCAGGCCGGATCGGGCTGGGTCAGCCGGCGTGCGGCACGACCTTGACGATCTTCACCATGGCGGGCTTGCCGTTCGGCAGCTCGTAGGTCGCCTCGTCGCCGATCTGCTTGCCGTCGATCGCGCGGCCCAGCGGCGACTGCGGCGAGTAGACGTCCATGGTGTCGGAGCCGGCGACCTCGCGCGAGGCGAGCAGGAACTCCATGGTGTCGTCCTCGTCGCCGTCGAAGGCGACCGTGACGACCATGCCCGGGGCCACCACACCCGAGTCGGCCGGCGCCTCGCCGACCTTGGCGCGCTCCAGCAGCTGGGTCAGCTGGCGGATGCGCAGCTCGTACTTGCCCTGCTCCTCCTTGGCCGCGTGATAGCCGGCGTTCTCCTTGAGGTCCCCCTCCTCGCGCGCCGCCTCGATCTTCTGGGCGATCTCGATGCGCCAGGGCCCGGTCAGGTGATCCAGCTCGGCCTTCAGCTGGTCGTAGCCGGCCTGAGTGAGCCAGGTCACGTTCTCACTGGTCTGGGTCACGGGTGCTCCTCGTAGGTGCTGGGGCTGTGCTGCGGGTGTGAGTCGTCAGCAGGGTTGGTGGTGATATCGGTCGTAACTACAAAGCAACGCCCGCTCCCGTACCATCCGGTGCGGAAGGGGCGAAACCACGAGCCTAACAAGTCCTGCCGACAAGCAGAAGGGTCGTTGGCGCGCCATTGACGTCGGCGTTGCGCCACGGTGTACAGCGAATGCGCCACGGTGTACGGCGGTGGTGCGTGCCGGGCCGGGTGCGGGACTTCCTACGGATGCCCGTTCTCCCGATCGGTTATGCGCCGGTGTCCGGCAGAGTACCGGTGGTGCCCGGCAGAGTACCGGTGAGCGGGGCGCGGTGCCGGTGCGACTCGGCGGGCGGGCCGCCTGCGCAGGCGGCCGGACGGACTCCCTGCGCAGGCGGCCGGGCCCACTCCTTCGCGCTTCTTCGCGGGCCTACCTCTTCGCGGGCCTACCTCTTCGCGGGCTTACTTCTTCGCCGGCGTGCAGCCCAGCAGTTCGGCGGTGGTGCCGCGGGCGGTGGTCCGCAGCGTGACCACGGCGTCGTAGCTGGAGCCGCCGGCCGGCACCGGGAAGTCGGCCACCCCGACCACCGAGCCGTCCGACCCCTGCGAGCGGACCGTGCAGCTGCCGGCCGTCCCGCCGCTCTTGCGCACCGCCAGGTGCAGCTCGACCTCGGAGTCCGAGACCGCCTGGAAGGTCGGCACCGAGCCGTTGATCGTGGTCTCGCGCAGCAGGTAGGAGCCGCCCAGCCAGGCCACCAGGCCCAGGCCCAGCACGCCGCAGACCGCGCCGGCCACCTTCAGGCGGCGGTCCGAATCGCGGTCGCCGCGCCGGCCGTAGCGCCCCTCGGGCAGCTGCGGGGTGGTGGTGCTCGCGTTCATCGGACCCAGTCCTCTCCTGACGGGAGGGGCCGCGCGGGTGGTGCGGGGGAATGCGACGCTCCTCCAGTCCGTCACTATAGGAGGGGCACGCCCGCGGCCGGTCCGGCGGGGGCGGGGCTCGACCGGGCCGGGGTACGTCCGCGGCCGGTCCCGCGGCGACGCGGCCCCGACGTGAGCGGCTCGTACGGTGGGCGGACCGGACTTCGCGGAACGCCCGATATGTGGAAGGAACGCAAGGCGTTGACTGAGCAGTTGCGACTGATGGCGGTGCACGCCCACCCGGACGACGAGTCCAGCAAGGGCGCGGCCACCATGGCCATGTACGTCGAGCAGGGAGTGGACGTGCTCGTGGCCACCTGCACCGGGGGCGAACGCGGGTCGGTTCTCAACCCCAAGCTCCAGGGGGACCCGTACATCGAGGAGAACATCCACGAGGTGCGCCGCAAGGAGATGGACGAGGCCCGGGCGATCCTGGGCGTCAAGCAGGCCTGGCTCGGCTTCGTCGACTCCGGCCTGCCCGAGGGCGACCCGCTGCCCCCGCTGCCCGAGGGCTGCTTCGCCCTGGAGGACGTGAAGGAGGCGGCCGAACCGCTGGTCCGGCTGATCCGGGAGTTCAAGCCGCAGGTCATCACGACCTACGACGAGAACGGCGGCTACCCGCACCCCGACCACATCATGACCCACAAGATCACCATGCTGGCCTTCGACGCCGCCGGCGACCCGGACGCCTACCCGGAGGCCGGCGAGCCCTGGCAGCCGCTGAAGGTCTACTACAACCACGGCTTCCCGATGGGCCGCATCCGCGCCCTGCACCAGTACCTCACCGAGCACGGCCACGACTCGCCGTACGGCGAGTGGATCGCGGGCTGGGAGAAGAGCGGCCGCCAGGAGCGCGAGATCACCACCCGGGTGAGCTGCGGCGACTGGTTCGAGACCCGCGACCGCGCCCTGATCGCCCACGCCACCCAGATCGACCCCGACGGGCCGTGGTTCCGCGTCCCGCTGGACGTCCAGCGCGAGGTCTGGCCCACCGAGGACTACGAACTCGCCCGTACCCTGATCGACGTGGACCTGCCGGAGGACGACCTGTTCGCCGGCCTGCGCACCCCCACCCTGGCCGTCGAGGCCGCCGACACGCGCGACTGAACCACCCCCCGATGGCCCGGCTCCCCGTGAGCCGGGCCACCATAGAGATATGAGCGCCCCCGTGAACCTCGTCAACCTCGCCGCCGACCTCGCCGTCGACGACGCCAAGGTCACCCCCGGACTCCTCGGCTTCGTCGTCTTCGCCGCCCTCGGCGTGGCCACCTGGTTCCTGGCCAAGTCCATGAACCGGCAGTTCAAGAAGGTCGACTTCGCGGAGGAGCCGGAAGCTCCCAAGGAGTAGCGCGCGGGCGCGCGCGGGGCCCGGCTCGCCGCAGCCGGCGTCCCGGCGCCCGGCCCCCGATGCGCGAGGATGGGGGGCATGCCGAACCGTCTCGCGGACGCGACCTCGCCGTACCTGCTGCAGCATGCCGAGAACCCGGTCGACTGGTGGCCCTGGGGGCCGGAGGCGTTCGCCGAGGCTGAGCGGCGGGGGGTGCCGGTGCTGCTCAGCGTCGGGTATGCCGCGTGCCACTGGTGCCAGTGAACTTGTCAACCGAGTAGTGGGTCTGGCGGGAGCTTGCCGGCACCACCTGGCCGAGCCGAGGCCCCATGGCGAGCCACCGACCCGACAAGCAGGAGATGGGCGGATCAGAGTTTCTGCACCCCGAGGTCGGCGAAGAGTTTCCTGGTGGCGGGGTCGACCGAGTAGAGCACCAGGCCGCAGATGGAACGGGTCATCAGTACGCCGTAGGCGTTGCGCAATGCCCTGGTGAGCTCGGTGTCGTCCTTGATCTGTGAAGCCTTGCTCTTCACGTGCTCGCGGTGGGCGACCCAGGCGCCGTCCTCCCACGTGAGATCGGGGCCTATGATCACGCCGCCCCACTCGTACTCGAGCCCCTGGGCCGTGTGCACGCACCCGATCTGCCCGAAGCCTCCGGGGTCGGTCGCCCAGAACTTCCGCTTGGGTATTCCCTGGGTGCTGTGGTTGTCGCCGGCGTTCCAGGGGCGTGCCCAGTCGGGATCGGGGCTGACGTCGGGGAAGGTGCCGGTGTCGTCGGTCCAGCCCCAGCACATTCCGGCGCTCATCCGGGCGCTCACGCCCGCCGGGTCCTTGCTCTGGAGGAAGGACTCCATCTCGGCGGCGCTGTCAGCGTAGTAAAGCTCGAAAGGCTCGGGATCGGTGGCGCCGTCCGGGCGCCACGCGATGGGGTCTCCGGCCGTGAGTCGGCTGACCCAGGTGTCGTAGGTCGAGCTGCCGACAGTTCGGAGCACCCGGTCCAGGCTGATCGGCACGATCTCCACACCGAGGTTCTGGAGCTCGCTCTTGAGTCTCTCAGGAGACCAGACCTCTTCCGCGAAGAGGCGTTGGTCACCGTCGATGAAGAAGACCGGCACGCGAGCGTGGGTGACGACTTCTTCCACCGAGGTCGGTCCTGTCTTCCGCATCCCGAAGGAACCGGTCTTCGGTCGCAGGCTGAGGCGGTGAGCTTCGTCGCAGACGATCAGGTCCAGCTCGTCGGGCCCGAACTTGTCGGCGACCTGCACCAGTGGTCTGAAGACCTTTTGGTAACCTTTGGCGGCCCGCTTGAAGGTGTCGCGAGAGGCGATGCCACCGGAAACGAAGGCAGCAGAGCGCCCGGCTTGCAGCGCTTCTCCCAGCGCTGTGAGCGCAACGAGTGACTTGCCGCTGCCCGCACGTCCCTCGATGACGAATACCTTCTTCACCCCCTGCGACCCGACGGCTGCCGTGGCATCGGCGATAGCCCGGACCGCCCGCAGTTGGTGTTCGACGAGACTGAACCGGGTGTGCCCGTTGATGATCGCCCCGGTCTCGTCGGTCAGAAGGTTGCTCGAGCGTCGGCGTCCGAGTAACTCCTGTGCGGCCTCCGCGCCGGAGTCGGAGCTGAAGTTCGCGGTTAGGAACTTCTCCAGGTCCCCCGGTTGCCGCGCGGTGAACGTGGGGATTCCCGGGCGAGGAGACACCCGGCTGATCCACTGGTGCTCCGGACCCATCAGGTTGTGCAGGTAGGCCGTGCCCACGAGGTTGACGTAGCGGTCGTCGAACATGCTGTGGTGCTTGCGCAGGTCGTCCATGTTGTTGCTGACCTGGACTGCAGGATGCTTGAGGTGCCTCTTGTACTCAGGGAACGGTGCGTAGACCAGATCCCTGGCGCAGCGCCGGCAGAGCGTGGTGTTCCCCTCCGCCCTGCAAGAGGCACAGAGCCCGGCCGTCTCCGACAGGGTTGGACGCTCGATGCTGCCCCACTGCTTGAGCTCGATGACCGCATAGCTGAGCCGTCCCGATGGATGCCGTCCTGCGAGGACGACGTCGATGTGGTTCATCTGGCCGTCGGCGAGGTACTCGATGAACATCCGCACCTGGCCGAGCCCGAGGTTGTCCAGCGTGGTCGCCAGCTCGTAGACGCTCTCACGCCAGGACCTGACATCCGAGGGGCTCGGCTTCTTGTCCTTCGGGTGCGCGGCGGAGTAGCACTCGCTGATCCTCCGGACCAGCTGGTGGCGGTCCCGCACCAGACGTTGCACGGGCCAGAACGCCTCCAGCGGCTTCCAGCCGCCCCCGACCGCCATCCCGTCTACCCCCAGCAGTGAGTGAAAGCTCTTGCGAGCTGAGCCATCTGGAACCTAGCAGAATCGATTCTGCAGCCAGCCTGCGCGTCACTTACTGGTGGCGTCACCGCCACAGAAGAGGCCGGTCGTGGTTGTCGAATGGGTGTTGGTGGATGTGGCCCCGGCTGCCCTGAAGCGGAGCTCGGTGCTTGAACGGCCCCGGCGTGACCAGGCCGCTGTGCAGGACGTACTCCAGTGTGAGCATGAGGTCGGTGTCCGCCTGCTCAGAGGTGTGTCGGCATCGATCCGGCGAGAGAAGGCGTCACGGGTCGTGACCGGGTATCGCGATCCGTCGCCGGTGGGATCAGCGAGACCGGCACGGGGTACCGCCCGCAACAGTGGCCGGGACGTTCTCGCTGCCCGCGTGGTCAGTTTGGTGCGAGCGCGACAGCTGATACCTCCGGCCCTCGGGGGATCGTCCACCCGGCCAATCGTTCCAGAGCCAGGCGGACCGCTCCGATGAGTGTGCGCGGATATCCCGGCGGGACAGAGTACGGATCGTTAAGGGCGAGGTCCCGGATTCTAGTCAGGTACTTCTGGGGCCTCGGTGAGCCTGAGTTCACGGCCGGCGAGGTAACCACAGGCGAGCTCGATGATGAGTGGCCAGTGTTTCATGGTCGTTGACAGGTCGACCGCGTTTTCGAGGATCATCAGCCAGCGCTCGGCGGAAGCGCTCAGGAGAGAGCGCAGACCAGGTCTCCCAGCTGGGCTCTCTCCCCGGCGGGCTGGTCGACGCTGCGCAGCAGGCAATCGTGCACGGTCCGGAATGAGTTGATGAGGTAGGCATCACTTTCGGCGGTGATCCGGAAGACCTGCTCGTAGGAGTCTGCCAAGTGGTGGGCGTAGGCATTGGCGAGACCGGTCTCGCCAATGCCGGACGGCCCGAGGAGGGCGCAGCTCGCGATGGCCTGTCCGTTCTGTGCGTGCTCGAGGGTGCCGCAGACACGAGCGAGACAGCTGAGGCCCTCGTCGGCAGGTTGTAGATCTACATCGCCCAGGTCACGTACTTCTAGGCTCAATGCCAGTGACTTTGGTGTGTCTGTCTCGTTGGTTGTGGTGTGGCGAGGGTGGGGCAGGTCAAGTCGTGTGCGGGTGAGCGGTTGTCGGATCGGATTGCGATCGGGGTGCTGACGCAGGTGTTTCCGCCGGGTCTGGTCGATGAGGTGATCGCTGAGACCGGGCGGGCCGAGCAGCGCAGTCGGTTGTTGCCGGCGCGGGTGGTCGTGTACTTCGTGCTGGCGATGTGCCTGTTCTTCGGGCAGGGCTACGAGGAGGTCGCGCGGCTGCTGGGTGAGGGACTGGGAGAGGGGCGGCGGTCGTGGCGGGTGCCGACGACCGCCGCGATCGGCCGGGCCCGGCGGCGGCTGGGGCCGGAGCCGTTGCGTCTGCTGTTCGCCCGGGTGTGCCGTCCGATGGCCGTGCCCGGGACCGCGGGTGCGTGGTATCGGCGTTGGCGTGTGGTGGCGGTGGACGGC
>NZ_JBHVWW010000077.1:0-5538 GCF_042882025.1 Kitasatospora sp. NPDC058243
CTGATCCACCCCGAAGGGCTTCACCGTTCGACTTGCATGTGTTAAGCACGCCGCCAGCGTTCGTCCTGAGCCAGGATCAAACTCTCCGTGAATGTTTACTCGGCCCCACATTGAAGGAGGCCGGTCGACACCCGCGTTGAGCGGCACGGCAACCACCGGAATAGGGCGGTCCCGCGCACTGCGTCCTCGCTAGTGTTTTACTTCAAAAGGAATCTCCAACCCCAGAAGAATCTGAGGCCGGGGATGTCAACATATCTGGCGTTGACTTTTGGCACGCTGTTGAGTTCTCAAGGAACGGACACTTCCTTCGGACCGCCTTCCAGCGGGCCCTCCGGGCGCTTCGTTCTTTCGTGTTTCCAGCTTATCAGATCCTCGCGGCCGTTCTTACCGGCTTCGTTTCTCCGAATTCCCGCTGGCGGGATTTCCTTCGAACTTCGCTCCGAAGCTTATCAAAGCTTTCGGTGTGCTCAGTCCGCGGGATTTTGCCTGGTCGAAGGATGCGCATTCATAAAACGCGCTCACCTCGATTTGGCGGTGTCGTAGACACTAACGCCCGGGACTGACCGTTGTCCAGTCTGTCCCAACCGTTCAAACCTACTAGCCCACCCTCACCACGTCAATGGTTTGGTCGGGATGCGAGAAGAGTACCAGGTCAGAGGCGTGTGGATCACCTCGCCTCAGGCCGCGACGGGTTGCAGATCCGCCCGATCGGCCGCGTCCAGATCACCGACTTCGCCGGCCTCGGCGGCCTTTCGGCCCCACACCAGCGCGTAGAGGAGGAATGCCGCCTCGGCCAGCACGCCGATCGAGATGCGCGCCCAGGTGGGCAGTCCGGAAGGGGTGACGAACGCTTCGAGTACACCGGAAACGGCCAGCACCGTCGCGAGGCCGATGGACATGCCGATGATGGAGCGGCCCTGTTCGGCCAGGGCCGTTCCACGGGTGCGCGGGCCGGGGTCGATGACCGTCCAGCCGAGGCGCAGGCCGAGGCCGCCGGCCACGAACACCGCGGTCAGCTCCAACAGGCCGTGCGGGATGAGCAGGCCGAGGAAGACGTCGAGTCGCCCGGCGGAGGCCATCAGCCCGACGCCGACACCGAGGTTGACCACGTTGGTCCACATCACCCAGAGCACCGGGAGACCCAGCGCGATCCCGAACAGCAGGCACTGCACGGCGATCCAGGCGTTGTTCGTCCAGACCTGTGCGGCGAACGAACTCGCCGGGCGGTCCGAGTAGTACGACTCGTACTGCCCGCCCGGGCGGGTCATCTCCCGCAGGTGATCCGGAGCGACCAGGCTGTTGCGGACCTCGGGGTGGGTGGCCATCCACCAGGCGAGCACCGCAGTGGCCAGCAGCGAGACGACCGCGACCGGCACCCACCAGCGGCGCGCGCGGTACAGCGCGGCCGGGAAGCTCACCGTGTAGTACCGGGCGACGTCGTGCCAGCCGCTGCTGCGCGATCCGGTCACCGCGCTGCGCGCCCGCGAGACCAGGCCGGTCAGCCGGCTGAGCAGGGCCGGGTCCGGTGCGGCGGCCTGGACCTTGGCCAGGTGGCCGGTGGCGCGCTGGTACAGGGTGACCAGTTCGTCGGCCTCCTCCCCGCTGAGCCGGCGCCGTCGGGCGAGGGCGTCCAGCCGTGCCCACTCCCCCTGGTGGGTGGCGACGAAGACGTCCAGGTCCATTCGGCGGCTCCATGGTCGGCGGTGGGCGCGAGGGGCCCGGTCGCGGGCGGGCGGACGGGCGGGTACGTACGGACACGCGCGGCCCAGCATGCCAGGAGCGGTGGGCACCCCGGCCGCCGGGATCTCACTTCCCGTGCGGCCACCGGGCGCCGTATGTTTGCGGCTGCGGATCAGACTGCGGAGAGCAGGTCGTGGGGGTCGGTCCGGGTGACGTCCCTCCCCTCGTCCGTGCCGCCCTCGGCGGCCTCCATGAGTGAGCTGTACGGCTCCACGAACGTGAACGGACAGGTGTCTTGAGCGACCTGGTGACGGGTGAGGCGGTCGTCCTCGACCTGCAGACGGCGAAGCTTCCCAGCCGGGCGCTGGCGATCACGCTGGACCTGCTCGTGGAGTTCGCCGCCCTGTTCCTGGTCTCGCTCACCCTGAGCGTCGCCCTGATCGGACTGGACGGTGCAGCGCTGGCGGCCACGCTGATCGGGTTGCTGGTGTTCTTCCTGGTGGCCGTGCCGGTGATGGTCGAGACCTTCAGCCACGGGCGCTCGCTCGGCAAGGCCGCGCTCGGCCTGCGGGTGGTGCGCACCGACGGCGGCCCGGTGCGGTTCCGGCACTCGCTGGTGCGCGGGCTGGTCGGCTTCATGGAGCTGGTCGCCATGACCGGCGTGCCAGCGGTGATCACCTCGGCCGTGAACGCGGACGGCAAGCGGCTGGGCGACATCTTCGCCGGGACGGTGGTCGTCCGCGAGCGCACCCCGGGTGGTGGGACGCCGCCCCCGCTGCCGCCCGTGCACCCGCACCTGCTCCAGGCGATGGGCCGGGAGCTGGTCGCGATGGACCTGTCCGCGGTGCCGGAGCCGCTCTGGCTGGCGATCCGCCAACTGCTGGGCCGCATAGGCCAGTTGGACCAGACGGTGGCGCTCCAGATGTCCACCCGGCTGGCCGGCGACCTGGCCGCCCGGACCGGTCACCCGGTGGCGCAGGGGCTGCACCCGGCGGCGTACCTGGGCGCGGTGCTCACCGAGCGCCAGCGCCGGGAGTGGACGCGGGCCCAGGCGCAGTGGCAGCGGACCGCGGCCCCCGCACCCGCCGCGTGGCCGGCTCCCGCACCCCAGCCGCCCACCGCGGACGGCCAGCCGCTGCGCGGCCTCGGCGCTCCGATGACGCCCCCGACGACAGCCGCGGCCCCGGCTGCCCCCTCCTTCGAGAAGCCCGCCCCGCCTGCCGCCGACCGGCCGTCCCCGACACCGGCCCCCGCACCGACCCCGGAACCGACCCCCGGCACCGACACCGGCTTCGCGCCGCCCGCCTAGACTCCGCGCCCTCGGCCCGCCGCCCGGCCCGCGCAACCCGGGCCTACTCCCCGAACTGCGCCGGCCAGGCGTTCGGCGGCGACGCCAGCTCCTCCAGTTCGATCCCGTCGGCCGCCAGCACCACGTCCCCCGCGAGGTGCACGACCTGCTGCTCGCCGGTCTCCAGATCCGCGACCTGGTACCGCTCGACCAGCAGCGGCCCGGAGTCGGTCTGGTGCGTGTCGACACCCTCCAACAGCCACCCCTGGTCGAAGGTGCGCGGCGCCAGCACCGGTTCGGTGAACGCGACCAGCCGCACCCGCGCGCTCGCCCCCTCCCGCAGCCGCAGCAGCCGGGCGGTGGCGACCAGGAAGGCCGGCGAGCCGCCGGTGAACCCGTGCGCCCGGTCGTGCCCCTCCACGCTGTGCTCGCCGCCCGGGTCCGCCGCGTCCGTCCGGACCCAGGCGACGCCGTCCACCGCGCCGCCGCGCACCTGCCAGCCGCCGGCCCGCAGCTCCATCCGCAGCGGGCGGGCCCGCGAGTCCAGGGTGAGGTCGACGCTGCCGATCACCCGCCCGTCCGGCGCGTAGGTCTTGGAGACGTACCGCCAGCCGGCCGCCCCGGGGGCGCAGCTGAAGCGCTCCTCCCCGAGCAGCACGCGGTCGTGACCCAGAGGAGTCATGGCTGTATGGAGCGAGTACCGGCCGTTGGGCATGCCCGAAAGCCTACGTGCGCATTCGCATGCAACGTTCGGGGCGGGTGCCCGCATTAGGGGGGTGGACGGCGCGCACGAGCGCCGACGACACGAGGGAGAAGGGGGGCGCAGATGGCGAAGCAGGCACGCGACGAGGAGTTCACGGAGTACGTGACTTCCAGGAGCGGCTGGCTGCGCAAGGTCGCCTATCTGCTGTGCGGGGACTGGCACCGCGCGGACGACCTGGTCCAGGAGACCATCACCAAGCTGTACGTGAACTGGTCGCGGGCAGGCCGCATGGAGAACCTGGACGGCTATGCCCGCAGGGTGCTGGTCAACACCTTCCTGGCCGAGCAGCGCACCTCCTGGTGGCGGCGGACCAGCCGGCCGGGCACCGACCTCGACACCGAGTCCGTGCCCGTCGACCTCGACGCCTCGCTGGACCTGCGCCACGCCCTGGCGACGCTGCCGGCCCGCCAACGGGCGGCCGTGGTGCTCCGGTACTACTGCGACCTGACGATCGACCAGGCCGCCGACGCCATGGGCTGCTCGTCGGGCAACGTCAAGAGCCAGAGCTCCCGGGCCCTGGACACCCTCCGCGGCAGGCTCGCCGCCCGCCCCACCGTCGCAGAGAGGACGCCATGACCAGCAAGGATCACCACGACCTCACCGCCCGGCTGACGGCCCTCGCCGACGGGTCGGCGCCACCTGTGCGGTTCGACGCCGACCGCTCGATCGCCGAGGGCACCGCCCGGCTGCGCCGTCGCAAGCGCGCCGCGGTCGGCGCCGTCGCCGCCGTGACGGTGGCGGTGGTGGCGACCACCGCGCTGCTGGCCCCGGGAAGCGGCACCGTCACCCCGACACCGCCGGCGGGGCCCACCTCGAGCACCTCGCCGTCCTCGACGCCGACTCCGACCCCGACCCCGACCCCGACCCCGACCGTGAGCGGCATCGACCCGCTGACCACCGAGGTCCACTTCGGCTGGCTGCCCGACTGGGTGGGCGGCGAGCAGCACATCGGCTACGAGACCGGCTACCACGGCATCTACGCCCAGGCCCGAGGCGCGGGCAAGAACGCTGCCCGCATCAGGCTCTCCCAGTACCCGGCGGGCTCCGAGCCCCCGATGACGGGGGTCAACGTGAAACTCAGCAAGGTCGACGCCGAACCGGTCAACGGACGACCGGCCTACCGGGTGGTCGCCGACCAGCCCGAGAGCTACCAGCCGACGCTGCGCTGGCTGACCCCCGAGGGCCGCTGGGCCGAGGTCAGCGTGGACGGCCAGACGCCCGGGGACGTCACCGACGAAGTCCTCCACAAGGTCGCCACCGGCGTCCGGTTCGGCCACTGGAACGTCCCGCTGCCGGTGCAGTTCACCGGCCTGCCCGAGACGTTCAAGGCCACCGACGTCATGCTCTCGCGTCCGGACCTGGACGGCGTCGGCGCCTGGGACCTGTGGCTGATGTTCCAGGTCGAGGGGAAGAACGTCTCGGTCAGCATGCGGCCGGTCGGGCCGCGCCCGGTCTACACCAGCACGGACGGCTCGCCCTACACCGACCCGCACCCGCCCTTGGAGTCCGTCCAGAACGGGGTGGAGATCTCCATCGGCACCGGAGCCGGCGATCCGCCCTCCCTGGAGCAGCTCGGCGGCCTCCCCTGGATGCTCGCCCACACCAAGGCCCTCGGCCCGGACGCCGCCGACTGGACCACCGACGTCATCGTGCCCTGAACACAGACCGCCGAACGCGCCGGTGGGCGGGAACCCCCCGCCGGGGGGTCGGCCACCCACGTGCCCCCCACCCCCCCCCCCGCCCTTTCCCCCCCCCGCCGGCCAGCACCACCGGGACGCCTCCACCACGTGCTCACCGCAGCAACCGC
>NZ_JBHVWW010000077.1:5548-47235 GCF_042882025.1 Kitasatospora sp. NPDC058243
ACGCAGCAGAGGGAACCACCGCTCTCCTTGCCCCCCACACACGCCCCCCCAACCCCCCCGGCCCCCACCCCCCCCTCCCCGGTCCCCCCCCCACCGGCGTACGCCGCACCGCGTCAGTAGCGGTTCACCGCATCAGTAGCGGTACTGATCCGCCTTGTACGGGCCCTCGACCGGGACGCCGATGTAGTCGGCCTGGTCCTGGCTCAGGGTGGTCAGCTTCACGCCGAGCGCGTCGAGGTGCAGCCGGGCGACCTTCTCGTCCAGGTGCTTGGGCAGCACGTAGACGCCGATCGGGTACTGCTCGGTCTTCGTGAACAGCTCGATCTGGGCGATCGTCTGGTTCGCGAAGGAGTTGGACATCACGAACGACGGGTGGCCGGTCGCGTTGCCCAGGTTCAGCAGGCGGCCCTCGGAGAGGACGATGATGGTGCGGCCGTCCGCCTTGCGCCACTCGTGGACCTGCGGCTTGACCTCGGTCTTCACCACGCCGGGCAGCTGCGCCAGGCCGGCCATGTCGATCTCGTTGTCGAAGTGGCCGATGTTGCCGACGATGGCCTGGTGCTTCATCCGGGCCATGTGGGAGGCCATGATGATGTCCTTGTTGCCCGTGGTGGTGATGAAGATGTCGGCCGTCTCGACGACGTCCTCCAGGGTGGCGACCTGGTAGCCGTCCATCGCCGCCTGGAGCGCGCAGATCGGGTCGATCTCGGTGACGATGACGCGGGCGCCCTGGCCGCGCAGCGACTCGGCGCAGCCCTTGCCGACGTCGCCGTAGCCGCAGACGACGGCGACCTTGCCGCCGATCAGGACGTCGGTGGCGCGGTTGATGCCGTCGATGAGCGAGTGGCGGCAGCCGTACTTGTTGTCGAACTTCGACTTGGTGACCGAGTCGTTGACGTTGATCGCCGGGAACAGCAGCTGGCCGTCACGGTGCATCTCGTACAGGCGGTGGACACCGGTGGTGGTCTCCTCGGTCACGCCCTTGATGGTGGCGGCGACCTCGGTCCACTTGTTCGGGGAGTCCTTGAGGGTGCGGTTGAGCAGCTCCAGGATGATCCGGAACTCGTCGTTGTCCGCGGTGGACGGGTCCGGCGCGGCACCGGCCTTCTCGAACTCGACGCCCTTGTGGATCAGCAGGGTGGCGTCGCCGCCGTCGTCCAGGATCATGTTCGGGGTCTTGCCGTCAGGCCAGGTCAGGGCCTGCTCGGTGCACCACCAGTACTCGTCCAGGGTCTCGCCCTTCCAGGCGAAGACCGGCACGCCCTGCGGGTTCTCCGGGGTGCCCTCCGGGCCGACCGCGATGGCGGCGGCCGCGTGGTCCTGGGTGGAGAAGATGTTGCAGGAGCACCAGCGGACCTCGGCGCCCAGGGCGGTCAGGGTCTCGATGAGGACGGCGGTCTGCACGGTCATGTGCAGCGAGCCGGTGATGCGGGCGCCGGTCAGCGGCTTCGACTCGGCGTACTCGGCGCGGATCGACATCAGGCCGGGCATCTCGTGCTCGGCCAGCTGGATCTCCTTGCGGCCGAACGGCGCCAGGGAAAGGTCGGCGACCTTGAAGTCACCGGTGGTGTCGGTCGACATGCGTCTGCTCCTCGCTGATGGGGTGGGCGTGGCCAAGGTCCTGTGTGTGCGGTCGCAGCGGGGCGGGGCCGTACGGGTGCACGGCTACGCCGGGGCGGCCGGATCCGTGGTGCTGGACCGGTTCCCTGCTGCGCAGCACAAACCGTCGGAGGACCTCTCTCCCTCGACCGGGGCACACCCCACAGGGGCGGACCGCCGATCAACCGCCATCAGCAGCGACGTTCTGGCTCTGGTGACGAATCTACACCGGCGGCCCCACCGGCCGTCCGCCGATGAGCGATTTCGGCCTCGGACCGGACGGGTCCTCAAGCGGATCCCAGCCGGCCCCCTGGTCCGCCCCCGGCCGGCCCCGGCCAGGGGCGGACCGGCGCCGGTCAGTGCGAGGCGCCGGGCCCGGGCCCGCCGGGGGTGGCCGCCGGGTCCTCGCCCGCGGCGGCCTTCTCGGCGCTGTAGACGTCGGGCTCCAGGTAGATCGCCCGCGCGATCGGGACGGCGGCCCGGACCCGCTCCTCCGCCGCGTCGATCGCCTGCGCGACGCGGGCGGCGCTGTCCTCCGCGTTGACCGCGATCTTGGCGGCGACCAGCAGTTCCTCCGGCCCCAGGTGCAGGGTGCGCATGTGGATCACGCCGGTGACGGCCTCGCCGTCCACCAGCACCTCGCGGATCCGGCGCACCGAATCCCGGTCGGCGGACTCGCCGAGCAGCAGCGACTTGGTCTCCAGGGCGAGCACCACCGCGATCACCACAAGCAGGACGCCGATGCCCAGGGTGCCGACGCCGTCCCAGACGCCGTCGCCGGTGATCACGGTGAGCGAGACGCCGAGCAGCGCGAGCACCAGGCCGATCAGCGCGCCGGCGTCCTCCAGCAGCACCACCGGCAGCTCCGGGGCCTTGGCGGTGCGGATGAACTGCACCCAGCCCTGGCCGCCCTTGGCCTTCGCCGACTCGCGCATCGCGGTGAGGAAGGACCAGCCCTCCATCGCGACGGCGAAGAGCAGCACACCGACCGCCCAGCCCCAGGAGTCCAGCTTCTCCGGGTGGTTGACCTTGTGCCAGCCCTCGTAGATCGCGAACAGGCCGCCGACGCTGAAGAGGACGATCGCCACCAGGAAGCCGTAGACGTAGCGCTCGCGGCCGTACCCGAACGGGTGCTCCTCGTCCGCCTCCCGGCGCGCCCGCTTGCCGCCGATCAGCAGCAGCACCTGGTTGCCCGAGTCGGCGACCGAGTGCACGCCCTCGGCCAGCATCGACGAGGAGCCGGTGAAGCCGAAGGCGGTGAACTTGGCCACCGCGATCGCCAGGTTCGCGGACAGTGCCGCGACCAGTGCCTTGGTGCCGCCTTCTGTACTCATGCTTCGGGTCCCTCCGCCGCAATGGCTGGTCGCGCTGCTCCGTCGAGCGCTTACCGTACCGGCCGTGCGGCGCGGCTCAGGACTGCGCGGCGGCGAGCCCGAGGTAGACGGCGGCGAAGTCGGTCAGCGCGACCAGGTCGGCGAGCGCGTGCAGCGGGTCCGGCCGGCTGGTCGCGTACTCGGTCAGCCGGACGTCGTGGGCGCCGGCCAGCCGGTGCGCGCGGGTGACGCCGAAGCTGCGCGGGCCCGCGTCGTCCTCCGGCACCTCGGCCGGCCCGCCCTGCTCCTCGGGCGCGCCGCCGGGACGGACACCGGACTGGGCACCGGGCGCCCCCGGGACGTGCCGCAGCAGCAGGACCTGGAGGTGCAGCGGATCCGGCTCGTCGACCCGGTCGCGGAAGAAGTCGTCCGGGTCCGCGCCCGCGCCCAACTGGCCGGTGAACATACCGCGGTGGGCGGTGAGCACCTGCGGCAGCGGCCCGGCCAGCGCCGGGCGGCCGGCCCGTTCGGCGAGCTGGGCGGCGAAGCGGGTGGCGACGGCCCCGGCGATCGGACCCTCGGCCCACAGCAGCGGGACCGTCCCGGCCAGCCGGGCGGCCAGGCCCTTGGCCGGGTTGGTGTACGCGGCGGCGTCGGGGCGGCAGCGGACGGCGGTCGCGTCCAGCAGGTCGGCGACGGCCGGCAGCGCGTCGTACGGCAGCTGGGTGATGCCGATCTTCTGGGCGAGCGCGAGCAGCGGGGCGAGGTGGGACCACAGCGCGGCCGGGTCCTCGGCGGGGAGGTCCGGCTCGGCGGCCGGGCCGGCGGGCGCCTCGTCCTCGGGCAGCGCGGAGGCCACGTACGGCAGCGGCAGCGCGCGCACCTGCAGCGCGGCCTCGGCCAGCGGGCTGCCCGCCGGAGCGGTGACCACGATCGCGCAGCCGCGCGCGTAGGCCTGCTCGGCGAGGCCGACCAGGCCCGGTTCGCCGCCGTCGGCGGAGCTGACCACCAGGAGGTCCAGCGGGCCGGCCCAGCCGGGCAGTTGCCAGCCGAGCCCGGCGGTGAAGGCGGGCGGCGCGCCGGCCCGGTCGGCGCGCGGGGCGGCCGCCTCGGTCGGCGGCAGCGTGGTGATCAGGCCGGCGTGGCCGGCCAGCGCGGTCAGGATCTCGCCCGCCGTCAGGGCGCTGCCGTGGCCCGCGACCAGGACGGCGCGCGGGCGGCCGTCCGGGCGCAGCCGGTCCAGGCCGGCCGCGTCGGCCAGCCGCAGCGCGGTGCGGACCCGCGCGCCGGCGCCGGCCAGGGCCAGCAGGGCGCGGTCGCGGTCGGCGCGCTGCAGGGCGGCCGGGTCGTCGAGCAGGGTGTCGTCGAGCATGCGGCGGGCCTCCGGCTGCTGTCCTGTGCGCGCTGGGCTGGCGGGGTGGGGGCTTCGCCCCAAGGATCAGGCCGGGCGGCGGGCCTCGTCCACCAGCAGGACCGGAATGCCGTCCCGGACCGGGTAGGCGAGGCCGCAGTCCGCGCCGGTGCAGAGCAGCTCGGGCTGCTCCTCGGTGCCGCCCTCGGTGAGCGCGGCCCGGCACTGCGGGCAGACCAGGATCTCCAGCAGGAAGGATTCGAGCTTCATGGGGCTCTCCAAAAGTCGGGGGGTGGCACGGCGGTGCCCCGGCCGATAGGCAACCCTACCGGCCGGGGCACAGGAGGCCTCGGTCAGGCGCGGACGATGGCGAGCACGCCGTCGCGCAGCTCGGCCATCTTCGCCGGGTCCTTGGCCTCGGCGTTCAGGCGCAGCAGCGGCTCGGTGTTGGAGGCGCGCAGGTTGAACCACCAGTCCGGGCCGGCCACGGTGAGGCCGTCCAGCTCGTCGACGGTGGTGCCCTCCAGGCCGGCGTAGGCGGCGCGGACGGCGGCGGTGCTGGCGGCCTGGTCGGCGACGGTGCTGTTGATCTCGCCGGAGGCGGCGTAGCGGTCGTACTCGGCGGTGAGCGCGGACAGCGTGCCGGGCTGCCCGCCGAGCGCGGCCAGCACGTGCAGCGCGGCCAGCATGCCGGTGTCGGCGCGCCAGAAGTCGCGGAAGTAGTAGTGCGCGGAGTGCTCGCCGCCGAAGACGGCGTCGGTGACGGCCATCTCCTGCTTGATGAAGGAGTGGCCGACCCGGGTGCGCACCGGGTTGGCGCCGAGCTCGCGGACCACCTCGGGGACGGTCCAGGAGGTGATCAGGTTGTGGATGACGGTCGGCTCGGCCTCGCCGGCGGCCTGGGCGCGGGCGATCTCGCGGGCGGCGACCAGGGCGGTGATGGCGGACGGGGAGACCGGCTCGCCGCGCTCGTCGACGACGAAGCAGCGGTCGGCGTCGCCGTCGAAGGCCAGGCCGAGGTCGGCGCCGACCTCGCGGACCTTGGCCTGGAGGTCGACGATGTTCTTCGGGTCGAGCGGGTTGGCCTCGTGGTTGGGGAAGGTCCCGTCCAGCTCGAAGTACATCGGGACGAGCTCGATCGGCAGGCCGTCGAAGACGGTCGGCACGGTGTGGCCGCCCATGCCGTTGCCCGCGTCCACGACGACCTTGAGCGGGCGGATCGCGGTGAGGTCGACCAGGCCCAGCAGGTGGTCGGCGTAGCCGCGCAGGGTGTCCTGCTCGGACAGCGCACCGGGCTTGACGTCCTTGGCCGGGACGGTGACGGTGTCGTCCTCGCCCGTCCAGGACTCGACCAGCTCGCGGATCTCGGCGAGGCCGGTGTCCTGGCCGACCGGGGCGGCGCCGGCCCGGCACAGCTTGATGCCGTTGTACTGGGCCGGGTTGTGGCTGGCGGTGAACATCGCGCCGGGCAGGTCGAGCTTGCCGCTGGCGTAGTAGAGCTGGTCGGTCGAGCAGAGGCCGATCTGGACCACGTCGGCGCCGTAGGCGGCGGCGCCCTCGGCGAACGCCCGGGTGAGCGACGGGGAGGAGGGGCGCATGTCGTGGCCGACGACGATCGCGGACGCGCCGGTGACCTGCACGAACGCGGCGCCGAAGGCCCGGGACAGGTGCTCGTCCCACTGGTCCGGGACGACGCCTCGGACGTCGTAGGCCTTCACGAGCTGCTTGAGGTCGCGCACTGCGGCTCCACCCTGGTCTCTGTACTGGTCGGTGTGCGTGTGATCGGCGGCTGGCCGCCCACGGTCACGATACGTCGGGGTCACCGCCCGTTCGGTCGACGGTCCGCGGTGACGCTAGACGGGCAGCGTACCCAAGTCGGACGAACGCCCGGTGCAGGCCCGGGCGGGGTACGGCGTCGGCTGTGCGGCGTCAGTTGTCCGGCGAGCGCAGGACGCGCAGGTGGCCGCGGCGGCCGCCCTCGGTGGACTCGCCCTCGGACCCGCGGCCCTGACGGGGGGTCTGCGGCCGGGCGGCCTCGCGGACGGCGTTGGCGAGGGCCTCCAGGTCGTCACTGCTGCGGCGCAGCGGCCCGGCCTCGGCGGCCAACCGGACGACCTCCCAGCCGCGCGGGGCGGTGAGGCGCTCGGCGTGCTCGGCGCACAGGTCGTAGCAGTGCGGCTCGGCGTAGGTGGCGAGCGGGCCCAGGACGGCGGTGGAGTCCGCGTAGACGTACGTCAGCGTCGCGACGGCCGGCCGGCCGCACGCGGTCCGCGAACAACGACGTACAGAGCTCACGAGGGTGGACGGTACCGCACTCCTCGCCGGGGAGCGAAGACCGCCTGTCCGGCGGGTGTGCCGTGTCGCGGTCCGCACGCCGGTCCACGCCTCCGCCGCCCCGGGCGTTTCCCCGTCGGAGTAGTCCACTTCCGACCGTCCAAGGACTACCCTCGGCAGTGATATGGACAGCTCTGCACCGCAGTCATCGACGGGACCCTCGCGCCGTCCCCGGCATCGCGACCGGCACGGCAGGGGGCTGCGCGGCCCGCTGGCGCCGCCACAGGTGCCGATCTCGCTCACCCGCTCCGAACTGTTCGACGACTACGTGCGCGAATCGGTGGAGCGTCTTGAACGGCGCTGGCCGCAGCTGATCGAAGTGGAGTTCGCCGTCCAGGAGGTGCCGCTGCACGAGCCCGACGCGGCCGACGGCGAGGACGGCGTGCCGCTGGGGCGGGTGTTGCCGGGCAAGCAGGGGCGCAAGAGCCAGATCGTGGTGTACCGGCGGCCGGTGGAGATCCGGGCGAAGACCCGCGAGGACCGCGCGGCGCTGGTGCACGAGATCCTGATCGAGCAGGTGGCGGAGCTGCTGGGACTGTCCCCGGACGCCATCGACCCGCGCTACGACGAGGACTGAGCACGCGGACGGGGCGGTACCCGGGCCTGCCGGGTACCGCCCCGTCCGACCGGTCAGCGCAGGACGACGCCCGGATCCTGGCCGGCCCGCGGGACCCTGACGGTGCTGTGGTCGTCGCGCAGCGCCTGGATGGTGAACATCGGCACGTCCTTGGCGGGCAGCGAGAGCATCCGGGCGGCCATCACCGGGCCGCCGGAGACGGTCTCGACGGTGAGCGCGAAGCTGCCGTTCAGCCCACCGGGCTCGGGCGCCGGGAGGGCGACCGTGCCGCCGGCCGGCAGCTGGACGTCCTTGCTCACCGGGGTGCCGCCGCCGCTGCCGGCCGAGGCGGTGACCCGGACGGTGGCGGCGTCGCCGGCGGAGGTCAGGAACAGCGTGGACGCGCCGGCCCGGTTGTCGGCGACCGTGGCGCGGGCCCCGACCGGGCCGGTGCCGGTGAGCCAGGCCGCGTCGCTCTTGCCGCCGCCCCCGGCCCGGTCGACCCGCAGGCCCGCCACGACCCGGGTCGGGTGCTTGTCGTCGGTGGGCGACAGCCGCAGCCCGGCGACCTCGTCGCGGGTGACCTTGCCGAGGTCGACGGCGGCCACCATGCCCGCCTTGATGTGGATGGACTCGTTGCCGGCCGGGGTGAACCAGCCGTTCTTGCCGGAGAGCTGGATCTTCAGGTCGGCGTCGTCCTCCGGCGGCGCCCAGACCACCAGGTGGGCGGCGGAGGTGTCGGCGGGCAGGCCGGGCAGCACCTGGGTGGCCGCCGGTTCGGCCGAGGCCGGGATCCAGTCGGCGCCCTTGGCACCGTCGGCGGCGTGCAGCGCGGCACCGACCCGCCCGCTGCGGGCGACCACGTGCACGGCGAGGTCGTTGACCGCGCCCTTGCTGATCGTCGGCAGCAGCACGGACTGGGAGCTGCCGGGGGCGACGGTGATGCCGTTGGCGGCGTCGTTCTCGATCAGGCCCTTGTCGCCGTACAGCTTGATGTCGACCACGGCGGCGGAGGACTCGGTGTTCACCAGGCTGACGTAGTCGACCCGGTCGCCGGCCGTGCTGGCCCCGGCGAACCAGAAGCTGGTCCCGGCGGGGGTGCAGGTGAGGCCGGACAGGCCGAGGCCGCGCTGCTCGGTGACCACGGTGGTCTGGGTGACGGTGAAGCCGGGGGCGAGAGCGCCGGTGGCGACGGCCCCGGTGCCGGGCGCGGTGTCGCCGTTGGCGGCCGGGCCGGTGGCCGGGGCGCCGGGCTTGGCCAGGGTCAGCCGGGCGTCGGCGGGCGCGGCGCCCTTGTCCGGAGCGGCCGGAGCGGCCGAGCCGGACGGCGCGGCGGGGGCGCCGGACGCCGGGGCGGAGGGGGCGGTGGTCGGCGGGGTCGCGGGCGCGGCGGCGTCGGAGAGCCAGCCGGCCCCGCCGGTGGCGCCGCCCGCCCCGGGCGGGGTGTAGGCGGTGAGCGTGGTCGAGCCGGTCAGGCCCTGGAGCGGCTGCGGGCAGACCGCCGCCGTCCGCTCGACCTGCGCGGTGGTCGGGGCGACGCCGCCGTCCGCCTTGGCGGGGGCGGCCGGCGGGCGCGTCTCGGCGATCCCGAACACCGCCGCGAGCACGACGGCCGCGGCCAGCAGGGACTGCGTGGTCCTGGTGCCCCCGGACCGCCCCGCCGGCCGGGCGGAGGCCGCAGGCTCCGGCGCCTGGGCCGGGGCGGGCCCGGGCTGCCCGGACTGCCCGGACTCGGCGGCCTCGGCGGCCTCCGTCGGCTCGACGGCCTCGGGCGCGGACTTCTTCCTGAATGCGGGCTTCTTCATCGCGGGTCAGCTCCCCGATCCGTGCTGGTGCAGGTACCGGCCCGTGCCGTTGGGGTCGTTCGGGTCGTTGGGGTCGTAGTAGGGCTCGGCCTGCGGCTGCCCCGGCACCCACGGCTGCTGGTGCTCCGTCTGCTGGTAGGGCTGCTGCTCGTAGCCGTACTGCTGCTCCTGCGGGTACGCCTGCTGCTCGTAGCCCTGCTGCGGGTACGCCTGCGGCTGGTAGCCCTCGTAGCCCTGGCCGTCGTACCCCTGGCCGCCGTACGGCGCGGCCACCGGCTGCTGGGCCGCGTACTGGTCGTAGCTGTACGGGTCGGCCTGCTGGTACGTCTGGTACGGGTCGGCGTACGGCTCGGTCTCCTGGACGGCGGCGGCCGCCTGGACCGCCTCGGCCATCGGCTCGCCGGCCGGCTGCGCCGGGATCGCGCCCGGCGGGCCCTCGTACACCCCGCCGTCCTCGCCGCCCTCGCCGCGCTCGGCCATCCGGCGGGCCCGGCGGCTGCCGGGGGCGGGCGCCTGCGCCTGGGCCGCGGCGGCCAGCGCGGCGGCGGCCACCACCTCCTCGGGCAGGTCGTCGTCCTTGTGGCTGCGGCGTCCGGGCAGGGCCAGCACCAGGACGGTCAGGCCGAGCAGCACCTGGGCCCAGATCCAGCCGGTGTGCGCGAAGCCGTCCTCCCGGGTGACGGTCAGCTTGCCGCCGCCGGCCGGGAGCTTGAAGCCCTGCGCCCAGCCGTCGACCGTGACGGACTCCAGCGCGGTGCCGCCCACGGTGGCCTTCCACTCGGGTGCGGCGGACTCGGCGAGCCGCAGCACCCGGCCGTCCGGGCCGGCCGGGACGGTGGCGGTGAGGTCGCGGGCCCCGGCCGGGACGACCACCGGGGCGGCGCCCGGGGCGGTGATCACCGCACGGACGGCGGGGGCGCCGGTGACCTGCCAGAGCGCGGAGTCGCCGTCCTGGTTGGCCTTGACCAGACCGGGGGTGGTGTCCAGGACGTCCTTGTAGGTGCCGATCACCGACTGCTGGACCAGCACGTAGGCGATGCCGTAGCCGGAGAGCGCCCCGGCCTGGTCGGCGCCGGAACCGGCCAGCAGGCTGCCGACCATCTTGTTCAGGCCGTCCTGGGTGCCGGTCGCCGGGTCGACGGTGGACTCGGCCTGGCCGAGCGTCAGGCCCGCGCCGCGGACCACGGTGTAGCGGACCGCGCCGCCGCCCGGGTCGCCGGTGACGACCAGGGTGCGGGAGCGGTCGGTGGTGCCGGCCTCCTCCGCGATGAACGCGGGCACCTGGCCGGCCTGGGCCCGGTGCAGCGGCTTGCCGGCGCCGGTGAGCGCCCACCACAGGCCGGTGCCCAGCGGGGCCAGCACCGCGGCGGCCACCACCAGCGCGGCCACCGGCTGGCGCCAGCCGAAGGCGATCCCGGCCACTCGGGCGTTGGCGCCGTCGGCACCGATCGCGGCGGCCGCCAGCAGGGCGATCCCGGCGATCAGCGAGGCCGGGCCGGCCCAGGCGGGCACCGCCGGGCCGCCGGAGGCCGGGGTGACGGAGGTGCCCGCCACCGCGACCGCGAAGACCAGACCCGCACCGGCCGCACCCCAGGCGGACAGCACCGCACGGCGGCGGTCGGCGCGCAGCAGTGCGGCGAGCGCGGCGAGCACCACGCCGGCCGACAGCCAGACCGGCGGCACCCCGGCGCCGCCCGGGTTGACCAGCAGCAGGCCGGCCGCGCTCGCACCGGTGCCGTGCAGGCCGGGCAGGCCGGCCTCCAGCAGCAGCCACTGCGGGTGCGCCAGCACCGACAGCGACCACGGCGCCAGCACCAGGACGGGCAGCGCGAGGATCACCAGGACGCGCAGGCCGAGCAGGCGCAGCGCGGCGCCGCCCGAGCCGAAAGCACCGCCGCGGACCACCGCGACGACCAGCGTCGCCAGGCACAGCGGCAGGGCGAGCGCCCAGGTCAACGGCACGAAGGAGGTGGCCAGGGTGAGCAGCAGGACGGTCATCCAGACCGGCCGCCACCCCGGGCGGGCGCCCTTGGCGGCGCTCTCGTCGCGGATGCCGAGACCGGCCGCGATCGCGGCGGCGCGGGCCAGCGGCGGCAGCAGCACGGCGAGGACGGCGGTGCCGATCCGGCCCTGGGCGAGCGCGCCGGTCGCGGCGGGCAGCAGCGCGTAGGCGGCGCTGGCCCAGGCCCGGACGAGCTTGGAGTCCAGCAGCGGCCGGGACACCAGGTAGGCGCTGACCGCGGACAGCGGCACGGTGAGCACGACCAGCAGGGTGAGCGCGAGGTCGGCGTGGTCGAACAGCACCCAGGACAGCACCGCGAGCACGCCGAGGTACGGCGGCGCGGCGGCGGCGGAGCCGGTGCCGATCGGGTGCCAGGCGTCCGCGTACATCGACCAGAGGCCGCCGGCGCCGTCGGTGGCCGGCAGCAGGGCGCCGCCGAACAGCTCGCCGCTGCCGAACAGGCCGCGGCAGGCGATCAGGGCGAACACCAGCAGGGCCGCGAACAGCACCGGCGCCGGACGCCGGGCCAGCTTCTTGATCAGCGTGAACTGCTCGACGACCAGGTCCTCGTCGTCCTCGCCGCCCGGCCCGGCCTCGACCGTGCCGTGCCGGCCGGTGTCGTCCCCTCCCCCTATGCCGAGGGAGCCGATCACGCCCTCGACGGCGAGCCGGGCGGTGGCGCCGGGCGGCGGGAAGAGCGTGCGGTCGTCCAGAGCGTCGGCGGCCCGGGTGCGGGCGCGCTGCTTGCGCGCGGCCAGCAGCCGGGGGAAGCGGACGAGTTCGTGGCCGAGGCCGGTGAGCTCGTCGAAGGCCTGGCGCGGGTCCTTGCCGAGCAGGTTGGTGACGGCCCGCAGCAGGGTGCCGAGCACCAGCCGCAGCAGGACGTAGGGGAAGAGCGCGCCCTTGCAGTTGGCGAGCAGGGTGTAGACGGCGCCGGCCTTGTCCACCCGGTGCGGGTGGGCGGGGCCGCAGTCGATGGCGCGGCGCTCGCGGCTGGCCGCCTCGGCGTGCCGCAGCACGGCGTCGGGAGCGACCACCACGCGGTGGCCGGCGGCGTTGACCCGCCAGCAGAAGTCGGCGTCGTCGCGCATCAGCGGCAGCGCCTTGTCGAAGCCGCCGAGTTCCTCGAAGACGTCGCGGCGCACCAGCATGCCGGCGCTGGAGACGGCGAGCACCGGACGGACCTGGTCGTGCTGGCCCTGGTCCTGCTCGCGGCGGTCGAGGCCGGTCCAGCGGCGGCCGGAGCGGGCGATGGTGACGCCGACCTCCAGCAGCTGGCGGCGGTCGTACCAGCTGCGCAGCTTGGGGCCGACCACGGCGGCGCTGGGGGTGGAGTCGGCGACCTGGAGCAGCCGGCGCAGCGCGTCGGTCTGCGGCTCGCAGTCGTCGTGCAGCAGCCAGAGCCATTCGACGGGCTGGGTCTCGCGCGGGCCGCCGCGGCCGAGGTCGTCCTCCTGGGCGAGCGGGTCGCCGAAGTCGTCCCAGCCGCCGGTGACCGGGTCGTAGCCGGAGGGGTCGAGCCGGTACGGCAGGTCCTCCGGGCGCAGCGGCGGGCTGCTGAAGACGGCCTCGGCGACGGCGGTGCCGAAGCCGGCCCGGCGGCCGAGGAGCAGCGGGCCGCTCTCGGGCAGCCAGTCGGCGAGGGTGTCCGCCAGCAGTTGCGGAGAGTTGTCGGTGGAACCGGTGTCGACCGCGAGCACCCGCTGGACCTGGCGGTCCTGGCCGAGCAGGCCGGCGAGGGCCTGCGGCAGCCAGCGGGCCCCGTCGTGCGAGACGATCACCGCGGTGACCAGGTGGCGCGGGTAGGCGGGCGGCCTGGCAGCGGTGAAGCCGCTCTGGTGGCTGTAGACGGTCATCGAGTGCGCGGGCCTCAGTTCTCGGTGGACACAGCCGGTGAACGGCAACCGGATGGCGCACCACACTAACGGCTCCGGATGGCGGCTTCGTCCGCGGTGCCGGTGCGGGACCGGTGAAGAGCCGGCAGGGAACACGAAAGCGCCCCACCGCCGCGGTGAGGCGCCCGTACTGCCGTGTGGTTGTCGAAGGGTCAGCGGGGGTCGGCGGCCGCCCCGGTCAGACCGCGCTCTTCTTGAGCCGGCGGCGCTCGCGCTCGGAGAGGCCGCCCCAGATGCCGAACCGCTCGTCATTGGCGAGGGCGTACTCCAGGCATTCCGAACGGACCTCGCAGGCGAGGCAGACCTTCTTGGCCTCGCGCGTGGAGCCGCCCTTCTCGGGGAAGAAGGACTCGGGGTCGGTCTGGGCGCACAACGCGCGCTCCTGCCAACCGAGTTCCTCTTCCTCCTCCGCGATGCCGTCACCGATCAACAGCTCAAAGAGCTCGCTCATGTGGCGCGCCTCCTCTGCCCCTACTTGGCGTCCCCGTGGTTGCCGTTGCCTCGTGCGGCCGACGACACGAGTGAAATTACAGTTGCGTCACTCTGGCTCAGTCAAGCCGAGCTCTGGTATTGGGGCGAGGATTCACTCCCCGGCACCAAGCCGTTACGAATAGTGTACATATTCGGACACATTGGACCTTCGATCCGAAAGCCCTGAACGGCGTCGAACCAGCCACAACCCTTCGGCGAGTGACGCTCGGTCACCATCACAGGCCGGTCATCGCCCTGCCTTCCCGGCGATCTTCCCATCGAAACATAGAGCGTGATTTATCACCCCATCCGGGCAACTTCTTGGCGTAACCCTCTCGAATGCCGCATCCCTGTGTTTGACACCGGCCCCACGGATGCGGTCTCCTTTCCCCCATGTCAGAGTTCGCCAGCCCCCGGAGCGGTTCCACGCTCCGCCGTGCCGTGAACTCTTGTTGTCGCCTCTGCTCCTGCTGTATCTAGGCGCCCGCGTCCCACCGCGCGCCGCCCCCAGGAAGCACAGAGGCCGCCCGCGATTCCCGTCCCAGGACATCCCGGATCCGGCTGATCCCCGACGAACCAGCCGCCACTCCGAGGACGACTCCCGTGCGTATGACCCGCATCCGCAAGCGGAACCGCGACCGCAACAAACTCGCCCGCCGAAGCCCCTCCCCCACCGCGCCCGCCTCGCCCGCCCGGGGCTGGACCGACGGCCTCAGCGACGTCTCCATCGCCGGCGACCCGCTCGCCTTCCCGCACCTGGCCCGCACCGACCTGCCCCGCCACCCCACCACCGTGGCCGGCCACGCCCGGCTGATCCGCGAGATCGCCGCCGACCGCGCCCGCTGGGAACCCCTGGTCCGCTACGACGCGCTCACCCGCTGGTACGCCCGGCTGGAGACCGGCCCCGGCTACGAGGTCTGGCTGCTCAGCTGGCTGCCCGGCCAGAGCAGCGGCTTCCACGACCACGGCGAGTCCTCCGGCGTGATGACCGTCGTCCAGGGCGAGCTGATCGAGCGCTCGCTCACCCGCGCCGGCGAGGGAGCCCGCACCCTGCGCCCCGGCGGGCAGCGGGTCTTCTCCTCCGGCTACCTCCACGAGGTGGTCAACGGCACGCTCGAACCCGCCGTCTCCATCCACCTCTACACCCCGGGCCTCACCGAGATGAACCAGTACGGCGGCACCGCCGTCCCCGAGCAGCACCCGCAGGCCCAGGCCGAGGCACACTGAGCACCCGCCCGCGTCAGCCCGGCCGTCGCACCCGCCGGCGACCGGACCTACGACCGGGCCGGCGACCGGGCTGACGGGCAGTCGGACCGTGGCAGGATGAACCCATGCGCATCGTGGCACTGGCAGGCGGAATCGGCGGAGCGCGCTTCCTGCGCGGACTCCTCGCGGCGGTCGGACCGCAGGACGAGATCACCGTCATCGGCAACACCGGCGACGACATCCACCTCTACGGCCTCAAGGTCTGTCCCGACCTCGACACCGTGATGTACACCCTCGGCGGCGGCATCCACGAGGAGCAGGGCTGGGGCCGCACCGACGAGACCTGGTCGATCAAGGCCGAGATGAAGGAGTACGGCGTCGGCCCCGAGTGGTTCGGGCTCGGCGACCGCGACTTCGCCACCCACCTCGTCCGCAGCCAGATGCTCACCGCCGGCTACAGCCTCAGCCAGGTCACCGAGGCGCTGTGCGTGCGCTGGAAGCCCGGCGTACGGCTGCTGCCGATGAGCGACGACCGGGTCGAGACCCACGTGCGGATCACCGACGAGCAGGGCACCCGGGCGATCCACTTCCAGGAGTACTGGGTCAGGCTGCACGCCGCCGTCGACGCCGAGGCGATCATCCCGGTCGGCGCCGACACCGCGAAGCCCGCGCCCGGCGTCCTGGAGGCCCTCGCCGCCGCCGACGTCATCCTCTTCCCGCCGTCCAACCCGGTCGTCTCCATCGGCACCATCCTCGCCGTCCCCGGCATCCGGGAGGCCGTCGCCGCCGCCCCCGCCCCCGTCGTCGGGCTCTCCCCGATCATCGGCGGCGCCCCGGTGCGCGGCATGGCCGACAAGGTGCTCGCCGCCGTCGGCGTCGAGGCCACCGCGGAGGCGGTCGCACTGAACTACGGCTCCGCACTCATCGACGGCTGGCTCGTCGACACCGCCGACCAGGCCTCGGTCGCCGCCGTCGAAGCCGCCGGGATCGCCTGCCGGGCCGTCCCGCTGCTGATGACCGACGTCGAGGCCACCGCCGAGATGGCCCGGGCCGCCCTCGCCCTCGCCGAGCAGGTGCGCAAGTGAGCGGGCGCGGGCGCAGCGGGGCGGGCGCATGAGCCTGCAGATCCTGCCGGTCGAAGGGCTGCCGGAGATCGACGCCGGGACCGACCTCGCCGCGCTGCTCGCCAAGGCCGGCGAGTACCAGGACGGCGACATCCTGATCGTCACCTCGAAGATCGTCAGCAAGGCCGAGGGCCGGCTGCTGCACGCCGCCGACCGCGAGGCCGCGATCGAGGCCGAGACCGTCCGGGTGGTCGCCCGGCGCGGCCACGCCCGGATCGTCGAGAACCGCAACGGCTTCGTCATGGCCGCCGCCGGCGTCGACGCCTCCAACACCGCCCCCGGCACCGTCCTGCTGCTGCCCGAGGACCCGGACGCCTCCGCCCGCACCCTGCGCGGGCGGCTCCAGCAGCTCACCGGCCGCCGGCTCGCCGTCGTCGTCACCGACACCTTCGGCCGGCCCTGGCGCAACGGGCTCACCGACGTCGCCATCGGCGCCGCCGGGCTGTCCGTGCTGGAGGACCACCGCGGGCGCACCGACAGCCACGGCAACGAGCTGGCGCTCACCGTCACCGCCACCGCCGACGAACTCGCCGCCGCCGCCGACCTGGTGAAGGGCAAGACCAGCGGCGTGCCGGTCGCCGTCGTCCGCGGGCTCAGCCACCTCGTCACCGCCGAGGACGGCGACGGCACCCGGCCGCTGGTCCGCTCCGCCGTCGACGACATGTTCCGGCTCGGCACCTCCGAGGCGCTGCGCCAGGCCGTCACCCTGCGGCGCACCGTCCGCTCCTTCACCGACGCCCCGGTCGACCCCGGCGCCGTGCGCCGCGCCGTCGCCGCCGCCGTCACCGCGCCCGCCCCGCACCACACCACGCCGTGGCGGTTCGTCCTGCTGGAGACGGCGCAGGCCCGCACCCGGCTGCTCGACGCGATGCTCGCCGCCTGGCAGCGCGACCTGCGCGAACTCGACGGCTGGGACGACGCCCGGATCGCCCGCCGCACCGCCCGCGGCGACGTCCTGCGCGAGGCGCCCTACCTGGTGGTGCCCTGCCTCGTCATGGACGGCTCGCACCACTACCCCGACCAGCGGCGCGCCGCCGCCGAACGGGAGATGTTCACCGTCGCCGCCGGCGCCGCCGTGCAGAACCTCCTGGTCGCCCTCACCGGCGAGGGCTACGGCTCCGCCTGGGTGTCGTCCACCATGTTCTGCCGCGACACCGTCCGCGCGGCCCTCGACCTCCCGGACGGCTGGGACCCGATGGGCGCCGTCGCCGTCGGCCGCCCCGCCGAACCCCCGCGCGAACGCCCGGACCGCAGCGCCGACACCTTCATCGAGGTGCGGTAGCGGTTCAGAGACCGCGATAGACCTCGCGGCGATTGCCAACGGCCACCACGAGGATCACCAGCACGCCGTCGTGGATCTCGTAGGCCACGCGGTAGACGCCGACGCGGAGACGGTAGAGGCCGACGTGACCCGCCAGCTTCTTGACATCCGGGCCCTCGACGTAAGGGTCCTCGCCGAGAACGGTGAGCGCGGTGAGGATCCGCATCGCGTCGACCTGGCTGATGTCACGCAGCTGGCGCCTGGCATGCGAGGTGAAGCGGAACGCGTACTTCACGCAGCGCTCCCGGAGGAGTCCTTGGGCGAGTCGAACAGGTCGGCCAGGAGCTCGGCCATGGTCACGGTGGGATCGTTCCGGTGCTGCTCGGCCTCACGGGCGAGCAGTTCGTCGGCGGCATCCTCGATGGCATCGAGGATCTCGATCGGCACGACCGCTCCGACCCGCTCGCCCTTCCGAGTGATCACGGTGATCTCGCCGGCCTCGGCCTGGGTGACCACCTCGGCGAGGTTCGCACGCAGTTCCCGGATGCTCAGTGCGTCAGTCATGCATCAAGCGTACACATCGGCGTGTACACCGCACAGCGCTTCCGGTTCAGCGCCGCCGGTGGTCGTCGGGGGTGAGGCGCGAACGCCCGGACCGCGGCGCCGACACCTTCATCGAGGTGCGGTGAGGATCAGCCGTCGAGGTCGTCCGGCAGCAGCCGGAAGGCCTTGTGGTTGGTCAGCGGCCTGATCGCACGGAAGTGGCGACGGTCGACGGTCAGCACGGCGTCGGTCCTGAACTCCGCGGCCAGCGCGACGTTGATGGCGTCCGTCAGGCCGATGTCCAGGTCCGGGTACTGCCGCATGACCGCCCGCGCGGTGGCAAGGTGCGCACCCACCTCGGGCACCTCGAAGCGGCCGATCGCACATCGGTCGATGATGTCGTCCAGAACGCGCATCGCCATCGCGGCTCCGAGTGTCCGGTGCGCGAGGTAGTCCAGCTCGGCCAGCACCAGCGGCGAGATGACCAGATGGCCGACCGTACGCAAGGCCTTCAGGCAGGCGTCGTGGTCGGGTTCCTCACCGGCGTATGCGGCGAGCAGGGCGCCGGTGTCACCGACCACCGCGACGTCGGTCACCTGCCGAATCCTTCCATGTGCTGGTCGAGGTCGGCCAGAATGCGCCCGCCGCCACCGGGGATGACCGGCATGTCGTCGAGCTCCTCCCCCATCGGATCGGTCCGGAAGGGGTAGACGGGTGCGGCCAGGCTCGGCGGCAGGATGGTGGCCACATGCCTGCCGTCCTTGGTGACGGTGACGGTCTCGCCCCGCTCGACGGCTCCTATCACCCTGGCCGTCTGCTGGTTCAGCTCCCGCATGGTTGCTTCCATGCGAGGCAGTGTACTACGGCGTAGTTCATCGCCGCCGGTGGTCGTCGGGGGTGAGGCGGGGGCCGTAGCGGGGGGCGTGGGGGGTGGTGGCCAGCAGGAGGCGGCAGAGGCGGTGGCGGTGCGGGCGGTAGGGCTCCAGCAGGGCGAGCATCTGGGCGTCGTCGCTGCGGGGGCGGCCGGCCAGGGCCCAGCCGACCAGGTTGGGCAGGTGGAAGTCGCCGACCGAGACCGCGTCCGGGTCGCCGTTGCTGCGTTGCAGGGTCTCGGCGGCCGTCCAGGGGCCGATCCCCGGGACGGCGGTGAGCCGGGCGAAGGCCTCGACGTGGTCCATCGCGGCGGCCTCCTCCAGCCGGGGCGCCAGCCGGACGGCGCGCATGACCGTCGCCGAGCGCTTCGGGTCCACCCCCGCGCGGTGCCACTCCCAGCTCGGCACCAGCGCCCACTCCCGGGCCGACGGCGCCACCCGCATGCCCTCGGCCGGGCCCGGCGCCGCGGTGCCGAAGTCCCGTAGCAGGGTGCGCCAGGCGCGGTAGGCCTCGTCGGTGGTCACCTTCTGTTCCAGGATCGCCGGGACGAGGGACTCCAGGACCAGCCCGGTGCGGGTGAGGCGGACCGCGGCGGTGCGGCGCTGGGCGTCCCGCAGCGGGCCGGGCGGCAGCACCAGGGCCTCCGGGTCGTCCTGCGCGCCCAGCAGCGTCGGCAGCCGCTCCAGCAGCCACGTCGCACCCGGGCCCCAGGCGGTCGCCTCCACCTCGCCGGCCGTCGGGCGCGCCAGCACCCGCAGCGTGCCGATCCCGGCCGGGGTCCGGGACGCCCGCCAGAGCGCGCCGTCGCCGGTGGTGCGGTACGCCGGGTCGGCGGGGCCCCGGCGCAGCGGCAGCAGCGTCCGGGCGACGTCCAGCGGGAAACCCGGCCGCCAGCGCCGTACCGACTCGCCCGTCACCGCCGCGCACCTCCTCCGCTGTCCGGCTCCACCGCCTTCGCCGACCATGGGGATATGAACAATACGCGGCTGCCGGAGCTGTCCTCCGGGGACGAGAGCGCGGTGCGGGCGCTGTACCACCGGGCGCTGGAGGGGTGGAACCAGCGGGACGGTTCGGCCTTCGCCGGGCCGTTCGCCGAGGACGGGGAGGTGATCGGCTTCGACGGCACCCGGCACTGCGGGCGGTCGGTGATCGCCGCCGAACTGGGGCGGCTCTTCGCGGACCCCGCGACACCGGAGTACGTGGCCAGGGTGCGCCGGGTCCGCGCGCTGGGGCCCGGGGTGGCGCAGCTGGACGCCGTCGCGGGGCTGGTGCCGGACGCCGCGGAGGACCTGGACCCGGCGCTCAACGCGGTGCAGACGGTGATCGCGGTGAACGCCGGGGCGGGCTGGCGAATCGGGCTGCTGCAGAACACGCCGGCGCGCTACGACCTCCGGCCGGATCTGGCGGCGGCGTTGACGGCGGAGCTGCGGGGGCTGGTCGGGCGGGGGCCGGGGCCGGCGTAGGGCGGTGCGGTGGGGTGCGTCAGGGAGTCTGGAGGTGGGCCGCGGCCGTGCGGAGGGCGGGGAGCCGGGCGTAGAGGGCGTTGCCGGGGCACTCGGTGTTGAAGGCGTCGCGGTGGCCGGAGACGGCGTCGAAGTCGACGACGGTGCCCTTGGGGTAGCGGCTGGCGTCGGAGGCGGAGGTGAGCTTGGTGCGGCCGTCGGCGGGGTGGCCGGTAAGGCCGAGCTTCCAGCCGGCGATGGCGGCGAGGCCGTCCAGGAGGGGCTGGGGCGGGGCGTCGCCGACGTAGGTGCCGATGGCGGCGACGCCGGCCGAGTCGGTGTTGAAGCCGAGGGTGTGGGCGCCGTGGACGGGCTGGTCGACGCCGCCGGCCCGGCCCTCGTAGACGGTGCCGCAGCGGTCGACCAGGAAGTTGTAGCCGATGTCCCGCCAGCCGCTGCTCTGAACGTGGTACTGGTAGATCGACCTGATCACCCGGGGGGCGTCGGAGCAGGCGTAGTCGGTGGCGGTGGCGGTGTGGTGGACGAACACCTCGTGGACCGGGCCGGTGTACTCGAAGGCCTGGTCGCGCAGGGACTCGTCCGCGCCCCAGCCGGCCCGGGTGACGATGGCGGGGCGCGGGGCCTGGTGGCCGTCGGCGGGGCGGCGGGGCAGGACCCGGGCGGCGGGCGCGGGCGCACCCTGGCCGGGGTCGACCAGGTCGAGCCGCAGACCGGACGGGGGCCCGGCGGGGCCGGGGCGCACCTCGACGGCGACGCCGTCGCTGCGGCCGGTCCACAGGGGCGCGGTGGCGCCGCGCGGGGCGAGGTCGGGGCCGTCCTCGGTGTCGGCCTCCAGGTCGTGCCAGTCGCCCCAGCGGCCGGTGGCCGCGTCCCGGGTGCGGACCCGGACGGCGCCGCCGGCCAGCGCGTCCGCCGGGCCGTCCCAGCCGACGCCGAGGAGTTCGAACGGCCGGGTGGTGCGCGGCGCCAGGGCCGGGCCGGGGCCGAGCGGCAGCGAGGTGACCGACCCGCCGCCGGCGGAGCCGCGGCGCCGGGCGCCGTCGGGGTCGGCCGGGCCGGCGGTGGCGGCGGGCTGGAGGAGCAGGGCGGCGGTGCAGCCGGCGAGCACGGCGGCCGGGAGGGAAAGGCGCATAAACCGGATGGTGGCGGCAAATCGGGCCACTCGCCACGTCGCCTCGCGCCCGGTCCGCCACCCCTCCCGACGGCCCACTCGAAGGCCGTAGGCTGGGGCGCACCATGACTGCGCATTTCGCTGCCGATGCCCGCACCCCCGTCGAACTGCTGCACGCATATCTGCGAGGCGGCACGCCCACGGTCGATCCCGCGGCCCCGCTGGTCACCTTCTACGACGACGCCACCGGTGAACGGGTGGAACTGTCCGCCCGGACCTTCGACAACTGGGTGGCCAAGACGGCCAACCTCCTCCAGGACGAGTTGAACGCCGGCCCGGGCGACCGGGCCGTACTGCTGCTCCCCGCCCACTGGCAGAGCGCCGTCTGGCTGCTGGCCTGCTGGTCGGTCGGGGTGGCGGTGGTGCCCGGCGGCGACCCGGCCGCCGCCGACCTGGTGGTCAGCGGCCCGGACGGACTGGCGGCCGCCCACGCCTGCGAGGGCGAGCGGGTGGCCCTGGCCCTGCGCCCGCTCGGCGGACGCTTCCCGCAGCGCCCCGACGGCTTCCTCGACTACGCCGCCGAGGTGCCCGGCCAGGGCGACCGCTTCGCGCCGTACTCGCCCGTCGCCCCGGACGGCCACGCGCTGGAGACCGCCGTGGACGGGCTGCCGCTGAAGCTGACCGGCGAGCAGACCGTCGCGCTGGCCCGGGAAGGGGCCGCCCGGCTCGGACTGGAGCCCGGCGACCGGGTGCTGTCCACCTTCTCGTTCGACGACTGGACCGGCCTGGAGGCCGGTCTGCTGGCGCCGCTGGCGGCCGGCGCCTCGGTGGTGCTGTGCCGCAACTCGCAGGGGCTCGACCCCGAGCAGTGGGAGAAGCGGACCGAATCCGAACGGGTGACACTGCGCCTCGGGTAACCCCCGGGTCGGGCCGGGCGGGTAGGGATCCCTGCCATGGCCGAGGACGACACCGCGCACCCCCCGACCGACCCGCCCCCGACGGATGCGCACCCTTCCGAACCCGGACGCCCGCGTCGGCGCCGGCGGTGGCTGATGATCACCGCCGGCGTCGTCGCGTTCCTGCTGGTCGCCACCGGGGCACTGCTCTGGATCGCCTACCGCAAGCTGGACGGCAACATCCGCACCGACTCGGCCACCGACCGACTGCTCGCCCAGCTGGAGGCCGAGCGGCCGAGCCGGACCGCCGGGGCCAAGGGCTCCGAGAACATCCTGCTGATCGGCAGCGACGACCGCTCCGGCACCAACTCCTCGTACGGCGGCGAGCCGGGCACCCAGCGCTCGGACACCACGATCCTGCTGCACCTGGCCGCCGACCGGAAGCACGCGACGGCGGTCTCCATCCCGCGCGACGTCATGGTCACCGTCCCCGCCTGCGAGAAATCGGACGGCACCCGCAGCAAGGCCGGGCTGATGCAGTTCAACTGGGCGTTCGAGATGGGCGGCGCGGCCTGCTCGATCCGCGCCGTCGAGCAGCTCAGCGGCATCCGGATCGACCACTACGTGATCCTCGACTTCAACGGCTTCAAGACGATGGTGAACGCGATCGGCGGGGTCGAGGTGTGCGTCCCGCAGGCGATCCACGACAAGGACGCCAGACTCGACCTGCCCGCCGGGCGGCAGACCCTGCACGGCGAGCAGGCACTCGGCTACGTCCGGGCCCGGGAGAGCCTGGGCGACGGCAGCGACACCCAGCGGATGGGCCGTCAGCAGCAGTTCCTGGCCGCGCTGATCCGCAAGGTGCAGTCGCAGGGCGTGCTGCTGAACCCGGCGCGGCTGTGGCCGGTGCTGGACGCGGCCACCTCCTCGGTCAAGGCGGACGGCGGGCTGTCCTCGCTCGGGGCGCTGTACGACCTCACCCAGGACCTGCGGGACATCCCCTCGGCGGACGTGGTGCTCCTGACCGCGCCGCGCCGCCCGTACCGGTACGACTCGGACCGGGACGAGTTCGTGCAGCCGCAGACCACCCAGTTGTTCACCGCGCTGCGGGACGACCGGTCGGTCGCCGTCCGGCCGCCCGGTTCGGCGCCGTCGCCGGGCGCCGTCGCCGGGGCGGGCGTCGGTGTCGGGGCGGGCGTCGGTGTCGGGGCGGGCGTCGGTGTCGGGGCGGGCGTCGGGGCGGGCGCGAGCCCGAGTCCAAGTCCAAGTCCGGTGGCGGCGGGTGCGGGCGCGGGGTCGGACGGGGCTGCGGGGGCCGCGGGGGCCGCGGGGGCTCCGGCGAAGGCGTCACCTTCGGCGGACGCCTCGCCCACCTTCGAGGGACGCACGGCCGACGTGGACGCCTGCGCGCAGCACTGATCGCGGCTGCGCCGCAGGTCGGCGCGGGTTTTCCGGAAATCCCGCACACCCAGGGGACTTTACCCGGCCATTACCTGGACATGGCGCAGATCACACCGGAACGATTCAGTCGTTCGGCTCGTCTAGTGTGTCCGGATCGGCCCGCCGAACGGGCGAGCCGGAGCCGTGACCGGTCGGAGGTAGGGAACCCCCGTGCAGCAGGACAAACCGGAGGTCGATCCCGCCGACCAGTGGACGCGCGACCCGGAAACCGGCCAGTACCGCCTCGACCCGGCCGCCGGCATCCCCGGGCAGCGCCGCCGGACGGCCGACCGGAGATCCCCCGAGGAGACGCCGGCCACCGAGTCGGCCGGGACCGCCGACGTCCCCGGGCCGGGCCGCCGCGACTCCCGGCGCCGGGCGGCCGCCGCCGCCAAGCGGACCCGGCGCCGCCGGGCGCTCAAGTGGACCGCCGGGGCCGGCGCCCTGGTGATGGTCGCGGGCTGCGGCGGGGCGTACTACCTGTACCAGCACTTCAACAGCAACCTGACCTCCGTCAAGGTCCAGCTGGGCAACGAGGAGGAGCGGCCCAAGGCCGCCGGGGACGCGCTCAACATCCTGGTGCTGGGCACCGACAGCCGGCAGGGCCTCGGCCGCGAGTACGGCAACGAGGGCAGCGCCGGGCACGCCGACACCACGCTGCTGTTCCACATCTCCAAGGACCGCTCCAACGCCACCGCGATCAGCATCCCGCGCGACCTGATGGTGCCGATCCCGGAGTGCCAGAGCGGCAGCGGCAAGAAGATCCCCGGCTCCGCGCGGGACATGTTCAACAACAGCCTCGGCCAGGAGGGGCGCGACCCGGGCTGCACCTGGAAGACCGTCGAGAAGATGACCGGGATCCGGGTCGACCACTTCGTGCAGGTCAACTTCGAGGCGGTGAAGACGCTGTCCAGCGCCGTCGGCGGGGTCGAGGTCTGCGCGGCCAAGGACATCAACGACAAGGACTCGCACCTGAAGATGAGCAAGGGCCGGCACGTGGTCCAGGGCGACGAGGCGCTGGCCTTCGTCCGCACCCGGCACGCCGTCGGCTTCGGCGGCGACCTCACCCGCATCCCGCTCCAGCAGCAGTTCATCAGCTCGATGATCCGCAAGATCAAGAGCGACGACACCCTGACCAGCCCGAGCAAGCTCTACAAGCTCGCCGACGCCGCCACCAAGGCGCTCACCGTGGACTCCGGGATCGGCAGCGTCGACAAGCTCAAGGACCTCGCGCTGGACCTCAGCAAGGTGGACACCAAGAACATCACCTTCGCCACCGTGCCGGTCCTGGACGACCCCAAGGACAAGGACCGGCTGGTGCTCAAGCAGCCGGACGCCGGGCAGCTGTTCTCGATGGTCGCGGGCGACCGCTCGCTGACCGAGACCGCCGCCCCCGCCGACGCCGCCACGGCCGCACCGGAGACCGCACCGGCGGCCCCGACCGCCGCCGCCCCGACGGTGGACCCCAAGGACGTCCGGGTGACGGTGCGCAACGGCAGCGGGACGCGCGGGCAGTCGGGGCCCACCGTGGAAAAGCTCCGCACCAAGGGCTTCGCCAAGGCCACGACCGCCCCCGACGCGCCCGTCACCGCGACCACCACGGTGTCCTTCCCGACCGGGCAGGACGCCGCGGCCGCCGCCCTGGCCGCCGCGCTCGGCCTGCCGGGCGACGCCGTCCGGCCGGACCCGAAGGCGGATCCCAAGGGCCCGCTGGTGCTGGTGCTCGGCAAGGACGTCCTCGCCGCTCCGGCGGCGGCCCCGACCGAGGCACCGAAGGACCTCCAGCGGGTGCAGGCGGACGACACCGATGCGTGCGCCAAGTAGCTAGGGGCCCTGGGCCCTACTCCGGAGCGAGGGTGCCGTCCGTCTCCCGGTAGTGCTCGCCGGTGCGAGGGCAGCGCCAGCGGCCGTCGCCGACGGGTTGCACCGGCTCGCCGGCGCGACCGACCCAGCCGATCCGGCGGGCCGGGACGCCGGCGGCCAGGGCGAAGTCCGGGACGTCCCGGTGGACCACCGCGCCGGCCGCGACCAGCGCCCAGCGGCCGACCGTCACCCCGGCGACCAGGACCGCCCGGCCGCCGATCGAACAGCCTTGACGGAGCGTCACCCCTTCGGCATGCCAGTCCTGTTGACGCTTGGGCCGACCGTCGGGGGTCACCGCGCGGGGGTGGCGGTCGTTGGTGAGGACGGCGGCGGGGCCGATGAACACCCCGTCCTCGACCAGCGCGGGCTCGTACACCAGCGCGTGGTTCTGCAGTTTGACCCGGTCCCCGATCCGGACGCCGGGGCCGACGTAGGCGCCGCGGCCGATCACGCACTCGGCGCCGACCACCGCGCCCTCGCGGACCTGGGCGAGGTGCCAGACCGTCGTCCCCGCGCCGATGACGGCCCGTTCGTCGACGTCCGCGCTCGGCTCGATCCGGGCCGCGCCGGGCCCGCCCTCAACTGTCGCCATGCGCACCGACGATAGCGGCACGGGCTCGACCGTCAGGGCTTGTCCGGCAATTCGCGCGCCCGGCGGGAATTGTCGGACAAACCCTGCCGGGCCGGCGTCAACTCGCCCTGGAGAGCACGTCCTTGGCGGCCGGTCCGACACTGCCTATCACCCGGCGGGCCAGTGATCGGGGCGAGGTGAGGAAGCCGAAGCCCCAGCTGAGGTGCATGGTGGCGAGCGCCACCGGCAGCATCGCCCTGGCCTTGAAGGACAGGCCGCGGCCGCCGACCAGCCCGCCGCCGAGGATGCCCAGCAGGTACGCGCCGGGCACCGCGAGGAGGGCCGGGTGGACGGCGACGCCCAGCACCAGCCCGAGGGTGACGGCCAGCAGGGCGGTCGGCGGGGCCAGGTAGCGGAGGTTGACCGAGCCGCGGTGGTAGCGGGTGACCACCCGGCGCCAACGGCCGTAGTCCTTGTACTGCTTGGCCAGCGCCTTCACCGACGGCCGGGGCCGGTAGGTCACCTTGAGCTGCGGGGTGAACCAGACCAGCCCGCCGTCCTGGCGGATCCGGTAGTTGAGCTCCCAGTCCTGGGCGCGGATGAACTCCTCGTTGTAGCCGCCGAGCTTCTCCAGCACCTCGCGCCGGAACACCCCGAGGTAGACGGTGTCCGCCGGGCCGGCCAGGCCGCCGGTGTGGAAGGCGGCGTTGCCGACACCGATCTTGGAGGTCATCGCGGCGGCGACCGCGTTCTCCCACTCGGTCTCGCCCTCGGCGTGCATGATGCCGCCGACGTTGGCGGCGTCCATCTCGTCGAGCAGCCGGACCGCGGTGGTGATGTAGCCGGGGGTGAGCAGCCCGTGGCCGTCCACGCGCACCACTATCGGATGGCGCGAGCCGCGGATCGCGGCGTTCAGCCCTGCGGGGGTGCGACCGGTGGGATTCGGCACGGTCCGTACCCGCGGGTCCTCCGCCACCAGTTCGGCCGCGATCTCCGCGGTCCGGTCGGTGGACGGACCGAGGGCGATCACCACCTCCATCGGCCCGGGGTACTCCTGGTCCAGGATGCGCCGGACCGCCGTCCGCAGGTGTCGTTCCTCGTTGAGCACCGGCATGATCACGGAGACAGCCGGCAGCTCCTCAGCAGCCTTGGTGTTCATCGGGGCCAACCGTACCGGTGCGGACACGTCTCCGTCTTGTCCCGGTCTGGGCCGCTGCACGCAGCCCGCGACGCCCGGTTGGACTCCTTGATCACGTCCACCGTACTCCGCTCCGCGTACGGGCCCGCAGCCGGGTCGGAACGGGCGGTTTCCGGAGGACGGGACGGAGCCCGGGAGAGCGCCCCCGGCGGGGTTCGGCGGCGGCCGCGCGGGTTCGGTGCAGGTTCGGCGCAGGTTCAGAGCAGGTGGTGAACGATGGTGAAGAGCGCGTAGCCGGCCAGCGACAACCGGTTCAGCAGGTGCTGCGGGCCGCCCAGCCGGTCCGGCAGCGACCGGTGCGGACGCAGGTCCGGCCGGTGGGCGGCGGTCGCGACGGCCCGGGCCAGCTCGACCGGGTCGTAGCGGTCCCCGAAGTGTCCGGCCAGCCAGGCGGCCGGGCGGCTGCCGACGGTGACCTCCTCGCCCGAGCGCAGCTGGACGGTGAGCAGGTTGCGGTGGACGGCGGCCGCGTTGATCTCCTCCCACCGAAAGGCCCGGGTGCGCAGCGCGGTGGCGATCCGCAGGCCGTCCCGGTCGGCGACCATCTGCCAGGAGAGGGTGCGGCCGCAGGCGAGGATCGCCACCGTGCCGGTCAGCAGCGGGTGCACCAGCCCGCCCCACCAGCCGCTCCTGCCGAGCAGCACGACGAGGCCCGCGAGCAGCAGGGCGGGCACCGGACCGGCCACCGCCCGCAGCGGCAGCGGCATCTCCCAGCGCCGGGCGGGCACCGGGTCGGCGTCCGGCCCGGCCGCGGGGGCGGCGGCCACCGTCTCGGCGGTCAGGGCGGCGACGGCCAGTTCCCGCTCCCGGTAGCCCTCGGTGCGCCGGCCCGGCCGCGGGGCCCGGGCGGCGGGGGCGACCACGGCCGCCACCCAGCGCGGGTCGTGGTCCAGCAGTCCGGGGCGGACCAGGAGCTGCTGCTCCGGCCCGTCGGGCCCCCGGTACAGCACGGCCGGCACGCTCCGGCCGGCGCGGGCGAGCCAGGCGGCGGCCTGCTCCGGGGTCAGCCGTTCGAAGACGTCCCCGGGCTCCTCCTCTTCCTCGTCGTAGGAGACTTCGAGTTCGAGGTGGTCGGCGTCGTCGTCCTCGGTCTCCAGGTGTTCGGGCACCCAGGCCGGGCCCTCGCCGTCCGGGGCGCCGTAGCGGGCCCAGCGGTAGCGGTCGCGCTCGACCAGCCGCCAGAGCGCGGGGCCGTCCGGCGGGCCGTCCAGCGGCTGCACCAGCAGGTCGCCCTGGGCGTCGGCGCGGACCCGGACGGCGAGGGCGGGCGCGGAGCCCGCGAAGGGGGGCCGGGAGCGGCGGGCGTTCGCGGTGGCGGCCGAGCCGAGCAGCAGCAGGCCGGGCAGGGCGAGCAGGCCGCCGGCGGTCAGCGCGCCGGTGAGGTCGTAGTCGTCGCCGGCGGCGCGGACGGCGGCGCCGTCCACCAGCAGCGGGACGGGCTCGCCGGGCTGCGGCGGCCGGGCCCACCAGACGTCCAGCCGGGCGGTGCGTTCCGGGCCGCCGCCGGGTGGGTGGAAGCGGACGGTCAGGACGCCGTCCCGGTCGGTGTCGCCCGCGGTGCCGGTGACCTGGTCGGCCCGTTCGGCGCTCGCCTGCTGCCGGGCCTGCCCCCACAGCCCGTACAGCGGGAACGCCAGGGCGGCGGCGAGCAGCAGGCCGCCGAGCGCGCGGCGCAGCACCGGCGGGCCGTCGGGGTGGACGGGCGAGGGCGCTCCGGCGGCGGTCCAGGGGAAGGGGACGGGCGGGGCCATCAGTTCGTCGAGCTGCTGGCGGGCGCGGCGGCGGCCGAGCTCGGCGCCGATCAGCGCGGCGGAGAGCAGCAGGTGGAGCAGGACGGCCGTCCAGCGGCAGAGCGGGGTGACCAGGCCGTGCGGGGCGTACCAGAGCACCGCGAGGACGGCCGGCGGGACCAGCGCCCGGCCGCGGAACCGGCCGGCCAGCAGGACCACTTCGGCGAGCACCGACCAGACGGCCAGCGAGGAGCCCCAGGTGTCCCGGCAGACGCCCTGGACGTTGCAGTCGCCGGGGGTCGGCTCCACCGCGGTGGCCAGGATCACGAAGGCGGCCGGCAGCAGCGCCGACCAGCGGCTGTCCAGGCGCCAGGCGGTGCGGGCGGCGCGCCAGCGGGCGGCAGCGGCGGCGGTGAGGGGCGCGGCGCTGGGCAGCGGCGGGGCGTCCGGGGTATCCGGGGCGAACATCGGACGATCATCTCAGTCGGCCTGGGGCGGCCCGCGCCGCAGGGGCCGGGTGCTGCCCGCACCCGGCCCCTGCCCCCCGTTCCCCCCTCGGCGGCCCCCCAGCCGCCGGGTCCTGCGGCCCTCGCCGCCCGGTCAGTCCGTCGCGACGGCCGCGGTCGAACCGTCGCGACGGCCCCGGTCAGTCCGTCGCGATGGCCGCGAGGACGTTCATCCGCCCGGCCCGGAAGGCCGGGACAAGGGCGGCGACCAGTCCGATCACCACCGAGGCGACCAGCGTCACCGCGAGCGTGGTCGTCGGGACGGAGAGCGTGGCCAGGCCCTGGTCGCGCAGCACCCGCTGGGCGGTGACGCCCCAGGCCAGCCCGAGCCCGGTGCCCAGGACCGCGCCGAACACCGAGATCACCACGGCCTCCAGCCGGATCATCCGGCGCAGCTGGCGGCGGGAGAGCCCGATCGCCCGCAGCAGGCCGATCTCCCTGGTCCGCTCGACCACCGACAGCGCCAGGGTGTTGACCACCCCGAGCACGGCGACCGTGATGGAGAGGCCGACCAGGCCGTAGATCAGGTAGAGCAGGGTGTTGACCTGGGACTGCACGACCTCCTTGTAGCCGGCCTGGTCCTTGATGGTCAGCTGCGGGTACTCCTTGAGCGCGCCCTCCAGGGCGGTCAGCGTCTTCGCGACGTCGGCTCCGGAGGAGGCCTTGGCGAAGAACGTCCAGACCGGCGGCTGCTCGTCGGCGGGCACGGCCCTGGCCATGGTGTCGAAGTCGACGAAGGAGCCGTCGCCGAACAGCGAGCCCTTCGCGAACACGGCGCCCACCGGCAGCACCTGGGTGCGGCCCTTGCCGTAGGCGACGGTCACCTGGTCGCCGACCTTCAGGCCGTGGTCCTTCGCGAAGGCCTCGCCGATCCCCAGCTCGCCCCGCCCGATCGCGTCCACCGAACCGGCGGTGACCGGGAGGTGGAAGTCGGTGCCGAAGAAGGCGGGCGGCGCGGCGGTGAGGTTGGTCTTCGCGCTCCGGCCGTCCGGCAGCTGGAGCTTGGGGTTGAAGAACTTCTGGGTGGTGACGTGGTCGATGCCCGGGGTCCGGCGGACGGCGTCCAGCATCTCGGGGGTGATGGAGGTGCGGCCGCCCTGGACGATGTAGTCCGCGCCCACCGACCGGTCGATCTGCGCGTTGGCCGAGGTGACCGTCGAGGCGCTGAACACCGAGGAGCCGATCACCAGCGCCAGTCCGATCATCAGCGCGGCGGCGGTGGCCCCGGTGCGACGCGGGTTGCGCATCGCGTTTCGCTGGGCGAGCCGGCCGGACGAGCCGAACAGCGCCGGCAGCAGCGCGCCCAGCACCCGCACCACGGCGGTGGCCAGCAGCGGGCCGAGCACCACGAAGCCGATCAGGGTGAGCAGCACGCCGAGACCCAGGTACTGGCCGCCGGTGGCCGCCTTCTGCGCCTGCGCGGCCAGCACCAGCAGACCGCCGCCGCCCGCCGTCAGGACGAGGCCGACCACCGTGCGGACCAGGTTGGCGCGGCCCTCGGCCGGCGTGCCGTGGTCGCGCAGGGCGGCCATCGGCGCGATCCGGCTCGCCCGGCGGGCCGGGACCCAGGCCGCCACCAGGGTCACCACGATGCCCAGGGCGTACCCGGCGAGGAACACCGTCGGACCGATCTTCAGGTCGCCCGCGTCGAGCTTCATGCCGATCGCGTTCATCAGCTTGATCAGGCCGACCGCGATGCCCAGACCGGCCGCGACCCCGAGGGTCGAGCCGAGCACGCCGAGGATCAGCGCCTCGACCAGGACCGAGCGGTTCACCTGCTGGCGGCTGCCGCCGATGGCGCGCAGCAGGCCGATCTCCCGGGTGCGCTGGGCGACCAGCATCGAGAAGGTGTTGATGATCAGGAAGCAGCCGACGAACGCCGAGATGAGCGAGAAGCCGAGCATCGCGTTCTTCATGAAGCCGAGGCCGCTGCCGATGCTCTTGGTGTTCTCGTCCTTCTGCTCGGCCGCGGTCTTGACCTGGTAGCCGGCGCCCAGCTCGGCCAGGGCGTCGGCCTTCAGCCGGTCGTTGCCGCGGCTGCCGTCGCCGAACGCCTCGACCGAGGTGTACGCCTGCTCGCCGAGCAGCACCTGCTGGGCGGTCGGGGTGTCCAGGAAGGCCAGCGCCGCACCGGGGTTGGTGGTGGTGAAGGAGGCGATGCCGGAGATCGTGAACTCGTGCCGGCCGTCGGCGTTGTCGACCCGGAGCTTGGCGCCGACGCCGAGTCCGGACTTCTTCGCGGTGTCCGCGTCCAGCACCAACTCGCCCGCGTTCCGCGGGGCGTGGCCCTGGGTGAGACGCACCGCGCTGCGCGGGGTCTCGGTCCAGTTGCCGACCAGGGTCGGCGCACCGGAGGTCGGGCCGACCAGCTTGTTGGTGGCCGGGTCGACCAGGGTCGCGTTCTCGACCATGACCTGGCCGACCGCCGACTTCACCCCCGGCACCGCGGCGAGCTGCTGTGCGGCCGCCACCGGGACGGTCCGCGGCTTGTCTGAGGCCTGCTGGTCGTCGTCCTCGGCCGGCTTGGGCGGCTGGACGGAGACGTCGGAGGCGGTCGCGGCGAACAGCTTGTCGAAGGTGCTGGTCGCGGTGTCGGAGAAGACCAGGGTGCCGGAGACGAACGCGACCGACAGCATCACGGCGATCAGGGAGAGCACCATGCGGCCCTTGTGGGCGAAGAAGCTCCGCAGAGCGGTCTTGAGCAGCATCTGTCCCGTCCCGCCCGCTCAGCTGGTCCGCTTGCCGTCGAAACGGCGCATGCGTTCGAGGACGGAGTCGGCGGTGGGCGCGTGCATCTCGTCGACGATCAAGCCGTCGGCGAGGAAGAGCACGCGGTCCGCGTAGCCCGCGGCGACCGGGTCGTGGGTCACCATCACGATGGTCTGGCCCAGTTCGTCGACCGAACGGCGCAGGAAGGTGAGCACCTCGGCGCCGGCCCGGGAGTCCAGGTTGCCGGTGGGCTCGTCGCCGAAGATGATCTCGGGCCGGGCGGCCAGCGCCCGGGCCACCGCGACGCGCTGCTGCTGACCGCCGGAGAGCTGCGCCGGGCGGTGCTTGAGCCGGCCGGCCAGGCCGACGGTCTCCACCACCTGGTCCAGCCAGGCCTGGTCCGGCCGGCGGCCGGCGATGTCCATCGGCAGCGTGATGTTCTCCAGCGCGGACAGCGTCGGGAGCAGGTTGAACGCCTGGAAGATGAAGCCGATCTTGTCCCGGCGCAGCCTGGTCAGCTGCTTGTCCTTGAGGCCGGTGATCTCGGTGTCGCCGATCCAGATCCGCCCGGCGCTGACCGTGTCCAGGCCGGCCAGGCAGTGCATCAGGGTCGACTTCCCGGAGCCCGACGGGCCCATGATCGCGGTGAAGCGGCCGCGCTGGATGTCGACGTCCACCGCGTCGAGCGCGGTGACCCTGGTCTCGCCCGCGCCGTACGCCTTGCTGACCTGGCGGGCCGCGGCGGCGACGGCGGGCGCGCCGTCGGGAAGCTGGGGGTCGTACACGGCTGTGGCTGCCGTCGTCACTGGAGTCTCCTAAGAAGTGGGCCCGACCGTCGACCCCGGCCGGCCCCTCCGTGCGCGGGCATGCCGCAGGACGCGGGCATGGCGCAGGAAGGGTCGTCGACCGGGAGTTGACCCCACCCACCGGGCCCGGCGGGCGCCGGCTCCCGGGAGAACCTCGCCCCTCGTCGGCACGAGCGGGGACGTCCACAACGTTATGAGCAACGGCGGGCACGCTCGTCATCCGCCGGAATGAAGCCGCCCGACCAAGGATCTACGGGGCGCGGCGCCCCTCCCCCTAGGGGGTGCCGCGGCCCGTCTCGGGGACGCCCCGTACGGGGTCCGGGCCCCGGTTCCTCAGCCGGTCAGCGCCGGTGCGGCCAGCCGCTCCAAGGCCTGCGCGAAACCCTCCACGACCGGGGCCAGCAGGGTATCGGTCTCGCGCTCGACCAGGGTCGTCCCGTCCTCCCTGGTGGTGATGTGGCGGTCGAGCACGAACCAGCCCTGGGTGATGTGGCCGGCGCCCATCGAGCTGAGCACCGGGCGCAGCGCGTAGTCCACCGCCAGCACGTGCGCGGGCGAGCCGCCGGTGGCCAGCGGCAGGACGGCCTTGCCGGCCAGCGCGTACTGCGGGAGCACGTCCAGCAGGGCCTTCAACAGGCCCGAGTAGGCGGCCTTGTAGACGGGGGTGCCGATCACGACGCCGTCCGCCCGGGCGAACAGCTCGGTCACGGCGACGATCTCCGGGTGGTCGAAGTCGCCCGACAGCAGCGCGTGCGCGGGCAGGCTGCGCGCCTCGAACGGGACGACGTGGTGGCCGCGGGCCTCCAGCCCGGCGTCGACGTGGCGCAGCAGGCGGGTGGTGCGGGAGGTGGCGGACGGGGAGCCGGAAACGGACAGGACGGTGGCCATGGGGTTCACCTTTGGCTGGAGGCGGGGGCGGCGCGACGCGGTGCAGGAGGACCGCTGCGGGTCGGAGCCCGGGAAGGTGTTTCGACGTGCTCGACGCGTTCGAGGTGAGGTGCTCGGCGTGGGTGGGGTGACGCCGAGGTGGTCCGGTGGGCGCGCTTCAGCCGCGACAGAGCGAACAGGCCACACCACGCCGCAGGTCGACGTGCCGCCGACGCGTGAGTGCCCAACGCTGATCCATACCCGAAATGCAAACACGCTGCGTTCGAACCGGTCAAGAATCGTTTCGCCAGTTGAACGGCGGGTGACGTGACGCGTGGTGACCGGGCTCACGTCGACCCGGCGCCCGCGCCGTCCCGCCCCGTCCCGCCCCACCGTCGTACGGCCGCGCGGAAGTTGCGGCGGAACGATCCGACCCGTGCATCAAAACTGCTACAAGCGACCTGGTGAGTACCCCGGGGGGAGTCAGCACGAGCGGGGTCGGGCATCCTCGACGACATGAACACGTGGCAGGAGGGCCGCCCGGGAGGCGGCGGGAACCCGTACCGAGACGGGAACCCGTATGGGGGCGGCGGCAACGGCGGCGCGTACGGGCGCGGCGGGGGCGGCGGGGCGGCCGAGCCGCCGCTGCCGTCGTCGATGAACCCGCGCGGGCCGGGTGCGCCCGCGCCACGACAGCCGGAGCCGTCGCGGCTCGGCGGCGTCCCGCCGCAGGGTCCGGGCGGGCAGCCCGGCGGCCGTCCCGGGGGGCCTGGCGGGCCTGGGGGCCCCGGTGGTCCTGGTGGTCCTGGTGGTCCTAACGGTCCCGGGGGTCCCGGACGGCCGGGTGGGCCCGGGGGCCCGGGCGGCGCCCAGCCGGGCGGTATACAGACCAAGCGGTGGCCGCGGCGGCGGATCGTCAAGTGGTCGGTCTTCGGCCTCCTGATCGCCGTCATGGTCACCGCCGTCTCGACCTGGTTCTGGGCCGACTCCAAGCTCAACCACGAGAACGTGCTCGCCGACTACCCCGGCCGCCCGCCGGCCGGCAAGGGCACCAACTGGCTGATCGTCGGCTCCGACAGCCGCCAGGGCCTCACCGACTCGGAACAGGACGACCTGCACACCGGTCACGACACCGAGGGCAAGCGCAGCGACTCGATGATGGTCCTGCACGTCGGGGACAACGGAAACACCCTGATGAGCATCCCGCGCGACTCCTGGGTGCCGATCCCCGAGTACAAGAGCAGCAGCGGCAAGACCCTCAAGGGCACCACCTCGAAGATCAACTCGGCCTTCGGCAACGGCGGCGGCCGCCTCCTCGTCCAGACCGTCGAGCTGAACACCGGCATCCGCATCGACCACTACGCCGAGATCGGCTTCGCCGGCTTCGTCGGCATCGTCGACTCCATCGGCGGCGTCGAGATGCACATCGACCAGGACCTCAAGGACAAGGACTCCGGCCTCGACCTCAAGGCCGGCGACCAGACCCTTAACGGCAAGCAGGCCCTCGCCTTCGTCCGCCAGCGCCACCAGATGGCCGACCAGGACCTCGGCCGGATGCGCAACCAGCAGAAGTTCCTCGGCGCCCTCGCCCACCAGGCCGCCTCCCCCGGCACCGTGCTGAACCCGTTCACCTTCTACCCGCTGGTCGACTCCGCCCTCGGCACCCTCATCGTCGACGACGACGCCGGCCTCACCGACCTCGGCTCGCTCTTCCTCGCCATGAAGGACGTCAACGGCGGCGGCGGCAAGACCCTGACCGTCCCGATCGGCAACCCGGACTACCGGACCAAGACCGGGGAGTCGGCGGTGCTGTGGGACGCCGCCAAGTCCAAGCAGGTCTTCGACGCCTTCAAGAACGACACCGCGGTACCGGACATCAAGTAACCCCCTGTGACGTGAAGTAGCCGCGCCGCCACAATGGGTGGATGTCACTCGTCACCGCGCTCGTCTACCGCCGCCGCCACCGCCTCCTGGGCCGCCTGGTCCAGGAGGCGCTCGCGCTCTACGGCATGGAGGTGCCCGCCGCCTGCGAGATCGGGCCCGGGCTCGTCGTGTTCCACCGCGGCTTCGGCACGGTGCTCCACCCGTACACCACCCTCGGCGCCGGCGTGACGCTCTACAACGGGGTCACCATCGGCCGGGCCGACCCGTGGGTGCCGCAGGAGCGGAGCGCCATGCGGCGGGTGGTGGTCCAGGACGGCGCGGTGCTGTGCGCGGGCGCCAAAGTGGTGTGCAAGGAGGGCGTGCTCACCGTCGGCGCAGGCACCGTCATCGGCGCCAACGCCGTGCTCACCCGCTCCACCGGGCCCGGCGAGATCTGGGCCGGCGCCCCCGCCCGCAAGGTCGGCCTGCGGGACGGGGCCCGGACGGCGGCCTGACCAGCCGACGGGAGCAGGCCCGTACCGCAGTCGCCTAACCCGCCTGCGGGAGCAGGCCGGTGCCGCACTCGGGGAAGCGAACCAGCCACTCCCCCTCGCCGCCGGCGGCCTCGGTGGCACCCGCGTAGCCGTAGTGGATCAGCCGCCCCTCGCCGCCCGCCAGCCAGCGGGCGCCGGTCAGGTGCACGGTCAGGGCCGCCGGGCGGTGCGGATCGGGCCGCTCCAGCACCAGTTCGTGCTCGGCCTCGCCCGGCCGGAAGGCCACCGCGGTCTCCGTGGTCGGCCGGCGCGGGCTGCCACCCTCCCGGTACGTCCAGTACGCGGCCACCGTCACCGTGAGCGCGCCGTCCACGCCGCCGGTGCCCGGCCGCACGTACTCCTCGTCCGGCACCCAGCGCGAGTGGTGGCGGATCTCCTCCGGCCCCCAGCGCTCGTCCCAGCGCACCCAGTAGCCCGCCACCCGCTTGACCGTCATGACCTCGCAGGCGACCCGCACCGCGATCCGCGCCGGATTGACCGGCTCGCACGAGGCGAGCGAGACCACCGTCACCTGCTCGTACGTCACCGCGCCGTCGTCGGCGTCCTGTTCCATCGGTGAACCACCTTGCCGGAGTGTCGAGTTCGCCGCGGCTCCGACCGCGCACGGAGAGCCTAGAGCGACCGCGCCGGCGCACGCAGTGATTGCCCGGTTCCGGCCCGCCCGCCCACCCACCCGGCTACCCTGCCCCCGCACTCCGGGAGCCGGTCGAGGCCGAAGTGGTCCAGTCGGGCGACCAGGGCCTACGCCGCCCGCCGGACATGCCGCCTCCGGACACGCCACCGCCCCGGGGTGGGAAGTCGACTGATCAGACTTCCGCGGCCGGGGCGGTGTGCGGTTTCGAACTGATGAACCGGTGACTACTCGACGATGCCGGACTTGGCGATGGTGACCTTCGCCGAGGTGCGGCCGCTCTGCGAGCCGAGCTTCTCGACCGCCGTCACGACGTCCATGCCCTCGACGACCTCGCCGAAGACGACGTGCTTGCCGTCCAGCCAGTCGGTGACGATGGTGGTGATGAAGAACTGCGAGCCGTTGGTGTTGCGGCCGGCGTTGGCCATCGACAGCAGGCCCGGGCGGGTGTGCTTGGCCTGGAAGTTCTCGTCGGCGAACTTCTCGCCGTAGATGCTCTTGCCACCGGTGCCGTTGTGGTTGGTGAAGTCACCGCCCTGCAGCATGAACTGCGGGATCACGCGGTGGAAGCCGGAGCCCTCGTAGCCGAAGCCGTTCTGGCCGGTCGCGAGCTCGCGGAAGTTGCGGGCGGTCTTGGGGACGACGTCGTCGTACAGCTTGAAGACGATGCGGCCCGACGGAACGCCGTCGATCTCGATGTCGAAGAAAACGTTGGAAGCCATGCAGGGATCATGGCACGACCCGTCGGCCGACGCGCGTCACCCCCGGCACGGCGCCGGGTGGCGGTCCCGTGTTATCCGGCCGGTGCGAGGGCCGCGGAAGCTAACATCGGCGTCAGGTTCAAGCGGTCACGGCGACGGGGTGGGCGGCATGCGGATCGGTGAACTGGCCCGGCGGACGGGCGTGAGCGAGCGCTCGCTGCGCTACTACGAGCAGCAGGGCCTGCTGGCCGCCCGGCGGACCGACGGCAGGCACCGGGAGTACCCGGAGCCGGCGGTGGACCGGGTCGTGCTGATCCAGGAACTGTTCGCGGCCGGGCTGCACAGCCGCACGATCTACAAGATCCTCCCCTGCATGCGCGACTCCGACGGCGGCCCGAACGAGGTCGCCACCCCGCTGCTGGTCGAGGAGCTGGCCTCCGAACGGGACCGGATCGACCGGATGGTCACCGACCTGCTCCGCTCCCGCGACGTGCTGGACGAGGTGATCGCGACCGCCTCCGGCCGGCCGCGGGCCGGGGCGGCGGAGGCCGACCCGGTGTAGCCGACGCGGTGTAGCCGACGCGGTGTAGCCCCGGGCCCGGGGCTCAGGCCTTCAGCTTGCGCCAGACCGCCTCCAGGGCCGCGATGTCGCCCTCGTCGAGCCGGTCGGTGAAGACCGGCGCGAGGACGGCCCGCCGGGTGGCGTCGGCCTCGGCGAAGGCGGCGCGGCCCTGCCCGGTCAGTTCGATCCGCACCGACCGGGCGTCGGAGGCGGAGGGCGTGCGGGCCACCAGGCCGCGTGCGGCCAGGGCGTCGACCACCCGGGAGACCTGGCTGCGGCTGAGCATCGTCTTCGCGCCCAGGTCGGAGGCGGCGACCGGCTCCTGCTGCCCGTTGAGCCAGAGCATCACCTCGAACCAGGACAGCGACAGCCCGTGCACCCGGGTGAGCTCGCGGTCCACCTGGGCGGCGAGGGTGGTGCCGGCCCAGACCAGGCCGTAGAAGGCGTGGTCCCGCTCGGACAGCGGGCCCAGGGAGAGGTCGGCACGGTTCATGACGTTCATCGTACCGAGGTGCGTGCGCGTGCACGGATTCCGCGCACGCGCACGACCAGGGCGGCCGGGCAGGACCTAGAACGCCTGGTGGTCCGGCTCGCAGACCGTGCCGGGCGGCGGGAGCTCACCGCTGACCAGGTACCGCTGCTCGCGGTCCCAGGCGCAGGCGCTCGGGTTGCCCAGCGCCGTGTGGCCGTAGCCGTGGACGGTCAGCAGGCGGCCGCGGGCGAGGGTGTCGGCCAGCGCGCGGGAGCCTTCGTAGGGCCAGGCCGGGTCGCCGGTGAGGGCCACGACCAGGATCGGCGCGGAGGTCGGCCGGTTCCACGGGCCGGTGTAGCGGTCCCGGGCGGCCTCGGCCGGCCAGGCGGCGCAGCGCTGGTTCTGCCAGACCAGGTACGGGCCGGTGGCGCCCGCACGGGCCCGGGCGAGGGCGGACAGCGCCGGGTAGGTGGTGTCGGCGGCCGGGTCGGCACCGGAGGCGGGCGGGTTGACGGTGTCGGCGCAGAGCGCCCCGAGGGTCTGCGCCTGCTTGAGCTGGCCGCCGGTCGGCAGCGGCGCCGAGGCGTCCGGGGCGGCGGTCCACAGCTGCTGGAGCAGTCCGCCCAGCGCCGGCCAGCCGGTGCCGGGGGCGTTCGGCACCGGGGTGGCGGCGTAGAGCATCGGCAGGACGGTGGAGGCGGTGGAGGCCTGGTCGAAGGTGACCGCCGCCGGCGGGGTGCCGAGCGTCACCGGTGTCCGGCCGAGCCGGTCGAGCAGTTCGGCGAACTTGGCGCGGGTGGCGTCCCGGTCCGCCGCCGCGAAGGCGCAGGCGGTGGGGCCGGCGTCGGCGCACTGGTCAAGGAAGGCGTCGAGGGTGCGGGCGCCGGCGAGGTCGCTGCCGGTGCGCAGGAACGGCGGCAGGGCGCGCTGCTGCGGCGAGCGCCCGGTGGACCAGGCGACCGGGTCGGGGGCGCTGTCCAGCACCATCGCGCGCACCCGGGTCGGGAAGAGGTTGGCGTAGGTGGCGCCCAGGTAGCTGCCGTACGAGGTGCCGAGGTAGCTCAGCCGGCGGTCGCCGACGGCGGCGCGCAGCAGGTCCAGGTCGCGGGCCGTGTCGGCGGTGGAGAGGTGGGCGAGCAGGCCGGTCCGCTCGTTGTCGGCGCACTGGCGGCCGAAGCGCGCGTACGTCGTCGCCCAGGCCGACTCCTGGGCGGCGCCGACCGGGTAGCCGGCCGGCAGCCCGGCGAGCAGGCCCTGCTCGGCCGCCGCGTCCGGGAAGCACTGCGGCAGGGTGGAGTCGCCGACGCCGCGCGGGTCGAAGCCGACCAGGTCGAACCGCTCCCGCACCTGCGCCGGGAGCATCCCGTACACGGCGGGCAGCGCCTGGGTGCCGGGCACGGCCGGGCCGCCGGGGTTGAAGAACAGCGAGCCGATCCGGTGCGCCGGGTCGGTCGCGGGGTGCCGGATGACGGCCAGCTCGACGGTGCGCCCGGCCGGGTCGCGGTAGTCCATCGGCACCGTGGCGCGGGCGCAGTCGAAGTCCGGTACGCAGGACCGCCAGTCCAGCCGGGGCACCGGCGCCGCCGGGGCCGCCGGGGCCGCCGGGGCCGCCGGGGCCGCCGCCGCCGAGGCGGCCGGGGCGAGACCGGCCAGCAGCAGCCCGGCGGCCGCGGCGGCGCCGGTTCTGAGGGCGGAGGTGAGGCGGGGTCGGGGCATGGGGCAGGGCCTCCCGTTTCGGCGGACTGACGTGCAGTCACCAAGATTCGGGGCACCCTCTGTCAGACCTCTCACACCCCGCCGGCACCACTGTCATGCCGCTGTCACCGCCGCCCCAGGCGACTCAGGCGGCTCAGGCGGGCTTGCGGGCCAGCAGGTAGGCCTGCGGGGTCGGCTGCACGCCCTCCTCCGGCTCGCGGAGCGTGCGGGAGGTGAGCCGCAGGCCGGCCGCACGGATCAACTCCGCGATCCGGTCCGGCTGCTGGCGGCGGAAGTCCAGCGCCACCGGGTGCCCGAAGGGCTGGTCGATCCGCAGCGGCTCGTCGCCGACCTGGAAGGCGAGCAGCAGGTGGCCGCCCGGGGCGAGCACCCGCGCGAACTCGGCGAACACCTCCGGCAGGCGCTCCGCCGGGGTGTGGATGATCGAGTACCAGGCGACCGCGCCGGTCAACTCGCCGTCCCGCAGCGGGAGATCGAACAGCGAACCCTCGGCGAAGTCCAGCCCGGGGTACGTCGCGCGGGCCAGCTCGACCATCCTCGGCGACAGGTCGATGCCGCGGACGTCGAGACCGAGGCCGTGCAGGTGGTGCGTCACCCGGCCGGGGCCGCAGCCCAGTTCGGCCACCGGGCCGTCCGCGCGCCCGGTACGGACCAGCTCGGCGCGGACCAGCTCGGCGAAGGCCGCGAGCACCGCCCGGGACAGCGGTTCACCGGCCAGTTCGTCGCGGAAGCGGTCGGCGTAGTCGACCGCGATGGCGTCGTAGAACGCCCTGGTCGTGGCGAGGAAGTCCGGCTCCGTCATGGTCCGGCACCCTACTCGTCACCGCCGGTCCCTGGGGCGGTCAGCGCACGGCCGGCTCCAGCTCCAGCTCCGCCACCGTCTGGTCGCCGCTCGTCTCGCCGGTCGGGCGGAAGCCCAGGCCGGTGTAGAAGGCCGCGGGGCCCTCCGGGCCGGGGACGTACGTGACGGTGGCGCGGGTGCCGCCCCGGCGGCGGATCTCGGCGCAGACCTGCTCGACGGCGAAGCGGCCGTAGCCGCCGCGCTGCCGGTCGGCGTCGACGAGCAGGCGCCAGAGGCCGGAGCGGGGGCGGTCGTCGGGCTGCTCGGGGTTGAACCCGATGTCGAAGAACGCCATCACGAAGCCGACCGGCCGTTCCCCGTCCATGATCAGCCGGGGCCAGGCGGTGTCCCCGTGGGCGTACGCCTCGGCCAGCGACGTCGCCACCGGCGCGACCAGGGCCTCCTGGTCGGGGCGCACCTTCAGGGCGAGGGCGGCGTCGATGGTGTCGGGGGTGATCCGGGCCAGGCTCAGTGCGGAGGACATGGCGGGCAGCCTACGAAGCGGGGCCGCCCGCCGTCGCCCGGTTTTCGGGGCCGAGGCGCGGTCGGGGCCGAGGTTTGGTCGGGGCCGAAGCGCCGTCCGGCTACGGCAGGTTGCGGGCCATGACGATGCGCTGGATCTGGTTGGTCCCCTCGTAGATCTGGGTGATCTTCGCGTCCCGCATCATCCGCTCCACCGGGTAGTCCCGCGTGTACCCGTACCCGCCCAGCAACTGCACCGCATCCGTCGTGATCTCCATCGCCGCATCCGACGCGTAACACTTCGCCGCCGCCCCGAAGAACGTCAGATCCCCGTCCCCACGCTGCGACTTCGCCGCCGCCGCATACGTCAACTGCCGCGCCGCCTCCAGCTT
>NZ_JBHVWW010000078.1:0-45117 GCF_042882025.1 Kitasatospora sp. NPDC058243
ACCACACATTGTTGTTCGATGGTGAACCCACACACAAGGGACCCCTGCCCCTGGGGCCCCCCCCCCCTGGCCCCGCAGCGTTCCGGTGTCCGGGCGCCCGTGCGCCCCGGATCCTCGGCGTCAGCGCGACGGGCGGAGCGTGACCACGGCGGTGACCCCGCCGGCCCGGACCAGCACCTCGCGCGGACCGGCCCCCTCCAGCAGCGCGGCGTCGTAGCGGTCGAGCACCGTGTCACCGTCGACGGCGGCCGAACCGGCGAGGCAGACCAGCAGGACGGTCGCCCCCGGCGGGACGTCCGCGACGGCCGGTGCGGACAGCACGTCCACGGCGGCGGCGACCCGGTCGCGACGGGTCATCACGTTGAAGTCGACCACCGGGCCGGCCGACAGCCGGCAGTCCGTCACAGCGTCACCGGGGAAGGCGAAGGGGCGGAAGGGCGCGTCGACCAGCTGCTCGGCGCCGTCGACGGTGAGCGTCATGCCGGGGCCCTCGACCAGGGTGATCACCCGGTCGACGCCGGGGAACGGCGAGAACGGCCCGGCCGACGCGACGTCCGCGAGGCTGACCCGCCAGTCGAAGGCGTCCAGCCCGGCCCCGACGGGGAAACCGGCGACCTCCCTGGTCACCCCGCCCCCGTTGAGCCACGCCGTGGCCGGGCGCTCGGCCGCCCGCAGTACCTGGATCCGTCCGCTGCTCGTCATGGCCCGCATCCTGCCACCACGTCCGCGCGCGGCCGCGTCGGGCGTCGCCCGGGGCCGTCGGCGGTGGGGTCGGTCGGACCGGCCGTGCCGACGACCCGGGTGCTCCCGTCAGCGCCGACAGACGGTCAGCGCCGACGGACGGCCAGCGGTAGGAGCGCCGCCGCCGTGGCCGCCACCGCGACGGTGGTCAGGGCCATCGGCAGCCCCGCCGCGTCGGCGAGGAAGCCGATCACCACCGGACCGATCAGCATGCCGCCGTACCCGAGCGTCGAGGCGAACGCGACGCCCTGCGGGCCGCCCGCCGCACCGGCCCGGGCGATCGCGAGGGGGAAGAGGTTGGCGAGGCCGAGGCCGACCAGGACGAACCCGCAGACGGCCAGCGGCACCACCGGGGCGAGGGCGGCGACCAGCATGCCGGCCGCCGCGGTCAGGCCGCCGAGCAGCATCAGCCGGGTCTGGCCGAGCCGGATGGACAGCCAGGTGCCGCCGACCCGTCCGCTGGTCATGGCGAAGGCGTACGCGGCGTACCCGGCGGCGGCCGTCCCGGGGCTGGCGTGGACGTCGTCGGTGAGGTGGAGGGTGGTCCAGTCGGCGATCGCGCCCTCGCCGTACGCGGTGCACAGCGCGGTGAGGCCGAGCAGCAGGACGAGCAGCCGCAGGTGCGGGGCGGCGCGGCCGGCCGTGGCGCGGGTGCCGTGGCCGTTCGCGTCGTCGCCCGTGGCGTCGCCGTCGCCCGTGCGGCCGGGCGCGACCAGCGGCGCGGCCGGGCTGCGCAGCAGGACGACGCCTGCGGCGGCGGTGACGGCGAGGCCGAGCAGACCGCCGAGCGCGAGCGCCCAGGCGGTGCTCAGCGCACCGGCGAGGAGCCCGCCGAGGCCCGCGCCGAGCAGACCGCCGAGGCTGTACCCGGCGTGGAAGCTCGGCATGACGGGCCGTCGCAGCTGCGCCACCAGGTCGACGGCGGCGCTGTTCATCGCGACGTTGGCGCCGCCGTACCCGGCGCCGAAGAGCAGCAGCACGCCGCCGAGCGCGGTGACCGAGTGGGCGTGTGCGGGCAGCGGGACGGCGAGGCTGAGCAGGGCGAGCGAGCCGACGGTCACCGGGCGCGAGCCGTACCGCAGGCACAGCCGCCCGACGAGCGGCATGGTGAGGACGGCGCCGATCGACAGACAGAGCAGGGCCAGCCCGAGGGCGCTGTGCGAGGCGTTGACCTGGCTGCGGATGTCCGGGATGCGGACCACCCAGGCGGCGAAGAGGAAGCCGTCGACGGCGAAGAACGCGGTGAGTGCGAGCCGTGCCGAGCCCCAGGGGCTGTCCGTGCCGGGGGGTGTGCTGAGAGACTGGGGGGAGGTCTGGTCGGGTCGAGGACGCGGGCGGATTTTGTTTCGAAGCGGCACAAAGTCACAATAGGGGCGTGCAGCTCTCACCTTCAAGTCCGCGACCAGGTTCCGGAACCGACCTCGAAGCGCAGCGCGACGCCCACCGCCGCGCGGCCCCCGATCGCGGTCGGACGCTGCTCGGCCCCGCGCTCTCGCTCATCCACACCGGACAGACGCCCACCCGCTCGGCGCTCACCCGCGCGCTGGACGTCACCCGGGCCACCGCCGGGGCCGTCACGGCCGAACTGGAGGCGCTCGGGCTGATCACCGTCGACTCGCGCCCGGCCGGCGGCGGACGCGGACGCCCCTCGCACCGGCTCGCGATCGACCCGCAGGGCCCGGTCGTGGTCGCCGGGCAGATCCACGCCGACGGACTGAGCGTCACCCTGGCCGGCCTCGGCGGCCTGCTCGACCCGCCCGTCCACCTGCCGCTGCCCGCCGCCACCGACCCCGTCCGGATGCTGCGCGCCGTCGCCGAGGCGGGCGCCGAACTCGCCCGCGCGACCAGCCGGCGCTGCCTCGGCGCCGCGCTCGCCCTGCCCAACCCGGTCACCGAACCCGACGGCGCCGCGCTCGCCGCACTGCACTTCGCCTGGCCCAGCGGCACCCCGGTCGCCGACCTGTACGACGTCGAGGTGGGCCGCGCCGACCACGGCCCCGGCGCCCGTCGGCCACTGCCCACCGCCCTCGCCAACGACGCCAACCTCGCCGCGCTCGCCGAGTACCGGCACGGTGCCGGGCGCGGTGCCCGTCACCTGCTCCTCGTCACCTCCGGCCACCGCGGCGTCGGCGGTGCGCTGGTGATCGACGGCCACCTGCACACCGGCAGCGCCGGGCTGGCCCTGGAGGTCGGCCACCTCACCGTCGACCCGCAGGGCCGGCTCTGCCCGTGCGGCAACCGGGGCTGCCTGAACTCCGAGACCGACCCCGACGCACTGTTCGCCGCCGCCGGGCTCACCCCCGAACCGGGGCGTCCGCTGCTCGACCAGGCGCGCGAACTGTGCCGGGCGGCCGCCACCGACGAGCGCGCGCGGGCCGCCGTGGAACACGTCATCGACCGGCTCGGGCTCGGACTCGCGGGCGTCGCCAACATCCTCAACCCGGACCGGGTGGTCCTCAGCGGGCTCCACCTCGACCTGCTGGAGGCCGCGCCCGAGCGGCTGCGCGCGGTGGTCGCCGAGCGCAGCCTGTGGGGGCGCAGCGGACGGGTGCCGATCGTCGGCGCGGAGCTGGCGCACGGTGCGCTCGCGGGTGCGGCGGAGCTGGGCTGGGGGCCGTACCTGGCGGACCCGCAGTCGGTGACGGCGGGCTGAACCCGGGGCCGGGCGTCGGGCTGGGGGCGACAGGTCGGACCAGGGGCGATAAGCGGAAGCTGGGACTGTGAAAACGGTCACTTATCGTGACTCTCATACACTCGTAGTGAGCAGTGGGGGGTCGTAACGAGGGAGAGTGGCCATGAGCACCCAACCCGGCGGGACCCAGTCCGGCGGAGCGAGCGGCATCGAGTCGACCGCGAGCGTCGAGCCGACCGTCGAGCCGACCGTCGACGTCGCGCCGACCACCGGCATCGAACCGACCGTCGACGTCGACCGGACCGACCCGCAGTACCGCGCCTGGCTCAAGGAGGCGGTGCGCAAGGTCCAGGCCGACGCCAACCGCTCCGCCGACACCCACCTGCTGCGCTTCCCGCTGCCGGGCGAGTGGGGGATCGACCTCTACCTCAAGGACGAGTCCACCCACCCGACCGGCTCGCTCAAGCACCGCCTGGCCCGCTCGCTCTTCCTCCACGGGCTCTGCAACGGCTGGATCCGCCCCGGCAAGCCGGTGATCGAGGCCTCCAGCGGTTCCACCGCCGTCTCGGAGGCGTACTTCGCGCAGCTCGTCGGGGTGCCGTTCATCGCGGTCATGGCCAAGAGCACCAGCCAGGCCAAGATCGACCTGATCGAGTTCCACGGCGGCGAGTGCCACCTGGTCGACCGCTCGGACGAGGTGTACGAGGCCTCCGCCCGGCTCGCCGAGAGCACCGGCGGGCACTACATGGACCAGTTCACCTACGCCGAGCGGGCCACCGACTGGCGCGGCAACAACAACATCGCCGAGTCGGTCTTCGCCCAGCTGCGCCTGGAGCCGCACCCCGAGCCGGCCTGGATCGTCGCCACCGCCGGGACGGGCGGCACCTCGGCGACCATCGCCCGGTACGTGCACTACATGCAGTACGACACCCGGATCTGCGTCGCCGATCCGGAGAACTCCTGTTTCTTCGACGGCTGGGTGCACCACGACCCGGACGCCGTCTGCGAGCGGGGCTCGCGGATCGAGGGCATCGGACGGCCCCGGATGGAGCCGAGCTTCGTCCCGGGGGCGATCGACCGGATGATGAAGGTGCCGGACGCCGCCTCCATCGCCGCCGTGCGGGTGCTGGAGCAGGTGCTCGGGAAGAAGGCGGGGGCGTCCACCGGGACGGGGCTGTGGAGCGCGCTGAAGATCGTCGCCGAGATGCGGGCGGCGGGGCGGCGGGGCAGCGTGGTCGGTCTGATCTGCGACCCGGGCGACCGCTACCTGGACAAGTACTACTCGGACGACTGGCTGGCCGGCGAGCGGATCGACATCGCGCCGTACCGGGCCGTGCTGGAGTCCTTCCTCGCCGGCGGTGCCTGGACGGGCTGACGCCGAGGTCGCCGGCCGCCCGCTCGCCCGCCTGCCCACCTGCTCGCGTTGGCGGCGGCGAACAAATGACCGCGAACAAATGACAGCGAACAGATAACAGATAACAGCTTTCAGATAACAGATTTCAGACTCTGTTATCTGTTCGCCGCCCTCCCCGCCCGACGCCACAGCGCCGAGCCCCCCGGCGTCAGGGCAGCGGCGCGCCCGGCAGGTCGGCCGGGACGAGGAGTTGGAGCTCCTCCGTCGAGGGGTCCGCGAGGTGGGCGACCCGCATCGCGTGCCGCTCGACCATGGTCTCGAAGACCTGCCGCGCAGTGCGTCCGTTGCCGAAGTTGGGGCCGCGCTCCAGCCGGGCGAAGTGGTCCAGCAGCACGCCCTCGGTCGCCTCGGCGAGCGCGTACTCGTGCTCGGCGCACTGGGCCCGGGCGATCTCCAGCAGCTCGTCCGCCGTGTAGTCGGGAAAGGTGACGGTGCGTGAGAAGCGGGACGAGACACCGGGGTTGGCGGAGAGGAAGCGCTCCATCTCCAGGGTGTAGCCGGCCACGATGACGACCACTTCGTCCCGGTGGTCCTCCATCAGCTTGACCAGGGTGTCGATGGCCTCCCGCCCGAAGTCGCGCGCGCCGTCCTCGGGGGCGAGCGCGTACGCCTCGTCGATGAAGAGCACCCCGCCGCGCGCGCGGTCGAAGGCGGCGGCGGTGCGGATCGCGGTGGAGCCGATGTGCTCACCGACCAGGTCGACCCGGGCCACCTCGACCAGGTGTCCGCGCTGGAGCACCCCGAGTGAGGCGAGGATCTCGCCGTAGAGCCGGGCGACGGTGGTCTTGCCGGTGCCGGGGGCGCCGGTGAAGACCAGGTGCCGGCGCAGCGAGGGCGCCTTGAGCCCGGCCTGGCGGCGGCGCTTGCCGACCGAGATCAGGTCGATGAGTGTGCGCACCTCCTGCTTGACGGTGGCCAGCCCGACCAGCGCGTCCAGTTCGGCGAGCGCCTCGTCGGCGGGCCGGCAGTCCGGGATCGGGGCGATCGCCGAGGTGGCGGCCGACGCGGCGGCGGTGCCGGCCACCCCGGCCTTCCCGGCCCTCCCGGCCAACGGGGTGCTGGTGGAGGCCAGTTGGGCGGCCCGCGGGCCCGGCACCTCGGCCGCACCGGCGGCCGGTGCGACGTCGTCCGAGGTGCAGCCCTCGGCGACCGGCCCGGGCTCGGAGAACTCGAAGCCGGCCCGCTCGTTCTGCTCGGCCCGGCAGCGGGTCAGTTGGGTGCGGCAGCCGTCGATGATGTGGAAGCCGAAGCCCTTGCCGTGCGAGACCCGGCAGTCCTCGAAGGTGCCCCGCCCCTGCGCCGAGACGTACACGCCGGCGTCGGTGCTGGCCCGGACGGTGCAGTCGCGCAGCACCGGGTCGGCGCCCTTGGTGACGATCACCCCGGTGGCCACGTCGGAGATCTCGCAGCCGGTGAGCAGGCCGCCGCTGCCGTGGTCGCGGAACCACAGGCCGGTGCCGGCCTCCTGGACCCGGCAGCCGGTGAGGGTCACCGCCGCGCCGCCGCTGACCGAGACCGCCGAGCTGCGGATCCGGCTGAAGGAGCAGTCCGCGGCGGTGGCGGCGGAGTCCCGGTCGAGGACGAACAGTGCGTCCGGCAGGTCGTACAGCGAGCAGTCGGTGAGGGTGAGCCGGGCGCCGTCGCTGACCCACAGCGCCGGGTACTCGCCGGTGGAGCCGTGGATCTGGCAGGACTCGGCGACGGCCTCGGTGCCCTGGTCCCAGACCGAGAGCGCCCCGCGCCCGAAGTCCCGGACGGTGCTGTGGTTGAGGCTGAGCCGGGAGCGGCCGCGCAGGTCGGCGCCGTTCTCCGGCAGGTCGTGCACCCGGCAGCCGGTGAGGACGAGTTCGGCCTCGCCGTCCAGGGTCAGGCCGTTGCCGGTGACCCGGTGGATCTCGCAGTCGACGAGCCGCCCGCGGGCCTGTGATTCGGCCTGGACGCCGCTGCCGCGGATCTCGTAGATCTCGCAGCCGGTCAGTTCGGCGGCGCTGCCCGGGTCGGAGAGCAGGACGCCGGCGCCGACGGCGTGGTGGACCCGGCAGCGGTCGAGGGCGGCGGTGGCGCCGCCGAGGACGGCGAGTCCGGCCTGCCCGGCGGCGGCGACCTCGCAGTCCTCCAGGGCGGCGGCGGTGCCGGGGCCGCGCAGGCGCAGCCCGAGTCCGGCCGGGTTGGCGACGACGCAGCCGCGCAGGGTGGGCCGGGCACCGTCGGTGATCTCGATGCCGGTGGCGGAGCGGGTCTCGATCCGGCAGCCGCTGAGCGAGGGTGCGGTCTGCGGCCCGGTGATCAGGACGGCCGGGGTGGAGCTGTCGCCGCCTTCGACGACGAGGTCGCGGACGATGGCGTCGGCGGTGACGGTCAGCGCCACTCCGGACGGCGGGTCGATCCGGACGGTGCCCGGGCCCTGGGCCGGGACGATCGTCACGGGCTTGTCCAGCAGTACGTTCTCCCGGAACGTCCCCGGCCGGACGGTCACGGTGTCGCCCGGTTCGGCGGCCGCGAGGGCCTCCGCGAGGGTGTCGTACTCGCCTGCGCGGCGGCGCCAGCGGGATGCGCTGTCCTGGGTGACCCGGACCCTGTGCTCTGCCATGACGGTCTGTCGTCCCCACCTTCGTCGAGCCGGCGTTCAACGGGCCGTACGCGCGGGCCGCCCGCCCACCGTAGCGCGCCTCCATGGGTGGTCCGGTCGGCCGCGGTCGCGCGGGCACCGGGGGCTCGCGCCTTCGCCACAGGTTCCGACCACATGTTCAACGAGCGCGCACACCTGTGGTTCCGAGACGGGGACGCGCCGCGGGGGCGGCGGCGGGGGGAGCCGGTGAACCGGAGCGCCGCCGGTTCACCCCCGCGCGTCGGCGGGCCACTGCGCCCCGTCCTCCAGGACCTCGACCCGGTCGCCGACGCGCAGCGTGCCGAGCACGTCGCCGGTGGTGCCGGCCGGCCGCTCCGGGATCAGGTTCTGCCCGAACGCGGCCTTCTTCAGCAGCCGGTGGTGCCGGGCCAGGGTGCGCAGTGGTTCGGGGCCGCGCCGCTCGCCGCTCTCCTGGTCGGTGGTGGTGATGACGCAGCGGCCGCAGGGCTTGACGACCTTGAAGGTGAGGTCGCCGATCCGGATCCGGCGCCAGCCGTCCTCGGCCCATGGCTCGGCGCCGCCCACCACGGCGTTGGGGCGGAAGCGCTCCATCGGCAGCGGCTCGTGGCCGTCGGGGTGCTCGGCGGCGATCAGTTCGTTGAGCCGTTCCAGCGAGGCGGTGGTGGTGAGCAGCAGGGGGAAGCCGTCGGCCATCGAGACGGTGGTGCCGGGCTCGGCGTAGTCGGGGTCGGCCGGCCGGGCGTGCGGGTCGTCGAGGTGGACCAGGCGGTAGTCGCCGAGGTGTTCGGCGATCCACCGGTGCGCTTCCTTGGCGGCCTCGGCGGCGCGGAAGCGGGTGCCCCAGACCTCGACCTCGGCGAGCGGGTCGCCGGCTGCGACGGCGGGCGCGGGGACCTCGATCCGGGAGCCGTCGGGGGCGGTGAGGGAGAGCGCGCCGTCGGGGAGCAGGTCGGGCCTGATCTGGCCGAGGGCGGCGTTCTCGCGCTGGCTGACGAAGCGTCCGGTGGTGTCGGCGAGCATCCAGCGGCGGTCTCCGGCCAGGCCCCAGGGTTCGACGGCGGCGGTGTCGGGGCTCAGGCGGTACATGGACTTGACGGGGTAGACGTGGAGTCCGGTGAGCTGCATTCCCCCATCCTGCCAGCCGGTTCCCGGCGGTCCGCAGGGCCCCCGTACGCGCACGGACCGCCCGGGACGCCGTGGGGGGCGTTCCGGGCGGTCCGTGGATGACCCGTTTCTCCGTACGCCCGGCGCGGGGAGCGCGCCGGGTGGTGCTCAGGTGGTGCGGGTACGGGCCGGGTGGGGTCCGGCCCTGGAGGTCAGTGGCTCAGTAGCCCTGGCCCTGCTGCTGGTAGCCGCCCTGCTGGCCCCCCGCGTTGTAGGCGTTGTGGCCGGGCTCGCCGTACGGGCCCGGGCGCTGCGGCTGCATCGGGCGGACCGGCGCCATGGCCGGGCGTAGCTGGGCGCCGCCGAAGCCCTGGTCGCCGCCCTGGCCCTGGAAGCCGGGGCCGGCCTGGCCGGGGCCGCCGAAGGACTGCTGGCCGCCGAGGCTCTGCGGACCGCCCTGCGGCTGGCCGCCCGGCTGCCCGGGGCCGAACGCGCCCGGACCGCCGATCGGCTGGGCGCCGAAGGACTGCTGGCCGCCCTGGCCGCCGATGAAGGTGTTCTGGCCGCCGAAGCTCTGGCCGCCGGTCGGCTGGTAGCCGCCGCCGGCGGTCTGCGCGAAGGCCGGTGCGGCGGGCTGCGGCCGCTGGTACTGCTGGGGGGCGCCGTAGCCGGGGACGGGCGGCTGGGGCGCGGAGGCGTACGCCGGCGCGGGCTGCGCGGGGATGTACGCCGTGGCGGGACCGGTGGAGGGGCCGCTGCTCGGGCCGGGGCCCAGGGCGAGGCGGGCGGGCGGCAGCGCGGGGAGGTTGCTGCCGGCGCTCTCGTACCCGTTGCCGTACCGGTTCTCGTAGGACGGGCCGGCGCTGGCCCCGTAACCGGACGACATGGCCGGCGGAAGGGCCGCCGGCACGTTGATGGGTGCGATCTGGGGGACGCCGCGCTCAGCCACGAGGCTGTCGTAGATCGGCGTGCCGGAGGAGAAGGACGGAGAGGGGTAGCCGACTCCGTCGTAGGAGCGGGGCGAGGTCATGGGGCATACGGTAAGCCCACAACGCGCCTGCTGAGGAGAGCGGGAGGGGGAGCAGTTCGACTGTTTACACAGTCTTCGCTCGCACAAAGGTTTCGAAAGTAGGAAGAACGGACATACCGGCGTTCAGTTCCGGACAACCTTGGCGTGCCGTCAGTGATCGAACAGTACCCGGACGGCGGCGCGGCGAACCCTTGCGGTGACCGGGCGGTGGACGGTTCGGGGCCCGCCGGAGAAACTTTTGCGGACAGGGCGTGCGCCGGCGCATTCGAGCCCCCGCCGACGGTCCGACGAGGGCTCGTGAATGTTTCGGGAATAAAGTCCCCGTCAGCGGCCTCGGGCCAGTGGTCAGCTCGCCTGCAACGCCTGCGCCTGCGCCGGGAGGCCCGGCCGGCCCGCGACCTCCGAGGTGCAGAAGGAACAGCGGGTCGCCGCGGCCGGAATCGGGCTCAGGCACTCCGGGCAGTCGACCTTCACGACCGGCGCCGGCTTGGCCGACTCGAAGCGCGCCTGCAGCCTGCCGACCGGAAGCACCACGGCGAAGTAGATCACCGCGGCGACCAGCACGAACCCGATCAGCGCGTTGACGAAGACCCCGTACGGGAACCGGGTGCCGGCCACCTCGAAGGTCTTCTGGGTGAAGTCGCCGACGGCGCCGGTGGCGACCCCGATGAGCGGGGTGAGGAAGGCGGTGACGAACCCGGTGACCACGGCGGTGAAGGCCGCGCCGATCACGATGCCGACTGCGAGGTCCACCACGTTGCCGCGCAGCAGGAAGCTGCGGAATCCCTTGAACACCGGGTGACTCCAAATCCGTACGGGGAAGGGGGAGATGAGGCAGCGCGACGGGCGCCCCGGCCGGACATCCTGCCGACCGGGCCGGGCCGAGGTCCAACCGCGTTCACCCGATCCGCGTAACCGGCCGCAGGACACGCCGGCCGGGTCCGGGCGCAGCCCGGGCGCTCCGCGTACGGGTCGATCCGGCCGCCGCCGGGTCGCAGGGGTCAGAGCGGCCGCACCCGCAGCGCGCGCTCGTAGAACTCGACCATGTGCGCGGACACCTGGGACAGCGTGAACGAGGCCAGGAACCGTGCCCGCGCGGCCTTCGCCCGCACCCGCGCCGCCGCCCGGTCGTCCAGCGTGTCGACGACCGCCGCCGCCAGTTCGGCCGGCCGCTCCGGCGCCACCAGCCGGGCGTAGTCCTCCGAGCCGACCGTCTCGCGCAACGCCGGCACGTCCGCGCAGACCAGCGGCACCCCGACGCCCATCGCCTCGATCGCCGTGCCGCCCTGGCCCGCCCAGCGGGACGGCACGGCGAGCACGTCGGCAGCGGCCATCAGGTCGGCCACGTCCTCGCGCGGCCCGAGCAGGCGGACGCTCCCGGCGGACTCGGCGAGCGCCCGCAGCCGTGCGCTCTCCGGGCCCGCCGCGCCGGCGAGCAGCAGGACGGCCCCGGGCTGCGCGCGCCGGATCGCCGGCCAGGCCGTCAACAGCACGTCCAGGCCCTTCCGGTGGTGCTGGCCGGCGGCGGCCAGCACCACCGGCACGTCCTGCGCCAGCTCCAGCGCACCACGCACGGCGGCCCGCCGCTCCGGGGTGGCCGTGCCCAGCAGCTCCGGGTCGAGCCCGCGCGGCACCACGTCGATCCGGCGCCGGGGGACGCGCAGCCGCCGTGCCATCGTGCCGGCCACGTGCCGGGTGAGCGCGTGGAAGCGGCGGGCGCCCTGGGCGGTGGCCGCGTCCAGGGCCTGCGCGGTGCGCATCCGCCAGGGGCTCGCCCCGTGTGCCGCCGACTGCTCCGGTCCGTACGCCGGGTCGAGGAGGCTGGAAACCACCGGGGTGCGGGCGGCCAGGGCGGCGGTGCGGCCGAGCACGTCCGAGGCGTGGCGGGCGGTGTGGACGAGATCGGGCCGGCGTTCGCGGATCAGCCGGCGCAGCGCGGCGGCGGTGGCGGCCCCGGTCGGTCGGCCGACGCCGAACACGGCGGCGCCCGCCGCGGTCAGCTCCGGCTGCCAGCCGCCGGGGGAGTCGTAGAGGTAGGCGACGTCCAACGTGACGCCGGCGCGCACCAGTTGGGGAGCCATCGAGACCAGGGCGCGCTCCGCCCCGCCGGTCCGGTTCACGCTGTCGACCACCAGAAGCACCTGCACCGGCCACCCCCGCCCGCTGCGGGCGCGTCCGTTCTCCCGTGCCGGACGCCCCCTGACTGGTGATCAGCATCGCAGGTGGCCGTCGGGCCCGCCAGCCGTACGGCGGCCGGGGTCGGGCGCCGGGGTGCGGCGAGGCGAGGCAGAGCGAGGCAGGGCGAGAGGGGGCGGAACAGGGCGCACGACGGGAGCAACCGGCGCACGGCCGCAGTCGACCAGCGCACATCAGGTGTATTCACGCGGGCGCACGGGCCACCACCAGGTTGCGCGAAGGGGCTGTACGGCGCGGGGCGCTGTGCCAAGGTCGGTCCATGCCCGACCATACGTCGGCCGACCCGGCCGGAACCCGTCCCCGCGTCCTGCACCTGATCAGTGATCCACGCCGCGGCGGCGCCCAGAACTTCGCCCGTGACCTCCACCGGGAACTGCGCCGCCGGGGCCAGGCCTCCGCCCTGTGCGCCCTCGCCCCGCACCCGTCCCCCGGGCCCCCCGGTCCCGCCCTCCCCGGGCCCCGCGCCGCGGACCGCACCGGAGTTCGCGCCGGGGCCGGTCCGGGCGCCAGCCCCGACGGGCCCGACCGGCAGCCCGACCCGGACCCCGGCGCCTGCGCCGACGAGGAGGACTTACGCGCCGCCGTCCTCGGCTCCGGCCGCCTGCGCCCCGGCACCCTGCGGGCGCTGCGCGCGGCCGCCCGCGGCGCCGACGTGGTGCTCGCCCACGGCTCCGACACCCTGGCGGCCTGCGCCCTCGCCCTGGCCGGCACCCGCACCCCCTTCGTCTACGTCTCCGTCGGCCACCCCCGCTACTGGACGGCGAACCGGCTGCGCCGGGTGCGCGGCGGCGCGCTGATGCACCGCGCGGCCGCCGTCACCACGCTCACCGACGAGGCCCGCGCCGTCCTGGAGGGGCAGTTCCGGCTGCCCGACGGCAAGGTGCACGTGATCTCCAACTCCCGGGCCGCCGAGAGCTATCCGCCCGCCGACGGCCGGGCCGACCGGCGCGCCGCCCGGCACGCGCTCGGCCTGCCCGCCGACGTCCTGCTGGTCGCCTGGATCGGCGCGATCGCCCCGGAGAAGCGGCTCGACCTCGCCCTCGACGTCCTCGACCGGCTGCCGGACGTCCGGCTGGCCATCGCCGGGGACGGCCCGCTGCGCGAGACGCTGGCCCGCCACCCGGCCGCCGCCCGCGCCCACTTCCTCGGCGCCCTGCCCGATCCGGCGCCGCTCTACCGGGCCGCCGACGCGCTGCTGCTCACCAGCGACAGCGAGGGCGTGCCCGGCGCGCTGATCGAGGCGGCACTGGCCGGCGTGCCCGCCGTCGCCACCGACGTCGGGTGGGTGCGCGAGGTGGTCCGGGACGGCGCGACCGGCGCGCTCGTCGCCCCCGGGGACCCGCTCGCCCTCGCTGAGGCGCTGGCCAAGGTGCTGGCGTGCAACCGTGCGGGCCTCGGCGCGGCCGCCCGGGCGCACGCGTTGGAGCACTTCGAGCTCGGCGCCGTGGTGGATGCCTGGCAGGGGCTGGTCGCCGAGGTGTGGGCGGGGGGTGGCCCGGGGGCGCGCACCGGTCCGTGACAGACCCGCGGCGGCGGGCCCCTGCCAGGCGTCGGGTCGCGCGCCGGGCCGGGTGTCGAGTCGCGCGCCGGGCCGGGCGTCGGGCTGGGCCGATCGGGCGAATCCGGGCCAGCGTGCCCGGCCGAACTCGACGGTAACGAACCGCCGCCAGCACACTGCCCGGTGTGAACTCGAAGTCGCTGCTGCGGTCCACCGTCCTGCTCGCCATCGCCGCCGGGATCGCCGTATCCCCCCTCCAGGCCGGCGCGGTGAGTCACCAACCCCCCTCCGAGGGTGCCCAGTTCGTCAAGCTGGACCATCCGCAGCCGGTGCGCGAGAGCGTCCGCACGGAGGCGGCCGAGTTCTTCTGGTACGACTGCGTCCACTCCCAGCAGCTCGAACAGCCCTTGCAGGCCTGGGCCGAGAAGCACCGCGCGGACGTCGCCCTGCGGCGCGTCCCGGCGATCTGGCCGGGCGGCCCGGACGAGGGCGCCCAGCGCGGCCACGCGCGCCTGTACTACACGCTGGAGCGCCTGGGCCTGGTCGAGCGCCTGCAGAGCAGCGTCTTCCGCTCGGTGCGCACCGACCAGACCGACCTCACCACCGAGGCCACCGCCACCGACTGGGCGGTACGCCACGGCGTGGACGCCCAGCTCTTCCGCCGGACGTACCGCTCCGACGAGGTGGCGCGGTCGGTCGACGAGGCCGCCGTCGAGTTCGTCCGCTACGGCGTCAACGAGCTGCCGACGGTGGTCGTCCAGGGCGAGTACCGGACTTCGCCGAGCAAGGCCGGTGGCGTCGAGGCGATGCCCGAGGTGCTGGACTACCTGGTCCAGCAGGAGCAGCTGCGCGGGAACTGAGCCCGCCGCGGGCCGGGGTCGGACAGCCCTCCGGCGGCCCGCCCCGCCCGGCGGTTCAGTCCCGGCGCAGCAGGTACGTCACGAAGCCGAACGTCCCCCGGTAGCCGTGCAGCCACTCCCGCCGGTGCCGGTCCGCGGCCTCCCGGGCGGCCGCCGCGTCGGGGTCGTCCGGGTGCTCCAGCGCCCACTCGGCCAGCGCACCCGTCCACGCGAACTCGTAGTCGTCCCACTCCTGCGGGCTGCTCACGTACCCGGACACCGGTGTCCAGCCGTCCGCCAGCACCCGGTCCGTGGTGGTCGCCAGGTCCGCGTAGTCGTCCCGGGCCGCGCCCAGCCCGTCCAGGGCCGCCCGGGACGGCTCGCGCTCCCAGAAGCCCTCGCCGACCAGCACCCGCCCGCCCGGGGCCAGGTGCTCGCGGGCCGCCGCCAGCGTCGGCAGCAGCCCGCCGAAGGCGTGGGTGGCGCCCACGCACAGCACCAGGTCGAAGGGCTCGACCGAGTCGAACTCCCGCGCGTCCACGTGGTGCAGGCCGATCCGGCGCGCCACGCCGAGCACGGTCGCCGCCTCCTTGGCCCGGGTCAGCGCCGCCGCGTCCAGATCCACCCCCACCGCCCGCCAGCGCGGACGCGCCGCCAGCGCCCGGACCAGCCACGCCCCCTCGCCGCAGCCGAGGTCCAGCGCGCGGCCGTCCGCCGTCCCGGCGGTCGCGCGTTCCAGCAGCAGGGCCACCGACTCGTCCGTCAGCGGCGCCGCGATCGGGTGGTGGGCATGGGCGAGACGGGAGATCCTCTGGCGGTCCATTCGAGCAGTATGGAGCCAACCGGCCTGCCGTGCCCGCGAATTCGGGGCCCGGAACGCTCAGGCCCGCGAGTACGTCCGGCCCTTCCACGCCGCGCCCCGGCCCCGCCAGTGCTGCACCGCCGAGTCCACCGTCATCAGCAGGTACAGGCCCGCCGTGAAGGGCAGCAGCAGCACGGCCGGCGCCGGCTGCCGGTAGTACCGCACCATCGGCAGGTAGGTGCCCGCCATCAGCGCCCAGGCCGCCCCGCCCGCCACCGCCACCGCCGGCGCCCCCGCGACCAGCCCGGCCGCCGCCGCCACCGGCGGCACCAGGTACACCAGCCCCAGCCCCAGCACCGTCCCGAGCAGCAGCAGCGGCGAATGCCGCAACTGGGCGTACGCGCTGCGCGACACCATCCGCCACAACTGCTCCAGCCGGGGGTACGGTCGGACGCTGTCCACCGCCCCGGCCAGCCCCAGCCAGGTCCGCCCGCCCGAGGACTTCACCGCCCGCGCCAGCGACACGTCGTCGATCACCGCACCCCGGATCGCGGCCACCCCGCCGGCCCGCTCCAGCGCCTCCCGCCGCACCAGCGAACAGCCGCCCGCCGCGGCCGCCGTCCGCCCACCGGGCCGGTTGCTCCAGCGGAACGGGTACAGCTGCGCGAAGAAGTAGACGAAGGCCGGCACGATCAGCCGCTCCCAGCCGGTCTCCACCCGCAGCCGGGCCATCTGCGACACCAGGTCCAGTCCGTTGCTCTCCGCTGCGGCCACCAGCTCCGCCAGCGAGTCCGGCCCGTGCGCGATGTCCGCGTCCGTCAGCAGCAGGTACTCGACGTCCGGACCGGCCAGCTCCACCCCGTGCCGCAGCGCCCACAACTTGCCCGTCCACCCCGGGGGCAGCGGGGGAGGAGTCGTGACGGTCAGCTCCAGCCCGTCCATCGTCCGCAGCTCCGCCGCCACCGCGCCCGTGCCGTCCGAACTGTGGTCGTCCACCAGGATCACCCGCGCCCGCCCCGGGTACTTCTGCGCCAGCAGCGTCGGCAGGCTCACCGGCAGCACCTGCGCCTCGTCCCGGGCCGGCACCACCACCGCCGCCTGCGGCCAGCGCACCGGCGGACGGCGCGGCGGCAACCGCACGTCGGTGCGCCAGAACAGCCCGTGGCAGCACGCCAACCAGAGCCAGACCAGCAGGGAGAACGCGGCGATCCACAACAGGACGGTCACTCCCGCAGTTTGCCGCAGAACCGGCCGGATCGGGCGGATCGACTAAAGTCTTGCCCCGTGAAGATCGCACTGATGGACTCCGGAATCGGCCTGCTGGCCGCCGCCGCCGCCCTTCGGAAGCTGCGCCCGGACGTCGATCTGGTGCTCTCCTCCGACCCGGCTTCGATGCCCTGGGGGCCGCGCACCTCCGAAGAGGTCACCGACCTCGCCCGCGGCTGCTCGCTCGCCGCCGCGGCGCTCGAACCGGACGCGCTGGTCATCGCCTGCAACACCGCCTCCGTGCACGCGCTCGCCACCCTCCGGGCCGAACTCGAACCCGGACTGCCCGTCGTCGGCACCGTCCCGGCGATCAAGCCCGCCGCCGCCCTCGGCGGCTCCGTGGCCATCTGGGCCACCCCGGCCACCACCGGCAGCGCCTACCAGCGCGGCCTGATCCGCGACTTCGGCGGCACCGCGGACGTGACCGAGGTGGCCTGCCCCGGCCTCGCCGACGCCATCGAACACGGCGACGACGCCGCCATCACCGCCGCCATCGCCGACGCCGCCGCCCGCACCCCCGCCGGCACCGCCGCGATCGTCCTCGGTTGCACGCACTACGAACTGGTCGACGACCGCATCCGCGCCGCCGTCGCCCCCACCGCCTCCCCGGCGCTCACCCTGCACGGCTCCGCCGACGCCGTCGCCGCCCAGGCCCTGCGCCGGGTCACCGACCCCACGCGCACCGGCGCCGGCACCATCACCGTGCTCCACGCCGGCGCCCCTGCCGCCCTCCCCCCGGCCGCACTCCTCTATCCCCAGGGGCGCACCCTCGCCGCCCTGATGCGCAGCACGCTGCCGGCGTGACACCCACCGCCCTCGCGGAGCACTTCGCCCCCCGGCGAGCCGCTGACGGGCCCCCGCCGAGCCGCCGCCGGGCCAATTTTCGCCCGCCGGCGGTCCACCCTTCAGCCCGCGCGGAAGGCCACCGCAGCTGATCCCCATCCGGGGCAGCCGAGAGCAGGCTCTCTGTCATGAGTTGAGGGGTAAATCTTTGCCCTCCAACCTCCGGGGGTCGGTCGAGGAGTCCCGTGGTGGCCGGCCGTCCCGGTCTTCCGCGGAGGCTGCCTGTCCGGGGCGGCTGATGCAGGAATTCGGCCTGCCCGACGGTCTGTGCCCGTAGGGCAAGGCCTTGCCCCACGGGCGGGTGGTTTGCCGCTGAGGCGGGGCCAAATTTCGCCCCCCAGAGGTCCGGTACCTCTCCCCGACAGGGCTCATTTTTGCCCCTGAGCGCTCCTGAGCGCTCCTGAGTCCCTCTGCGTCCCCTCGCGCGCCCACGGCCGGTCAGGCGACGGCTTGGCGGCGCCAGCGGCGGTAGGCGGGTTCGAGGCCGGAGAGGATGGTGTCGAAGCGGCGGGTGCTGGTGGTGGAGTCGACCTGGAGGCGGCTGATCTGGAGCGGGTGGGAGGGGATGCGGGGGCCGAGCCGGTGGTCGGAGAGGAAGCCGAGGCGGTAGCCGAGCTCCTGGAGGACGGTTTCGGCACGCGGGTCGTGCCCGCCGTCCGGGTAGGCGAAGGCGATCGGGGGTTCGCCGAGCCAGCGGGTGAGGGCTTCGTGGGCGCCGGTGATCTCGGCGCGGACGGTGGCGTCGTCGCAGCGGCCGAGGCAGGGGTGCCCCTGGGTGTGGTTGCCGATGGCGACGCCGCCGTCGCGCAGGGCGAGCAGGTCGGCGGGGGTGAGCTGCTCCTGGCGAGGCGGGCGGCGGTCGGCGCTGACCCGTAGCTCGTGCAGGCTGCGCCGCCGGTCGGGGTCGGGCATGGCCTTGAGCCGGGGGAGCAGCTGGGAGGGGTGCCCGCAGTCGAGCGAGCGGGCACGGCCGCCGTGCCGGGCGAGGAAGTCGGCCTCGTGCCACCAGAAGGGGCGTTCGGTACCGATGAGTTCGGAGATGACGAAGGCGGTGGCGGGGATGCCGCGGGCGTCGAGGGCGGGCAGGGCGTGGGTGAGGACGCTGCGGTCGGCGTCGTCGAAGGTGACCAGGACGCTGCGGGGCGGCAGCGGCCGCTGTTCGGTGACGGCTTGGAGGACGGCGGTGAGCGAGACCGGGGTGGCGAGTCTTCGGAGCCGGTCGAGCTGGGCGCCGAAGGACCGGTGGTCGGTGACGCCGTGGTAGGCGAGGACGGCGAGGCGTTGTGCGGCGCGGGCGCGGAACAGGGGTTGGACGGGGGCGAACCGCAGCCATTCGCCCCGCGCGTCCGGCCTGCCCCGGTCGGCGGTCGGGTGGCGGCGGGTGGCCGTCGGCAGCGGGCGCACGAACGGGACGGGCCTGGTGGGGGCCATGGAGATCGACGTGGTGGACTGGGACTGCGGCACGGTTCCCCCTCGGTCGCCGAGCGGCGTGGCGGTACCGCCGGAGGACGGAGCCCGGCCTCCGACTCCAGGCGGCGGCGGCTCCGCCTCCTGGGTATTCCGGTCCGCGGTGGGGGGCTCGCACCCTTCCCGCGAACGGCTCCTGGATCGCTCAATGCCATTGAGACCGCTGCACCGAGCGGATGGTTGTACCGGGGGGACGAGGATTTTTCGTGGACTGATGTGAACTGATGTGAACTGAATGTGGAGCCGGAATGCACGACCGGGGCCGGTCCGCGACCTGCTCGGGCGAGGTCGGCGGGCCGGTCGCACCGGGTGGTCGAACGTTCACTCCCTGCGGGCTGCCTCCGGCGTTCGCCGGGGGTACCTTGGGCTCATGGCAGATGCGGACCGTGATCCCTTCCACCTGCACGGCGCGACCAGGATGGCCCGTGCGTGGAGTGGCGGCGCCCTGGTCACCCACCAGCTTCTGCTGGCGGTGGTGGGTTTGGCCTGTCTCGCGCTGGGCATTGTGGTGGCGGTGATCGTTCCGGACAGTGACGGTCCGGCCTGGGCGATGGCGGTGGCGGGCTGTCTGGCCGCGGGAGTGCTGCTGCTCGGCCGGATCGCGTTCGGGCTGTTGCGTTACCGCCGGGGCGCCGCGCTCTAACCTCCTCAGCGACCGGCCGGCCTTCGGTGGACGGCTGTACTTCGATTGCCCTCGGCATTCCGAGCGGCAGATCGAGCAGCAGATCGAGCAATATTGGTCAGATCGACCGAATTTCGGCCTGTCGGACAATCCTCTGCCCACTTCTTTCACCATTCCCGGGCGACGGCTCCAAGGCGCCTTTACTGTGAATGCGTTCTTGCGGCTCGACGGTGCCGTGGACTCGACGGTGCCGTGGAGGGGAAGAGATGGGCGGCAGCGCCACGTCCGGTCCGGGCGGAGAACCCGGCAGGAAGCCGGACGGCGCACCGCGCACCACCGTGTCCGCCGGATGAAGCGCGGCGGGGACCTCGCCCTCGCCGCCCTGGCCGGGATCGTCGCGCTCCCGTTGGCCCTGGTGATCGCCGCCCTGCTCCGCTGCACGGCGCGCGGCCCGGTGCTCCTGCGGCTGACCCGGGCCGGACGGCACGGCCGGGAGTTCCAGGTCCTCCGCTTCCGGACCAGCCGGGGAGGACGGCTCGGCGTGCTGCTCCGCCGGACCGGCCTGGACGAGCTGCCCCGGCTGTGGAACGTCGCCCGCGGCGAGATGGGGGTGATCGGCCCCCGGCCCGTCCGCCCCGACCAGGTGGTCCGCTACTCCCGCCGCGAGCGCGGTCGGCTCGCCGTCCGGCCCGGGCTGACCGGCTGGGCCCAGCTCCAGGCCCGCCGCCCGCTCGCCCGGCCGGACTGGGCCGAACTCGACCTCTGGTACGTGGAGCACCGCTCGCTCCGGCTCGACCTGCGGATCCTCGGGCTGACCGTGCTGGCCCTGCTGCGCCCGGAGGGCGGCCTCGCACGATGAGCCCGCGCGTCGCGGGTCGCACGTCGGTGGCGGCGGCCCGGGAGCCTGCCGGACAGGGCCTAGGCTGCGGCGTATGGCCATTCCCCCGTTCCTCGCCGATCTCCGCGCCCTGGTGGGCACCCGCCCGCTCTGGCTGACCGCCGTCGTCGCCGTCGTCCTGGACGACCACGGCCGGGTGCTGCTGGGCCGACGGGCCGACGACGGGAGGTGGGCGCCGGTCGGCGGCATCCTCGACCCCGGCGAGCAGCCCGCCGACGGCGTGGTGCGCGAGTGCCTGGAGGAGACCGGGGTGGTGGCCGTGCCCGAGCTGCTCGCCTCGGTCACCGTCTCGCCGCAGGTCACCTACCCGAACGGCGACGTGACGCAGTACCTGGTGCTGACCTTCCGGTGCCGGGCGGTCGGCGGCGAGGCGAGGGTGAACGACGACGAGTCGCTGGAGGTCGGCTGGTACCCGCTGGACGGGCTGCCGCCGATGATCGAGGTCGAGCACGAGCGGCTGCGCCACGCGCTGGAGTGCGAGGGGCCGGCGGTCTTCGTGTGGGAGGGCAAGGAGCGCCCCTGACCGGCGCACGGCGGACGGTCCGCATCCTCGCCTCCCCTCCCCGGGCGGGCCGGGAGCCCGGGCCCTTCGCCGATGGTAGCCGTCCGGTCACCCCGGGTGGGGGGAATTCGCGAGGCCGCTCAGCCCTTGCGCTGCCGGTAGGCCTCCTCCGCGGCGTCCAGGACGGCGGCGAGGTCGCCGCCCGCGGTGGCGGTGGCGGTGGCCGCCACCGCGCCCTCGACGAACGGCGCGTTCGCGAAGCGGACCGGGAACGGGAGGCCGTGCTCGTCGGCGTCGGACAGCAGGGCGCGCACGGTGGTGACGGCGCTGCCCAGGTCGGCGAGCACCACGACCCCGTGGCCCTGGTCGACCCGGCGGGTGGCGGCGGCCACCAGGACCGCGCTGATGCCGGGACCGTCCTGGTCCCCGCCGGTCGCGGCGATCGGGGCGGGGGAGTCGGATCCGGTCAGTGCGAGCGCGAGGGCGCGCACCGCGATGGCCAGTTCCTGGCTGTGCGACACCAGGACGATCCCGACCCGGCCGTGCGTGGGGGGCCGGCCGGAGGCGGGCCGGGGCAACGTGGCGGGCGCGGGTGGCGTGCGGGGCGCCGGGGGGTGGGCCGAGGGGGCGTCGGAGATGGGGATGACATCGGCGCGGGTGCCGTCCCGGCGGCTCATCGGCTGCTCCCTCTGGGCGGTGGCGGGTGGTGGTGGGCGGTGCTGGGCGAGGTGGTGCGGGCCGCGTCCGGTGCGCATCGGGTTCGCGGGGCCGGGGCGGGCCGTCGAGGGCCGTCGAGGGCCCGTGTACGGCCGGCGGGGGTGGTCCCCCGCGCTGCCAAGCACTCTGGCAGCTCCGGTGGCCCCCGTCGGGCGGGACACGCGTTGAGCGGGCCTCCTGCGGCGTCCGGGCCCGGCTGGTGGAGTCCTCGTCAACCCGCTGACCGGGGCGGGCGGGTGTGGTTAGGCTGGCCGGGAAAGCCGTCGGGAGGAGACCGGGTAGTGGCAGTCAACAGTGGGATCGACGTGGAGGCGGGCGGCGCGGAGCCGCAGCTGGCGCCGAGCGGGAAGCCGAAGGTGGACTTCAGCGGGGCGAAGTGGCTGTGCAGCAGCCAGGGCGTCGGGGATGTCCAGATCGCGTTCGTGGACGGGTACATCGGGATGCGGGACGGCCGCCAGGAGGACGGTCCGGTCTTGGTGTTCACGCCGGGGGAGTGGCGGGCCTTCGTGCTCGGTGCCCGGGACGGCGAGTTCGACCTCACCTGAGCCACCGTCGCACGACCGCGGAGCGGGTCCCGTCGGAACGGGGCCCGCTCCGCGGTCGATTTCGGCCCCGAACATCACAACTGATGATCTATTGAACGTGCCCCGTCAGAATTTCTGTTGACTGTTAGACAAACGCAGCTCAGAGTATGAGCACAGGCAGACGCCGTGCCCACCGCCCCCACGCGGCCAGACACGGCGCCTGCTGTGCGACCCGGCAGCGTTGCCAGGCCATCCTCCCAGTCATCCCCTGCGCACCGGGGTGCGTCGGCCGGTCCCGGCCCACGAGGGGCCGGCAGTCGCCGGGAGGCTGGCGTCGACGCCGAGAGCGACTCGGCGGCGACACCGTTTGCTCGGGACCCGCACGCCCCCACGCGGCGGCGTCCCGAGCAAGATCCGCGGGAGCGACGGGCCGGGGCCCCGCGGATCTGGCTTGTGGTGATGGAACTGTTGGCTTGTCTGCTGTGCTGTGTGCGACGACGAAGCTGGGTGCTCGGCAGTTCGGCACGACGATGTGCACAGTGAGGGAAACGCGTGTAGGGCCGCGTTGCGACATGCCGTCCCCCCGGAGGGTGAAACCCAGAACGGCTGTCGTGCTGAACCGAACGTAGCCCGGACGGTTGCTCAGAGTCAACATTGGTCTCTGAGCGTCGATCTCCCGACGGTGCCCCACCCACCTCGCGAGCGTGGTGTGCCGGGCACGTACGATGTTCCCATGTCTTTTCTCCGCCGTCGCTCCGGACAGCCCGCCGGCCCGGACTTCGACGTGCTCGCGATGGACCCGGGTGACTGGCCCGGCGACTTCGGTGCGGCCATGATGACCGGCCCGGACGGCTCCTGCCAGGGGATTTTCCTGCGCTACGACCTGTTCGGCGGCAGAGGCCCGGCGATGTTCATCGGCAACCTCCCCGAGGGCTCGCCCGCCCGGGAGACCGGCGACAGCGTGCCCTTCGAGGTGCGGCAGCTGCTCGCGGCGCTGGAGAACGACGAGCCGGTCGACTTCGTCTCGGCCGAGGACTTCCCGGTGATGCTCGGGGACGACCTGCTGATCGTGAAGAAGGTCAAGGTCAGCGAGGAGCGGGTGTTCTGCGCCCAGTTCGGGCGCAGCGACGGCGTCCAGGTCACCATCGCGTCCTGGGACCGACCGATTTCGGACGACCTGTATCAGCTGTTGAAGCCGCTCCCGGCCGACATGTTCCAGCAGGGCTGACCGGCCTCGACCGGGGCTCGGACGCCGCTTGACGGTTTCGATCACAGGTTCGTACAGTCGCGAACATGTCGTGCCGTCTCCCGCTGCTGACCCGTCGCAGCTATCTGGACCTGCGGCGCACCGCCAGCGCGGTGTGTCCGGGCCGCTGAGGGGGATTCGTCCCCGAGGCGGCGGGCGGCCGGCCGGCCGTTCGTGGCCGGCGCCGAATCCGGGGGCGGGTCGTGAACTGACCTCCGAGGCCGCCCGTCCGGTACCGCGCGCCCGTCCGGCGTGCCGCCCGCATCTGCCGCGCCCACGCTGCCGCCCGGAGGCCCCAGCACCATGACGACCACCGCCGCTGACCGTTCGCCCGCGGACCGCCCGTCCGACACCGCGACCGCCGCCGTGCCCGGCACCGCCTCGGGAGCGTCGGATTCCGGCCACCCCGCGCCCGATCCCGCGCCCGACCGCTCGGCCGTCGTCGCGGCCCTCGCCGGACTGCCCCGGGTGGTCGACCTGCTCTCCGCCCGCGCCGAGGAGCACGACCGCGACGCCACCTTCCCGTACCAGGGCATCGAGGCGGTGCACGAGGCCGGACTGCTCACCCTGACCGTCTCCCAGCGGTACGGCGGACCGGGCGGCACGCTCGCCGACACCGTCCGGGTACTGGCCCAACTCGGGCGCGGGGACGCCTCGGTGGCCGTGGTCACCGCCTTCACGCTGCTCCAGCACGCCGAGCAGGCCCGCCGTGCCTCCTGGCCGACGGCGGGCTACCGGCGGCTGCTCACCGAGTCCCGGCGCGGGCCCGCCCTGGTCAACACGCTGCGCGCGGAGCCCGGCGGCCGGCCCGGAGCGCTGCCGGACACGGTGGCCCGGCGGGACGGCGAGGGCTGGCTGTTGACGGGCCGGAAGACGTACTGCACCGGCGCCGAGGCGCTGGCCTGGATGGCGGTGACGGCGCGGACCGACGAGCCGGAGCCGAGGCTGGGGACGTTCCTGGTCCGCGGCGAGAGCGAGGGCCTGGAGATCGACCCGACCTGGGACCAGGTCGGCCTGCGGGCCAGCGCCAGCCACGACGTGGTGCTGGAGCAGGTCCGGGTGCCGACCGAGCTCGCGCTCGGCCTCACCGCTCCCAAGGGCGGCGCGGCGGACGCGGCCGGGGCCGCCGAACTCTCCCTCGCCTGGCACGATCTGGCGCTCTCCGCGGTGGCGATCGGGGTGGCTCGCGCCGCCCAGTCCTGGCTGATCCGCTTCCTCAACCAGCGCACTCCGGCCAATCTGACCGAGCCGCTCGGCACCCTGCCCCGCTACCGCTGCGCCCTCGGCGAGATCGAGGCCCAGCTGATCGGCGCCGAGGAACTGGTCGAGGGGCTGGCCCCCCGGGTGGACCGGGGCGAGCCGGACGCGGTCGCCCGGACCGGCCCGGCCCACCTGCTGGCCACCCGGGCCGCGACGGCGGCGGTCCAGCAGGCGGTCTCGCTCACCGGCAACCCCGGCCTGAGCCGGCGTCACCCGCTGGAGCGCTACCTGCGGGACGTGCTGAGCAGCCGGGTGCACCTCGCCCCGGACGAGGCCGTCCTGGAGGCCGCCGGCCGGGCCGCCCTGGAGCGCGGCGGCCGGCCGTAGCGGATTCCGGGCCCCGGGGGCTCGGGGCCCGGAGCCTCAGCGGGTTCCGACCGCGGCCCGGACGGCCCGGCGGGCGAGCGCGGCGTCGTCGTAGAGCCGGCGGATCATGATCCGCTGCTCCTCGCCGGCGCCCGGCACGTCGTACAGCCGGATCTCCCGCATCAGCACCAGCACCAGGTTGACCAGGAACGCGTCCCGGGCCAGCGTGCCGCCGCTCTGGGCGAGTTGGCTGATCTGGCGGCGCGCCGCGGTGTCGCCGGACAGCACGCTCCACAGCACCGCCAGGTCGTAGCCGGGCAGGTACCAGCCGGCCTGCTCCCAGTCCACCAGCACCGGGCCGGACGGCGCCAGCAGCATGTTGCTGAGCAGGGCGTCGCCGTGGCAGAGCTGGAGCGGGGTGTGGCCGAGGCCGTGCAGCAGGCCGCGCAGGTCGCCGGCGTCCCGGTCGGTGAGCTGGCCCACCGAGTGGTAACGGGCGATCTCCATCGGGTAGTCCATGCGTGGCTGGAACACGTCGGTCGGCGGCCGCCACAGGTTGAGCGTCCGGACGGCGGTCAGCAGCGCCCGCACCTCGCCCGGGGTAGGCGCGTTGACCGGGTGGCGCTCCCGCGCGGCCGGGCGCCCGGGAACGCGCTCCATGACGAGCACGCAACGGTCGTGGTCGGCGGCGACCAGCCGGGGCAGCCGCACCGGCGGGCGGTGCCGGACGAACGCCCGGTAGACCGCCACCTCGTGGTGGAAGTCGGCCACCAACTGCTCGAAGTAGCCACTCCGCACCGCCTGCGGCGCCAGGCACTTGGCGACCACCGGGGCCCGCCCGATGGTGCCCGCCACCAGGATGTGGCGGCTGCCCTCGCGCAGCACCTGGCGCGGGGTGAACGCGGGACATATCCGCGCGACGCTCGCCAGCGCGGCCCGCACCGCCGGGGTCTGCAGCGCCGACGGGTCGATCCGCTCGGGGCCGCCGACCTGGCCGGGCCGGTGCGGCGGGCGCAGCACCCGGCCGTCGGCCTGGCGGGCGAGCGGGAGCCGGCCGCCGACGGGCGGGGCCGCTTCGGGGCCGCGGAGCCCCAGCGCCGTACGGCCGGACGGGACCCGGGCGTCCGTGGACCGGCCGTCGGTGCCGTGCGGGGCCACCGGGCGGCTCGACGGGGGCACCTGCTTCGGCCCGGGGCGCCCGGTGGCCGCGGTGGGGGGGCGCAGCGCGGTGCGGGTCGCGGTCGGCGAGGGGGTCGTCGCTGAGGAGTACATGGGGTGAGGGTGGTCCCTTTCTGTCCGTCGGCAGGTGCGCCCCGCGGTGCGGGGAGGGCCGGTGCCGCGTGCTTCCTGGCGTGACGGCGGCCCTGACTCGGTGCGGTGGGTGGTGCGCGGGCGCCGGGCACGGACGCGGGGTCGGAAGACCCGGACGACGGCGGTGCTCCGGCCGTCCGCACCCTGGGGAGTACGGTCGGCCGGACTGCCGTGGCCGTGCCCGGCGCCCCCGCGCCACCCGGCCGCGCCACCCCCTCGGGTGAGGACCGGGAGCGTCCCGTGCCACGGTCGGGGGACTGCCCCGACGCCGGTGGGACGCCGCCCGACCCGGGGGCGAGGTGGCGCACCCCTACAACACACCCGCGGCGCACTGGCTTAGTAGTCTGGCGGGCCCTGGCGAACGGTGGCGAATGCTCGCCTGGCACTTGCCGGAGCCTCTAGCCTCGAATCAGCCGAGGAACCTGGGGGCTTCGTTGAGCAGGGAACCCAACACCCGACTCGCTGACTTGTTCGTCCTGACCGGTTGGTCGAAGGGCGAGCTCGCGCGGCTGGTCAACCGTCGGGGTGCCGCGATGGGGCAGCAGCAGCTGTCCACCGACACGTCGAGGGTACGGCGCTGGATCGAGCAGGGGGAGATCCCCCGGGATCCGGTGCCGAGGGTGCTGGCGGCCGTGTTCACGGAGCGGCTCGGCCGTGTCGTCACCACTGAGGACCTCGGTCTGGAACGACACCGGCCCACCAGGTCCGGAGCGGCGCAGTCCGCAGCAGTGCCATGGTCGCCGGATCGAACGGCCGCGGTCCTCACCGAGTTCACGGGAATGGACCTCATGCTGAACCGACGTGGATTGGTGGGCGCGGGTGCCGCGCTCACGGCCGGAACGGTCATCGCCGATTCGTTGAAGGGCTGGCTCGGGGGGGACGCGGTCGCGTACGCGGCCTCGGTCCCCGGGCCGCGCCAGGTGATCACCCAGGGCGGGGCGCGCCCCGCGGTGGACGTGTACGACGCGGGCCCGGTCGGGCTCGACGAGGTGGAGTCGCTGGAGCGCTCGGTCCAGGTGTTCCGCGCCTGGGACGCGGCGCGCGGCGGCGGGCTCCAGCGCAAGGCGGTGGTCGGTCAACTGAACGAGGTGGGAGGCCTGCTGACGCACCGGCACCCCCCGGCGGTGGAGCAGCGGCTGTGGCTGGTCGCGGCCAACCTGGCGGTGCTGGCGGGCTGGATGTCGCACGACGTGGGCCTGGAGCCCACCGCCCAGCGGTACTTCATGATCGCGGCGGAGTCGGCCAAGGAGGCCGGCGACCGGCCGCGGGCCGGCGAGGCGATCTCCCGGGCCGCGCGGCAGATGGTCCACCTGGGCCGGGCCGACGACGCGATCGACCTGATGTCGGCGGCCAAGGCGGCCGGCGGCCGGGTGCTGCCGAGAACGCGCGCGATGCTGAACACCGTCGAGGCCTGGGCGCACGCCTCGATCGGGCACTCCCAGGACACCTGGCGGCTGCTCGGCGAGGCCGAGGACCTGTTCGCCGAGGGGGCGCCGGAGCCGCCGCCGTCCTGGATGCAGGTGTTCGACGAGGCCGAACTGCGCGGCATGCAGGCGCTGGTGCTGCGCACGCTGGCGGAGCACGACCCCTCGGCGGCGGCGCAGGCGCAGCGGCACGCGGAGCGGGTGATCACCCTGCGGGAGGGCACCGGGCAGCTGCGCTCGGCGCTGTTCGACCGGATCACCCTGGCCTCGGTGCACTGGCTGAGCGGAGAGCCGGACGCGGCGGAGTTCCAGGCCAAGATGGTGATGAACCTGATCGGCCAGAACTCCTCGCACCGGACCTGGGACCGGCTGCGTGAGATGTACCGGCTGACCGCGCGCTACCGGGGCCTGCCGGTGGTGGACGAGCTGCGGGCCGAGCTGGGGCGGGAGTTGCGGGCGGCGGACGCGAAGAAGCGGCCGAAGCGGTCCTGAGGCCCGGGGGTCCCGAGGCCTGGGGGTCCTGAGACGTGGAGGTTGTGCGGCCCGGAGCTTTTGAGGCCCGGAGCTTCTGAGGCCCCGGCGGGCCCCGGTCAGTTCGGGGGTGCCGGCCGCAGCAGCATGCGCAGGGCGGTGACGGTGCCGTCCGTGCCGAGGACGGGCTCGCCCGCGCACTCGACGCTGGCGTGCGGGGCGCCGTCGCGGCGGATCCGCAGGGTGCCGGCGGAGATACGGCCGTGGATCAGGGCGTCGGTCATCATCCGGCGCAGCACGGGCCGGTCGGCCTCGGGGAGGCGGTCGGGCAGCCGGTCCAGGCTGAGCGGGCCGTTGCCCGGGTCGCAGCCGAGGAGCTGGTAGGTGTCCGCGTTCCAGTGGACGCGGTCGGTGAGGAGGTCCCATTCGGCTGAGCCGATGAGGTGGTCGCCGTCGGCGTCGGGTCCGTCGCCGAGGTCGGGGTTCTTGGACGGCTCCTGCGCCGTGCCGTCCACTCTGCCGTCCGTTCCGCTGTCGGCGTCGCCGCTCGGTTCGCCGCGCGCGCCGTCGTCCGTCGCGCCCGCCGGGGCGCCGTCCACCGTGGCGGTGTCCGGCGGGCGGGCGGCGCCTATGGGCATCTTCATGGCGGGTCCATGGCTCGGGGGTGGCCCGCCGCGTGCGGGCCGTCGGTGGTGAGAAGACTGTGGCACAGCGCCCTCGCCCCTGCGGGCGATTTGGACATAACGCAGGCAAAATTCCCCTGGCATATGCCACTGTGGCAGCAGCCTTCGTCGCCCTGTGTGCGGAAGGTGGCGCGAGGCGGTAACCTTCGGTGATTCCGGCGCCCGGGCGCCCACCGCAGTACCGACCAGAGACCCCGGCGACGGAAATCCCGTTGCCACTACGACCGCCGCAACGGATGCTGACCTCATGTTCGAGCCAGTGATAGCACCCAGTGCCAGCCTCCTCGGCCTCCTGCAGCGAGGCCGCGGTGACGGGCAGCTCCACGCGCTGGCCGCCGACCGTACCGAGGCCATCGCCGCGCTGGAGGAGTGCGTCACCAGGGATCCGCGAGCCGACTGGCAGGTCGAGAACCGCTCCCTCTACTACGCCCGCCTCTACATGGAGCTGGAAGCCCCCCTCGACGGCATCGAGGACCACCTCCACTCCGCCGAGGACCTCGTCAGCGACGACGAGAACCGCACCGGCCTCGCCCTCTCCGTCCTGGGCCACCTCGCCGCGTACGGCCGGCGCGACGCGCTGCTGATGCTGCGCGAGTACACCGCCACCGGCGCCAACTGGGCCTGGGCCCTCGACGAGCTCGCCCTGCGCGACGACGACCGCGGCCTGCTGCTGCTCGGCACCGCCGTCCTGGACCGCTTCGCCCCGGGCCCCGAGGGCGACGCCGAGCTGCGCGAGTTCATCCGCAACGCCTACGAGCCCCGGCCCTGGCGGCTGTGGGCGGCCTACCACCCGAGAGTGGCGGCGGCCAGCGAGCAGTCACCCTTCGACCTCTGGCAGCGCCAGCTCAACCGCGGCGGCGTCACCCCGGGCTGGTCCACCGCCGACGTCCTGGCCTGGGCCGACCAGGGGAGCCTGGGCGCCCTCGGGGCCGGCGCCTTCCTCGGCGGAGCCGACAGCCGGCCCGAGCCCGCGCCCGACGCCGCCGATCCGGCCGCCCCCGACGCCGTGGACCGCCGGGCCGCCGCGGCCGCCCGCTGCCTGACCGCCGTGGTCCGGCCCGAGGACCGCCCCGCCGTGCTGGAGGCCGCCCGCGGTGGCCTGCCCGGTGCCCGCCGGGCCGCACTGCGCTACCTGGTCGACCAGCGCGACCCGGCCGCCGTCGAGCTGATCGAGGCCGCCGCCGTGGACGTCGACGACCGGATCGTGCGCGCCGCCCTGGAACTGGTCGGCCGGATGCGCGGCCCCGAGGTCCTGGCGCAGGCCCGCCGCTGGGCCGACCCGGCCACCGGGGGCGCGGACAGCGCGCTCGGCGAGGCCGCCGTCAAACTGCTCGCCGACGCCGGGGAGCCGGCCGACGCACCGCTCGTCGTCGACGGGCTGCGCCGCTGGGTCTCCGTCCGCGGGGTCAGCGGTACCGGGCTCGGCTCGCTGGTCGACGGTGCGGGGCGGCTGGTCGCCGCCGACGCCGTCCCCGTGCTGCGCCACATCTACGGGGAGGCCGCCTCCTCCGAACTGCGCGGCCGCGCCGCCCGGGCGCTCGCCGTGACCGATGTGCACTTCCCCGAGGGCCCCGCCGTCGAGTGCCTCTGGGACTGCGAGGAGTCCACGCGGGAGCTCGCCGCGCGCCATGTCGCCACCACGGGTGACGCGCGCGTGCTGGAGCGCCTGCGCCGGCTCGCCGCCGATCCGGCCGAGGAGGCCGAGGTCCACGCCGCCGTCCGCGGCCGGCTGACCGCCGCCCGGGAGTTCGGGCGGTAGGGGCCTCTCTTTCGGATCACGCCGGGCGCGCGACGCCGGAGCACGCACCTCGCCGCGTTGTCGTCGGTCGCCGATACTCCGCATGGACTCCCTCCTCCGCCTTGCGATGCACGCACTCCGACGCCGCGCGCTGATCCGACGTGATCCGAAAGAGAGGCCCGCAGGCCCCGCAGGCCGGTGGCTGCCTCCCCGATCCTGGCGAACGACGGGCCGGGACACCCCCTCGGGTGTCCCGGCCCACTGCTGTTCCGGGGTCCTGCTGGAACGCGGTTCTACTTCACGACGCCTGCGTCCGGGGCCAGCACACCACCGGCCACCAGTCCGATGATCAGGACGCCGAGCAGCACCCGGTAGACCACGAACGGCAGGAAGCTGTGGTGCGAGATGTACTTGAGGAACCAGGCGATCGCCGCGTAGCCGACCGCGAAGGCGATCGCGGTGGCCAGGATGGTCGGCCCCCAGGCCGGCGCCGGGCCCTCGCCGATCTTGAACAGCTCCAGTGCCCCCGAGGCGAGCACCGCCGGGATCGCCAGCAGGAAGGAGTAGCGGGCCGCCGCCTCCCGGCTGTAGCCGAGCAGCAGGCCCGCGCTGATCGTGCCGCCGGAGCGGGACACCCCCGGGATCAGTGCGAGCGCCTGGGCGAGGCCGTAGACGCCCGCGTGCGGCAGGGTGAGGTCGGTGATCGGCCGGGCGTGCCGGACCGCGCGGGTGCGGTCGGCGAAGGCCAGCAGCAGGCCGAAGACGATCAACGTGGTGCCGATGATCCGCAGATCGCGCAGGTGGGTCTCGATGGCGTCCTGGAACAGCTTGCCGAGGATGCCGATCGGCAGCGTGCCGATGATCACGAACCAGCCCATCCGGGCGTCCGGGTCCGAGCGCAGCGCCGGGCGGAACAGCGACAGCGTCCAGGTCCGCACGATCGAGACGATGTCCCGGCGGAAGTAGATCAGCACCGCGGTCTCGGTGCCGAGCTGGGTCACGGCGGTGAAGGCCGCGCCCGGGTCGTCCCAGCCCAGCAGGGCGGAGAAGACCCGCAGGTGGGCACTGGAGGAGACGGGCAGGAACTCGGTGAGCCCCTGGATCAGACCGAGAACGGCCCCGTGGAACCAGTCGATCACCAGACACCCACCAGGGGTATCTGTGAGTCGTCGTACATGTGCGGTCCTCGCAGGTCGGAGCGGGCGTGCGGGCAGGCGGACAGGCCGCGACCCGCACGGCCATCGGGCCGTGCACGGGCGGGCGCGCGGCCGATGGTACGGGGTGAAGATGACTATTCTTTGTTCACCCTTTGACCCGGCTTTGCCCGTCGGTCCTTCCGCGACCCGCTGACTCCTCCGCCGACCCTTCCGCCTGGCCTTCTGCCTGGCCTTCCGCCTGCCCTTCCGCCGCTCAGCCGGCGGGCCGGACGCGGACCCACGTGCGGTCCTTGGTCAGGTAGCTCTCGACCGTCAGACCGGCGTCCGCCAGCGCCCGGTCGAACGCGGCGGTGGTGAGCGGCCGGGAACGGAAGGTGTGCGTCCAACGGCCGTCCGGGAACTCGTACTCGGCGTGGACGGAGTTCACGCCGTCCCCGACCGGCGTCGAGGAGACGATGCGCGACACGCCGTCGGTGCCGAGCCTGCCCTCGCGCGGCACGTTGAGGTGCCAGTCCTCGCCCTCCCGCTGCATCAGCACGCAGCCGTCCGCGGCGACGTGGCGGCGGCAGGTCTCCAGCAGGCCTTGGCGGACCGCCTCGTCGCCCGCGTGGATCAGGAAGGAGGCGAGCAGGACGACGTCGAAGCGCTCGCCGAGGTCCAGTCGCTCGATCGGGCTGCGCACGGTGCGGATGCCCGCGCGCACCCTGGCCAGCATCTCGGGAGACTCGTCCACTGCCGTCACGGTGAAGCCGCGATCGGTCAGCGGGTGCGTCATCCGGCCGACGCCGCAGCCCAGTTCGAGGATGGTGGCGCCGGCCGGCACCGCGGCCTCGATCACGTCCGGGGCGTCGCCGACGGGGAGCCGGGCCCAGAGCTCGACGGCGCAGCCGTCCGGGGTGATCGCGCCCGGGCCCGTTCCGTCGTGCCCCTCGCGTCGTACGTTGCCGGTGTGCGTGTCGTTGGCCATGGGCGTCATCGGAACACGGGCAGGGCGGGGAGGGAAGGCGCCGCAGCGGGTTTTCGGTCAGTCCGTCAGTCGGTCAGTCCGTCAGTCGGTCGGCCCGTCAGTCCGTCGGCCCGTCACCGTCAGCCTGTCGGTACGTCTTCCAGTTCGGCCAGGGTGGCGCGCAGCCAGGCGAGTTCGGCCTCGCTGGTGGCGCGGGCGATCAGCAGCAGGCCGCGGCGGAACGGGTCGGCGAACTCCTCGGCGCCGACCGGGCGGTCGCCGTCGTAGAAGAAGCTCGCCGGCTCGGAGAGGAAGGCCAGGCGGCGGCGGAGCACGGCGGCCTGGGCGGCGGGGTCGTCGAGGTGGCGCAGGAAGGCGAGCAGGGCGAACCAGCGGTTCTCGTCGCTGATGTCCAACGGCTCGGGCTCGCGCAGCTGGTCGAGCAGTGCGGTGCGGCCGGCCTCGGTGAGGTGGAGGGTGTGCCGGGGTGCGGCGGCGCTGCCGGGCTCGGTCTCGCGGACCAGCAGGCCGTCGGCCTCCAGGCGCTTGATCGCCGGGTAGAGCGTGCCGTCGCTGATCGGGCGGACGTGCCCGGTGAGTGCGGCGAGGTGGCGGCGCAGCTGGTAGCCGTGCAGCGGGCGGTCGTAGAGGAATCCGAGGATCGCGAGCTTCAGCATGGGGCCACTCTCGCAGATTCGTCCCTCGGAGCTTCGGTATATCGATTCCGCTATACCTCGATGGCGATGTATGGTCTGGGCGTTCCCAGCCCCCGATGGAGGAGGAGTCCCCGTGCTGCGCCACGCCCCCGTCACCCCGAACGGCGACCGGATCCGATGGGTCGAGCTGCCCGGAGCCGAGCCCGCCCGGCTCTACCTGCACGGCCTCGGCGCCAGCTCGCCCGCCTACTTCGCGGCCGCTGCCGCCCACCCGGGGCTCACCGGGCGCCGCTCGCTGCTGCTCGACCTGCTCGGCTTCGGCCTCAGCGACCGGCCCGCCGACTTCGGATACACCCTGGAGGAGCACGCCGACGCCGTCGCCGCGGCGCTGGCGGAGGCCGGGCTCGCCGGAGTCGAGGTGATCGGCCACAGCATGGGAGGCGCGATCGCCGTCGTCCTCGCCCACCGGCATCCGGAGTCGGCCTCCCGGCTCGTCCTGGTCGACGCCAACCTGGACCCGGTCACCCCCGGCCGCCGGCCCGGCAGCAGCGGCATCGCGAGCTTCACCGAGGAGGAGTTCCTGGCCGGCGGCCGGGACGAGGTCGCCGCGTGGGTCGGCCCGTCCTGGTGGTCCACGATGCGCCTCGCCGGGCCCGAGGCGCTGTACCGCAGCGCCGTCCACCGGGCCCGGGCGACGGTGCCGACGATGCGCGAACTGCTGCTCGGCCTCGACCTCCCGCGCGCCTTCCTGTACCCGGAGGCGGACGGCGAGCCGCGCGGCGCCGACCAACTCCGGCAAGCGGGCGTACGGTTGGCGGCCGTCCCGGACTGCGGGCACAACATCATGCTCGACAACCTCGACGGCTTCGTTTCGGCGGCCGGCCTCGAACCTCGACCGTAGGCTGGGAAGTCGGAGAGGAGCCCACCTGATGCCTGTTGACGTCCCGCCCGCTCTGACCGCGTCCCTGGAGAATTCCCTCGGCCCCGAAGGTCGCGCCTGGGCGGCCCGACTCCCCGCGCTGGCAAGAGAGTTGCTCGAACGCTGGGAGCTGCGCCCGGACGGCCCGCCGGCGCACGGCGTCGTCGCCCTGGTGCTGCCGGTGCGGCGGGCCGACGGCGCGCCCGCGGCGCTCAAGCTCCAGCCGGTGGACGAGGAGACGGAGGGCGAGCCGGCAGCCCTCCGGGCCTGGGGCGGGCGAGGGGCCGTGCGACTCCTCGGCCACGAACCGGCCTCAGGCTCGATGCTGCTGGAACGCCTCGACCCGGGGCGTTCACTGCTGGATGTCGCGGACGATCGGGAGGCGCTGCACGTCCTCGCAGGCTTGCTAAGGGAATTGACTGGACGTCAGATCGAAGCCCCGGACCTGCGACGGCTGGCGGACCTCGCCGACGGTCTGCTCGCGCGGGCCCCGGCGGCCGCCGCAGCCCTCGCCGACCCGGCCGAGCGGCGCTTGCTCACCGACTGCGCCGCGGCCCTGCGCGAGGTCTGCACCGAGCCCGGCGACCGGCTGCTGCACTGGGACCTGCACTACGGCAACGTCCTCGCCCCGCCCGAGGGCGGCGGCCGCGCCCCCTGGCTCGCCATCGACCCCAAACCGCTCGTCGGGCACCCCGGCTTCGAACTCCTCCCGGCGCTGCGCAACCGCTGGGCCGACGTACTGGCCACCGGCGACGTCGCCCGGGCGCTGCGGTGGCGGTTCGACGTCCTGGTGGAGGCACTGGAACTGGACCGCGAGGCGGCGGTCGGCTGGACGCTCGCCCGGGTGCTGCAGAACGCCGTGTGGGCGGCGGAGGACGGGGAGTCGGCGCTCGACCCGGCGCAGCGGGTGGTGGCGGAGCTGCTGTCGGGGCGTTGAGCGGAGCGCGCGCAGCGGGCGGAAAACAGCGGGCGGCAAACCGCGAGCGGAAACAGCGGGCGGAAACAGCGAGCGGAAACAACGAAGGCAAGGAGGTCACCGACTCTCCTTGCCACTCTCAAGGTATAGCGGACTGGGGGGCTTGCGGCAAGGCCCCGGTCGTGCCGCAGAATGACCGGCCGAAGCCGGGATCTGCGGGCATACCTGGGGGTTTGTGATGATTGACGTGATCGTGGTCGGTGCCGGACCGACCGGGTTGATGCTGGCCGGCGAGTTGCGGTTGCACGGCGTGCAGGTACTCGTGCTGGAGAAGGAGGCGGAGCGGCCCCTGCCGGCCCGGGCGCGCGGTCTGCACGCGCGCAGTCTTGAGGTGATGGACCAGCGCGGGCTGCTGGAGCGGTTCCTCCCGCTCGGCCGGAAGTTCGAGGTCGGCGGCTTCTTCGCCGGCATCGGCAAGGAGTGGCCGGAGCGGCTGGACACCACCCAGGCGTACGTCCTGGCCATCCCGCAGGCGGTCACCGAGCGGCTGCTGACCGAGCACGCGACCGAACTCGGCGCCGAGCTCCGGCGCGGCCGCGAACTGGTGGGGCTGAGCCAGGACGAGGACGGGGTGAGTGTCGAACTGGCCGACGGCACGCGGCTGCGCTCGCGCTACCTCGTCGGCTGCGACGGAGGCCGCAGTGCGGTGCGCAAGCTGCTCGGCGTCGGCTTCCCCGGCGAGCCCTCCAGGGTGGAGACGCTGCTGGGCGACATGGAGCTGGCGGAGGAGCCGGAGACGATCGCCGCCGTCATCGCGGAGGTCCGCAAGACCCAGCTGCGGTTCGGCGCCATCCCCGAGGGGGACGGGGTGTACCGCGTCGTGGTGCCCGCCGAGGGGGTGGCCGAGGACCGTACGGCTGCTCCGACCTTCGAGGAGTTCAAGCACCAGCTGCGGGCCGTCGCGGGCACGGACTTCGGGGCGCACTCGCCACGCTGGCTCTCGCGCTTCGGTGACGCCACCCGGCTGGCCGAGCGCTACCGGGTCGGCCGGGTGCTGCTGGCCGGCGACGCGGCGCACATCCACCCGCCGACCGGCGGGCAGGGGCTCAACCTCGGCGTCCAGGACGCGTTCAACCTGGGCTGGAAGCTGGCCGCCGAGGTCGACGGCTGGGCGCCGGAGGGGCTGCTGGACAGCTACCACGCCGAACGGCACCCGGTGGCCGCCGACGTGCTGGACAACACCCGCGCCCAGATCCAGTTGATGTCCCTGGAGCCCGGCGCCCAGGCGGTGCGCCGCCTGCTGGCGGAGCTGATGGAGTTCGAGGAGGTGAACCGGTACCTGATCGAGAAGATCATCGCGATCGGGGTCCGCTACGACCTCGGCGAAGGGCATGAACTGCTCGGCCGCCGGCTGCGCGACGTGCAGCTGAAGCGCGGCCGTCTCTACGGGCTGATGCACGGCGGCCGCGGGCTGCTGCTCGACCAGACCGGCGGGCTCTCGGTGGCGGGCTGGGCGGACCGGGTCGACCATGTCGTCGACGTCAGCGACGAGTTGGACGTGCCCGCGGTGCTGCTGCGCCCGGACGGCCACGTGGCCTGGGTCGGCGAGGACCAGCAGGGCCTGCGCGGCCACCTGTCCAGGTGGTTCGGCGCCCCGGCCTGAATGCACCGCCGCGGCTGGCCTCGGTGGTGCAGGAACCGCGATCGCGCCGGGAGGCGTGCTGTCGCGGCCGCTCAGCGCTCCCGCAGCAGTACGAAGCGCACCGGCGTGCCCGGGCGTGCCTGGGCGGCCGCCGCGAGGTCGGCGGCGGGGACGACGCCGATCACCGGGTAGCCGCCGGTGGTCGGGTGGTCGGCCAGGAAGACCACCGGCCGCCCGTCCGGCGGGATCTGCACCGCGCCCAACACCATGCCCTCACTGGGTAGTTCACCCGCCCGGGCGCGGGTGACCGGCGGGCCTTCGGTGCGCAGCCCGATCCGGTTGCCGGTCGGGGAGACCAGGTACCCGTCGCGGGCCAGCCGGGTCAGCGCCGAGGGCTCGAACCAGTCCGCGCGCGGGCCGAGCCGCAGCCGCAGCACCAGTTCGGCCGGGGGAGCGGGCAGCGGCACCAGGTCGGGCCGGGGGCGGTCGGGCGGAGGCGGGCCGACCGGCAGCCGGTCGCCGGCGGCGAGCGGGGCCGGTCCGAGGCCGGAGAGCAGGTCCGTCGAGCGGCTGCCCAGGACCGGCGGGACGGCGATCGCGCCCGCGACCGCCAGGTAGCCGCGCACCCCGGCGGTCGCCGCCCCCACCTCCAGCACCGCCCCGGCCGGCACCGCGACCGGCGCACCCCATGCGGCCGCCCGCCCGTCCACCCGGACGGGCGAGGGTGCGCCGGTGACGGCCACGACCACCGGCCCGAGGGCGCGCAGGGCGACCCCGCCGAGCGTGGTCTCCAGCCCGGCGGCGCCCGGCTCGTTGCCGACCAGCCGGTTCGCCGCCCGCAGCGCGGGCTCGTCCAGCGCCCCGGCCCTGGGCACCCCGAGGTGGGCGACGCCGCGCCGTCCGAGGTCCTGGACGGTGGTCAACGGTCCGGGCCGCACCACCAGCAAACCGCTCAACGCCCCCACCCCGTCCGCTGCCGTCCCGTCCCTGGCCGCCCCGTCCGCCGTCGTCCGGGGCCCGCGCGCCGCCCGCCGTCGGCCCGCACCCCCGCTACGCCCGTTCCGCCGTGAACCGCACCCGCACCCCGGGCGCCAGCAGCGCCGCCGGCTCGCGCCCGGTGTCCCAGAGCGTGAGCCCGGTGCGCCCGATCAGCTGCCAGCCGCCGGGGGAGGAGCCCGGGTAGACGCCGGTGTACGGGCCGGCCAGGGCGACCGATCCGACCGGGACGCTGCTGCGCGGGGTGGCCCGGCGCGGGACCTCGTACCGCGGCGCCAGCCCGGTCAGGTAGCCGAAGCCGGGTGCGAACCCGCAGAAGGCGACCACGTACTCGGGCCCGGTGTGGATCCGTACGGCGGCCTCCTCGGACACCCCCCACAGCGCGGCGACCTCGGCGAGGTCGGCGCCGTCGTACACCGTCGGCACCTCCACCAGCGGCCCGGTCGCCGCCGCGGACGCCGACGGACGGGCCGTGCGCAGCAGGGCCGCCAGCGCGTCGACGTCCGCGACGCCGTCCAGCAGCACCGTGCGCGCGGCCGGCACGATCTCCTCGACCGCGCCGAGCGCCCGGCTCTCCTGCCGCTCGCGCAGCCATCCGTACAGCGCGGCGACCTGCGCCGTGTCGTCGAGTTCGACCAGCAGCGCCCGCTCGCCGACGCGCCGGACGGCGGCGGGCGTCATGTGAACGCCTCCACCCGGACCCCGGCGGAGGCGAGGGCTCCGCGGATCCGCCAGGCGAGCTGGGCGGCGCCGGGGGTGTCGCCGTGGACGCACAGGGATCGGGCCTCGACGGCGATCCGTTCGCCGCCGACGGCCTCCACCGAGGCGTCCCGGGCGATGCCGACGGCTCGGGTGATCACCGATTCGGGGTCGTGCACCACGGCGTCCGGGTCGCGGCGCGGGACGAGGGTGCCGGCCCAGGTGTACGCGCGGTCGGCGAAGGCCTCGGCGACGACCGCCAGGCCGACGCCCTCGGCGACGGCGAGCAGCCGGGAGCCGGGCAGTCCGAGCACCGGCAGCGGTCCGTCGCAGACCGCCCCGGCCCGCAGCACGCCGGCCACCACGGCCTCGGCCTGTTCGGAGTCGGTGACCACGCGGTTGTAGAGGGCGCCGTGCGGTTTGACGTAGGAGACCCGGGAGCCGGCCGCGCGGGCGAAGACCTGGAGGGCGCCGATCTGGTAGGCGATCTCGTCGGCGAGCTCCTCCGGGGGGACGTCCATGGCCCGGCGGCCGAAGCCGGCCAGGTCGCGGTAGGAGACCTGGGCGCCGATCCGGACGCCGCGTTCGGCGGCCAGCGCGCAGACCCGGCGCATCGTCGACGGATCTCCCGCGTGGAAGCCGCAGGCGACGTTGGCACTGGTCACCACGGACAGCAGGGCCTCGTCGTCGGTCAGCGTCCAGCGTCCGAACCCCTCACCGAGGTCCGCATTGAGATCGATCACCGCATCGGCCACGCCCGTCCGCCTTCCAGCAGCTGTTGAGCCAGATGGTAGGGCCTGCGGATGAAGGCCGTTGCCCGTGACCCGGGCCCAGGGGGCCCACCGGCGTGCGACCCCTGGTCACACGCCCTGGGGCGGCGCTGGGCGGCTCCGACTCAGCTCGCGGCCACCGGCCCCTGGAAGGAACGTTCCAGCGGGCGCAGCGCCCGCAGCACGATCAGCAGCGGGACGACGCCGACGATTCCGAACGACATGTCGATGAATCGCCAGCCCAGGGGGATCCCCCGCAGCGGCCCGCAGACCAGGGCCAGGGGGATGACGGCGCCGCAGGCGAGCACCGCCCAGCGGATCACCCAGATGTTGCGGACCGGGTCCTTGATCGGGCCCCAGAAGGCGGCGGCGATCACCAGGTGGGCGAAGGCGAGCCAGTCGGTGCCGTAGGCCAGGAAGGGGTAGCGGTCATTGGTCTCCGCGACGCCGGTGCGGACGCGTTCGATCCAGTCCAGTGCGGCCGGGAAGCGGTCGGCCAGCGGCGCGGCCGGCCCGGTCGCGAGATCGGCCAGCCAGCGGGTCTCGGTCTCCAGCGGGAAGGCCGTCAGGCCGCTCAGCGCCAGGCAGACCACGAAGATCCAGAGCCAGTGCCGGACTCTGCGCAGTACCGCCGCGGGATCGGTGCCCGGATTGGTGTCCATGGTGCGAACCTCCATGCCGAAGAGCAGGCGGGGCCTTGTCCCGTCTGTGCGGAACCGACTCTAGACCCTTGATTTGAACGCGTTCAACTAGCCCCTGACGTGCGGGCACGCCCCGGACACCGGGCCGGTACGCACCCCCGGACGCCGGGCCGGCGCGCGCCCCCGGACACGCCGATGCCCGGGTGCCGGAGCACCCGGGCATCGGAACCGCCGGGACTACGCGGTGTAGGTCGGGACTACGCGGTGTACGTGAAGGTCACCGGGGCGCTGGTGCCGCCCGCCGTGGTCACCGTGACGCCCACCGGGCCGGGGCCCGCCGCCGCCGGGGAGGTGGCCGAGCAGAAGGACGGGCCGCAGGAGACGTGCGCGGCCGGCACCCCGCCGAACGCGACCGTCCCGTACGTCAGGTTGGTGCCTTGCAGGTACACCTGGGTGCCGCCGGCGGCCGGGCCGCTGATGTAGGTCAGGTTGCCGACCGTCGGCGCGGGCGGGGGCGGGGGCGGGGCGCCCGTGTAGTCGAAGGCGGCCGGCGCCGCGACCGTGCCGCCGGGCGTCACCACGGAGACGGGTGCGCTGCCCGTGCCGCCGGGCGTGGTCACCGTGCAGGCGGTGTCGGTGCAGGTGCCGGCCGCCGGGACGCCGCCGACCAGCACCATGCCGTGCGCCAGGTTGCTGCCGCTGACGGTCACCGCGGTGCCGCCCGCGCCGGGGCCGGTGGTGGTGTCGAGGCCGTCGACCGTGGGCGGCGCCTGGACGACCGGCGCCGGGGTGGTCCCGTCGACCGACAGGGCCGTCACGTGGCCGGTCGGGTCGGTGTCGTTCGGATTGGACACGGTCACGACGATCTGGCCGGTCAGCTGCTGGGTGTAGTCGCGGCCCACGTTCAGCTTCATGAACTCGTAGCGCCCGGACCTGCGGGTGCCGATGAGGACGGCGTCCAGGTGGCGCCCGTCGGGCGAGACGGACTCGGTGAAGGTGTAGTCGTACGGGGTGGAGTAGAACATGCCGAGCTCGGTGGTGAGCCCGGGCGGCAGGTCGACGGTGATGTGGGTCGGCCCGGTGAGGTCCTGGGTGCCGGCGGAGGTCCAGCCGACCGAGAGCTTGCCCGGTCCGGGAGGGGTGGTGCCCGGCAGGAAGCCGTTCAGGGCTGCGGTCACGTGCTGCCCCTGAACGGCGGGGGCGTCGGCGGGGGCGGCTGACGAGGCGGCGGCACCGGTGGCGAGGGTGGTCACGGACAGCGCGGCGGCGAAGCCCGCTTTGACCAGTCGAGTGATCATAGGCCGATCATCACGGTAGCGACGCGCAGTCTTCACGGGTTTGCCGAATATCGGTTCGGAATTGGCGGAATCCCGTCGAAATCCCGTTCTGAATTCACCCCCGACACGCCCTCCGGCCTGCCGCGCAGCCCGCCCACAAGGCCCGTTTCGGTCGATGTCGGTGCGAACCTCTAATCTTGTGCACCGTGACCGCCATCGCTGACCCGCCCACCCTGCCCGGCCCCCGGCCGCCCGCCGGGTCCGTCGCGGCGAGGCCCGCGCCCGGCCCCGCCGCCGACGAGGGCCTGGCCCGCCGGCTCAAGGCGCTGGCCTGCACCGCCCCCCTGCACGACCTGGACAACCGCAAGGTCAACCTGGCGGGCGAGTACGGCGGCTACGCGATGGCCGAGGTCGGTCTCGCCGCGATCGACCTGGTCACCCTGCACATGGACTTCGACACCGGCGCCGACCGCGACATAGTGCTCGCCCGCCTGCTGCCCAGGGTCGCCGCCCAGGCCGCCGGCCGCCCCGCCGCCGAGCACGAGCGGGTCGCCCGCTGGGTGCTGGAGTCGCTGATCAACGTCGGCAGCGTCGACCGGGGCTTCCGCGCCGTCTACGGCACCTTCGGCGCGGACGGCGCGTACGTCCGGCGCGACTACGACTTCAAGCTGATCGAGGAGGTCCCCGGCCCCGACGGCGGCGTCTACCTGCGCACCACCGACGAGGCGGTCAACGTCCTGGTCGGCGCGCTCGACACCGACGTCACCTCGGCCCAGATCGCCGCCGAGGTCAAGCTGGAGGTGCTGATCCGCCGCGGCCGCCTGGCCGACGCCCAACTCGCCGCCGAGCAGGCCCGCTACCGCACCGTCCAGTACGCCGAGACGCTGCGCCGCGCCCTCGACGCGACCCGGCGCAACGTCCGCGCCGTCGACTGGATGCGCGCCATCCCGGACCTCATCGACGAGGCGCTGGACCACATCGCCGACCGCTACCGGCACGAGAACGCGATTCTCACCAACATCCGCAAGGCCCGCGACGAGGCCGAGCCGAACACCCCCGAAGGGGCCGAGAACAAGCGCCGCGCCGCCGAGCTGCTCGACATCGTCAAGGACTGCATCCGCCGCCACACCAAACTGCAGACCCGCCTGCTGGAGGCCGGCCCGCTGTTCCGCGCCGAGCAGGACCGGCAGGCCTTCGCCACCCCCGGCGCCCGCAGCGGCATCGACCTCTACGGCCAGCTGCTCGCCCCCGTGCTGCGGCTGCCGGTCGAGCAGGCCGTCCGCCCCACCGGTGCCTTCTTCGCCCGCGGCGCCGGCCTGCGCACCCCCGTCTCCGTCCGGGTCGCCGACCTGGTCGACCTGCTGCTCACCCCGCCGGTCGAGCGCGAGCACCTCGGCGCCGAACTGCCCGACCCGGACCTGGTCGCCACCCCGGACGACAGCCGCTTCTCCGAAGCCCAGCTGGAGGCCGCGCTGCTCCTGCTCGACCTGCCCGCCGACGCCCCCCGCCGGCTCTCCGGCCTGCTCGCCGAGGCCCGCGGGCAGGACCCGGAGCTGCCGTACCTGGTCGCCCTGCTGGCCGTCCACGCGGCCAGCCCGCCGGTCGGCACCGCCTACCGGCAGGGCGAGGAGCGGCTGCTGTTCGCCGTGGACGACGGCACCCCGCTGCGCGACCCGCAGTTCGGCGGCGCCGACCTGATCGTCGGCAGCGCCCTGCTCGACGCGGCCGGCATGGCCGCCGACCGCAAGGACGCCGGCTGACGAAGCCGCCGTCTCGACGCACCACCAGATCACCCGTACTAGCAACAGCCCCGAGGAGCACCGCCCGTGACGACCCACCACGACACGTCCTGGGCGGCCGAGACCGAACCCGCGGCCCCCGCCCCGATCACCCCGGGCGACGTCGCCGACGCCGCCCGGCTGGTCTCCTTCGGCCTCCAGGCCAAGCTGCTCCCCGCCCGTGACGCCGAGTACGCCGAACTCGTCCGCCGCCACCGCGAGGACCCGCCGTTCGCCCGGCTCGCCGACGCCGTCGCCACCGGCATGGGCCTGGTCGTCCTGGAGGTCTCGCCGCGCGCCGGCATGGCCGTCGCCGCCGCCGAGGACTCGCTGTTCGCCGTCCGGATGGGCGACTACTCGCGCCGCGCCGCCACCGAGTCCACCGACCGCTTCCTGCACGGCCTGGCCCACCTCGCCGTCGCCGCGATGGCCTTCCCCCGGCCCGAGGACCTCGCCGACGACGGCTACCTCGGCCGGATCACCGTCAACGGCGTCGACGCCTTCGTCCGCCAGGCCTGCCGCCGCCTGGAGGAGCAGGCCGCGACCGAGGGCGACAACACCGACCCGCAGTCCGACGCCCCCGGCCTGGAGGCCGCCTGGCGGGTCTGGGCCCGGCGCACCGCCACCGGCGCCACCAAGGACGCCCGCCGGCTCTCCGGCTCCACCATCGGCATCGTCGCCAAGGCCGTGCTGTTCCTGGTCGACTCCGGCTTCCTGCAGAAGGTCTCCGACGACTCCGGCGGCACCTACCGCACCACCGCCCGCTACCAGCTCCAGGTCCGCGACCTGGCCGGCAGCGCGGCCATGGCCGAACTGCTCGACCTCGGCATCGTCCCGGTCTCCGACGGCACCGCCAGCCTGCTGCCGCCGGACACCGGCGACGAACTGGTGGCCGACGCAGGCCTGCCGTTCCACTCGCTCTGACACCCCTACCCGACTCGCCCACGGAGAACCGCCGCACATGTACGAGCTCAACCGGGTCCGCCTCTACTCGATCGGACCGGCCGGCGCCCGCTACGCCGACACGGTGCTCGACCTGCGCGGTGTCGGCGAGCCCGTCGCCGACCCGGCCCCGCAGCAGATCGGCCTGTTCGGCGAGGACACCGAGGGCCCGGTCCGCCGCCCCGCCCCGGCCGGCGTGCTCTTCCTGGAGAACGGCGGCGGCAAGTCCGTCCTGCTCAAACTGATCTTCTCGGTGATGCTCCCCGGCCACCGCAACACCCTCGGCGGCGCCAGCTCCGGCGTGCTGCGCAAGTTCCTGCTCGCCGACGACTGCGGCCACGTCGCGCTGGAGTGGCAGCACACCGTCACCGGCGAGCTGATCGTGGTCGGCAAGGTCAGCGAGTGGCGCGGCCGCCAGGTCTCCTCCGACCCGCGCAAGTTCGCCGAGACCTGGTACTCCTTCCGCCCCGGCCCCGGCCTCACCCTGGACTCGCTGCCGGTCGCCGAACGCATCGGCCTGGCCGGCGACCAGAAGGCCCGCGGCCGCCGCCGCACCATGAAGGGCTTCCGCGACGCCCTCACCGAGGCCGGCAAGGCCCACCCGCACCTCGACCTGGTCTTCGAGGACGGCCACGACCGCTGGACCGAGCACCTCGGCGAACTCGGCCTCGACCCCGAACTCTTCCGCTACCAGCGCGAGATGAACGCCGACGAGGGCGAGGCCGCCGGCCTCTTCGCGGTCAAGCACGACAGCGACTTCACCGACCTGCTGCTGCGCGCCGTCACCGACACCCGGGACACCGACGGCCTCGCCGACCTCGTCCACGGCTTCGCCGCCAAGCTCGGCCGCCGCGCCGAACTCACCGCCGAACGCGACTTCACCGCCGGCTCCCTCGACCTGCTGGAACGCATCGTCGAGGCCACCGGCGCCCGCGAGAGCGTCCGCGAGGCCCACCGCACCGCCGAACGCCGCACCCGACGCCTCGCCCACGCCCTCACCTCCCGCGCCGCCGCCGAACGCGACCGCGCCCAGGACCTCGCCATCGAGGTCGCCGCCGCCGCGGGCGCCGTCACCGCCGCCGAGGCCGACCGCACCCGGCACACCCTCATCACCGCCGAACTCACCCACCGGCACGCCACCCTGGGCCTCGCCGCGGCCACCGCCGAGGCCGCCGCACTGCGCCGCGAACTCATCGACGCCCGCACCCTGCACTCCGCCTGGCAGGCCGCCGAGGCCGTCCTGCGCCAGCGCGCCGCCGCCGACCGGATCACCCGGGTCGCCGCCGCCATCCGCGAGGCCGAACTCGACGCCGCCCCCGCGCTCGCCGCCCGTGCCCGCGCCGCCACCGCCCTGGCCCGCGCCCTGGAAGGCGCCGCTGCGGCCGCCGAGGCCCGTGCCGACACCGAGGAGCAGCGCGCCGGCGAGCTCCAGGACGACGGTGCCAAGGCCCAGTCCGACGCCACCGAGGCCGCCACCGCCGCCCAGAAGGCCCGCAGCGAGGTCGACCACCTGCGCCAGCGCCTCGCCGAGGTCGAGCAGGAGACCGCCGCCGCCGTCGAGGCCGGCTTCATCGACGCCGACGGCGACGTCGACCCGGCCCGCGCCGCCCTGCACGCCGCCGACGTCGAGAAGGCCGCCGGCGCCGCCCTCGCC
>NZ_JBHVWW010000079.1:0-43080 GCF_042882025.1 Kitasatospora sp. NPDC058243
TCGGGGTGTTCAGGCCCGGAGAAGCGGTCCGCGGGCGTCATTCGCCCATCATAGGAAGACCACTCCCCCAGCACCGTCACCTCGTCAATATCCAACCCTCCCAAACCTCCCCCCCACCCCCCCACACCCCCCCCCTCCAAAACCCCCCCCCCCCCCCCCGCGGCCGATCGGGCCGCTCCCGGCCGGTCAGCCCGTGATCGGCCGGCTGTCCAGGCGGATGTGGTCGACCGCCCAGTACCAGTTGTTGCCCGCGTCGTACATCCGGAACTTCAGCGTCACCGCCTGCGCCCCCGCCGGGACGGTGAGGCGGCGGGTGACGAGGGTGTTCTGGACGTCCTTGCCGGCGTTGTCGTTGCCGGTGGCGTCGGCGCTGTAGAACACCAGGCGGGTCTCCGCGCCGTTGTCGAACACGGCGGTGACGGACGCCTTCTGCGGGGCCTCCTGCCGGTAGTGGGAGTCGAAGGCCAGGTACAGCGTGTCGGCGCCGACCGGGAGGCGGACGGCGGGGGAGACGAGCGTGGAGTCGAAGACGCCCTTGCGGGAGGGGGAGCCGGTGTCGTCCCAGTCGTCCGGGTCGGCGACGGCGAGGACGCCCAGGCCGCGGGTGAAGTTGCCGCGGTCCTGCCCGGCCGGGGTGGACCACTCCCGCTTGGTGTGGAAGGTCCAGCCCTGGAGCCGGACGGTGCCCTGCGGCATGCCGGGGGCGTTGACCACCGACCAGCCCTGCGGCGCCCGGGCCGTCCAGCCGAGCACGCCGTCCTGCGGCTGGAGCGCGCCGGCCAGCGACTCGAAGTCCTCGCCCAGCAGGTGGCCGGCCATCACGGGGGCGGTGCGGGCGGCGAGTTCGCCGTCGGCGATCGCGAAGCGGTCGCCGGCCAGCGCCCGGGCGGTGACCAGGATCCGGTGGGTGGCGCCGTCCGGCAGCTGGGCGGGCGGGGTGACCTCCCAGACGGCGGTGGCGGTGGCGCCGGCGGCGAGCGCGGTGGGCGGCGCGGTGACGGCGGTGACCGTCCAGCCCGGCGGGACGACGGGCTGCGCCTCGACGGCGGTGAGCGCGGCGGTGGCGGTGAGCACGGCCGAGACCCGGGCCGGGCGGCCGGGCAGCAGGACGGGTTCGTCGATGGTGCTGGAGGCGGCCCCGAGGGCGACGTCCACGGCGAGCGGGTCGGCCAGGCCCAGGGCCGGGTCGGTGACCGTCCGGTCGTCCCAGGGGAAGCGGCCGGCGATCCGGCGGCGGAAGGTGAGGTCCCCACGGACGGCCACCGCGACGTCGTACCAGCCCTCGGGCCGGACGGCGAGGTTGACGGTCCGGTCGTCGCCGGCCGCGACCCGCACCTCGCGCAGCCCGTCGCCGTAGGCGAGGTCGCCGACCAGGAAGGTCTGGGCGGTGCGCGAGCGGTTGATCACGTCGACTTCGAGGACCTTGCCGTTGCGCTCCTCCGACAGCGACACCTCGTACGTGCCGGCGGCGTCGCCGCGCAGGTGCCACAGCGCGCCGTTGGGGCCGTGGACGCGCAGGTCGTAGCCCTCCGGGCCGACCGTCCAGACGTCGGAGAGCCGGCTCTTCGCGCCGACGGTGTAGTGCCGGGGCGCGCCGCCCGGTGCCGGGTAGACGGCGAACACCGCGCCCTGGCGGCCCTGGTTGACCAGGTCGAGGGTGAGCTCGCCGCCCTTCAGCCGGGGCTTGACCAGCAGGTCGTAGGGCGCCGGGCGGGCCGAGCGGGTGCCGCGCTGCTGCTGCGGGAAGGCCTGCGGGCTGGGCACGGTGGGGGCGGGGAGCTTGCCGGTGTCGACCACCTTCTGCCGGTTGCCGCTGGTGTCGGGCAGCTGCGGCCAGGCCGGGTTGCGGCCGGAGAAGTCGAAGACGTTGGTGAGGTCGCCGCAGACGGTGCGCCGCCACGGGCTGATGTTGGGCTCCTGGACGCCGAAGCGCTGCTCCAGGAAGCGCAGCACCGAGGTGTGGTCGTAGACGGTGGAGTCGACGACCCCGCCGCGGGTCCACGGCGAGACCACGACCATCGGCACCCGCACGCCCAGGCCCATCGGGTACGGGCCGGAGACCAGGGTCTCGCCGGCCGGCAGGGTGTCGGACCAGGCGAGCGAGCCGTCCGCGGCCTTGACCCGGTACTTGCCGTCCTGACCGACGACCCGGTGGTAGGTGGCGGAGCCCTTGCTGACGCGGACGACGACCTCGCCGTCCACCGGCACGGTCGACTTGCCGCGCCCGGTGGCCAGCGGCGGGACGGGCGGCAGCTGGTGGTCGAAGAAGCCGCCGTGCTCGTCGTAGTTGAGGATGAAGACGGTCTTCTGCCACACCTCGGGCTTCGCCGCCAGGGCGGCGAGCAGCCGGGCGGTGAGGTGCTCGCCGTTCGGCGGCGCGTAGTTGGCGTGCTCGGAGAGCGCGGCCGGGGCGACGATCCAGGACACCTGCGGCAGCTGGTCGGCCTGGACGTCGGCGGCGAAGGCGTCGACCAGGGCGTCGCCCATCGCGAACGGGTCGTTCTTCTTCGCCGGGTCGCCGACGGCCCGCATGCCGCGCTCGTACAGCGGCTCGCCGGGCTTGGCCTTGACGAAGGGGGCGAACCAGGCGAGCGCGTTGTCGTCGAAGTTGTCCAGCGCCTGGTAGGTCTTCCAGCTGACGCCGGCCCGCTCCAGGCGCTCGGCGTAGGTGGTCCACTCGTAGCCGCCGGGGATCTCGGTGTTGTCGGTCACCGGGGTGTCCCGTACGGTGCCGCCGCTGGTCCCGGTCATCAGGTGGTCGCGGTTGGTGTTGGTGTTGCACTGGACGGACGCGTAGTAGGCGTCACAGGTGGTGAACACCGAGGCGAGCGCGTGGTAGAAGGGCATGTCGGCGCTCTCGTAGTAGCCCTGGCCGAGCCAGCCGCCGGAGCGGCGGGTGACCGAGCCGTCGGCGAGGCCGTCGTTCCAGGCCTTCATCGAGTCCACGAAGCCGAAGGCGGGCGCACCCTGCTGGTAGGCGCTGGTGTGCGCGGCGTTCATCGGGAAGGGCAGCAGGTGGCCCTCCTTGCGGCCCGGGTCGGGCTGGTGGAACACCGAGCGCCCGTTGACCCCGCGCACCGCCGTCCGGTCGCCGAAGCCGCGGACGCCCGCCAGGGTGCCGAAGTAGTGGTCGAACGCGCGGTTCTCCTGCATCAGCACCACGACGTGCTGGATGTCCGCCAGCCGCCCGGGCTTGGCCGGCGCGGCGAGCGCCTGCTGGACGCTGATCGGGAGGGCGGACAGCACGGCGGCCGCCGCCGCGCCGCCGAGCAGGCTGCGGCGCGACAGTTCGGGCATCGGACTCATCGGGTGGGGCTCCTTGCTGACGGGCGCCGGACCATCGGTTCGACCCGGACCAGTCACGTTTCTAAGCGACCGAGGTGACCGGGGCCGGGGAGTTCGATGACGATCCGATGGCCGCCAAGGGGCCCGGAGCTGTACAGACAACTTGTCGGCCTGTCGGGCGGTGCGGGAGCCACCGTCAAGTCCGCTCCGGGGAAGCCGTGTCGGCATCTGGTGCAGGACGTGGCGGCGGATCCGTCAGGTCCGAGGGCCGGCCTGAACTGGCCCGGCGTCAGTGGCGTAGCCCTTCCGGCCGACGCCGGTCACCGGGCGGCGGTGACGCCCGGGGTGAGGCGGAGTCGCTCGGGGCGGGACGGGGAGCGGAGGTCCTCCGGGGCGAGCAGGTCGCGGCGGGCCTGCCAGGCGAGCAGCCGCTCCAGGGCCTGCTGGTCGCGCTCGTCCGCCGTCCCGGCCGTGGCGCCCGGGCCGACCTCGCGCAGCAGGACGCGGGTCGGCTCGCCGTCCTCGCCCGGCATGACCTCCAGGACGGAGAACCACGAACCGGGCGGGAACACCACCTCGGGCTCGCCGTCCTCGGCGATCACCGAGGTGCGGCGGCCGGTCGCGGACCACACCAGGAACTCGACCGGCGTCCCCGGTACGACCTCCAACGCCGGCGTCCCGACCACCGGCGCGGGCTCCACCAGCAGCGTCCCCGGCACGTAGTGACGCAGCTCCTCCTCGCCCGCGTCGGCGCCCAGCAGCACGGCGCCCCGGTGGTTCGGCAGCCGCCGCAGGCCGGATCCCAGGCACGCCAGGTACGGGTCCAGCGGCCCGGAGCCCGGTCGGCGGGCCGCCACGACCAGCTCGGTGTGCAGGACCGGGACGCCCGTGTCGACGTGGTGCAGGTAGACCGCCGCGAGGTCGCTCTTGAGGTCGTCCCGGGAGTGCGAGCGCAGCGCCGGGAGCCGCATGGCGACCTGCTCGGCGCGGCTGGCGCAGCGCTGGAAGTGCTCGCCCAGGAGCGCCCGGAAGGCGGTCCGCTCGGCGGCCGTGCTCGGGCGGCCGGAGACGGCGGTGCCGTCGGGGGCGAGGAGGCGGGCGCGGGTGGGGGCTTCGGGCTCGGGGGCGGGGGCGGGGGCCGGTTCGGGTTCGGGTTCGGGGACCGGGGCTGGCTCGGGCTCGGGTTCGAGGGCGGGCTCGGGGTCGGGGGCCGGTTCGGGCGTGGGTGCTTCGGCGGCGGGCGGTGCGGCCGGTTCGGGGATCTGCGGCTGGGCCGGGACCGGGGCCGGGGCCGGGGGCTCCGGGAGGGTGGCGGTAGCGGTGGTGAACTCTTCGTCCGGGGCGGGGACTTGGGCGTCGGGGTCGGCCGTGGCGGCGGTCTGGGTCCGGACCGCCGAGGCCGGCGGGATGGCCGCGGTGATGGTGGCGGCGGTGGCGAACTCGCCTTCGGGGGCCGGTCGTTGCGGGTCGACCGCGGCGGCCTGCACGGTGGCCTGCACGGCGGGCTGGGCGGGCTGGGTGGGCTGGGTGGGCTGCGCCGCGGGGAGGAAGCTTCCGCGGCGTGCGCCGTCGATCAGCAGCTCGGGTGCGGTCGCACCGGGGGTGGTGAGCGCGGCGCGCAGCTCGTCCAGGACGGCGAGCACCTCGGGCGGCACCGTTCGCCCGTCCGCGCCCGCGATCAGCAGCGGGTGGGCCGGGTCGGGGTCGCGCAGGCGGGGCCCGCGGTCCTGTGGCGGCTCCTCGGGGCGCAGCCACAGGCCGGCCGGCACGGCCTCCAACCGCCAGCCGGTGACCGGGGATTCGTAGAGGGCCGGTCCGCAGGCGGCCGGGCCGCCGGGGGTGGTGCGCCAGGCGGAGGCGACCACGCGGCGCCTGGTGGGGGAGGCGGTCAGCTCGGTCAGCCACGGTTCCCAGGCGGGGGTGCCGTCGGCGGCCAGCACGCGGGAGGAGAAGCCGCTGGTGGTGCGCATGGGCAGGCCGACGGCGGCCCGGAGGTCGTGGCCGAGTTCGGTGGCGAGCCCGGTGGCGAGGGCGGTGAGCGCGCCGGTGGCGGCCCAGGGGGCGCTGAGCAGCAGGTCGGCCTCGGGGCCGGGGAGCAGGCGGCGGAGCCGGGCGGCGAGCTCGGCGGCCGGGGGGAGGGGCGCGCCCGGGTGGCCGACGACGAGGATGACGGTGCCCTCGTCGGCGGTGGCCCTGGTGAGCGGGCCGGACGGGCCGTCGGGGTCGGGCTCGCTGCGGAACCAGTAGCCGTGCGGCAGCGCGGTGACCAGCGGGTCGGCGGGCGCGGCGGGCGGTGTGGGCGCGGCGGGCGGTGCGGCCTCGACGCGCCGGGCGGGGGCGGCGGGCTCCGGGGCCGCTGCGGCGGGGCCGGGTGCGGACACGGCGCCCAACGGAACGCCCCGCGCGGGCGAGGCCACGACGGGCGCGGCCACCGGAAGCTCCAGCACGGCGGTCTCCGCCATCGGACGCTTCATCACCACGGTCTCCGCGGCCGAGCTAGCCGAGCCGGCCGAGTCGGTCGAGCCGGCCGGTGCGGCGGCCGGCTCCGTCGGCAGCGGCCAGACCGGCCCGAGCCGGCGCACCTGTCCGGCCGGGGTGCAGAGCCACCAGGAGGACGGCGCGTCGTCCGCCGACCCGCTGGTCAGCAGGGTGCCGTCGGGGCGGAGGGTGACCAGCCCGTCCGGGGCGACGACGCCGATGCCGGTCAGTTCGGCGATCCGTTCGGCGGGGCGGGGCCCGGTGTCCGGGGCGGTGGCCAGGCCGGAGGCGGCGAGGACGAGCGCGGTGGCGTCCCGGGCGGTGGCGGTGCGGGTCAGCTCGTCGAGCCGGCCGAACAGGACGGCCGGTGCGTCGGGGGCGGCCGCGAGGACGGTGACGGTCCGGGTGACGGCGGTGAGCCGGCCCAGTGCGGCGGTCATCGCGGCGGGCAGGGCCGCCGGGCCGGTGCCGTCCGCGCCGCCGGGGGCGATGACGAAGTGCGGGCCCACCTGGTGCAGGGCGGCGGGCCCGGCGGCGGGGGTGTTTCGACGGAAGGCCAGTCGGCGTTTCGCCGGGGCGGCGCCCGGCGCGTCCCCTGCCGCCTGCGCTGATGTGCTCATCGTCCCGCCCGCCCTCCGTCCGCGCGGCCGCGTCTGCCGCACGTGTCACCAGGCTCTACGGCCGCCTCGCCTCGCCGGGTTCACCGGCTCACCCGACTCGGCCGACTCACCCCTCGTCCCCGTCCTCTGCCATGACGGCGGTCTGCACCTGGACCGTGCGCCGGCGGGTGATGTGCAGGCCGCGCCCGGCCGGGAAGGCGCGGGGCTTGGTGGAGCCGAACAGGAAGCCCTCGCTGGGCGGGCAGGACAGCAGCACCACCGGGGTGTTGACCTCCTCCAGCTTGCGCAGCAGCTGGTCGGAGGAGGCCCGCCCGATGCCGTTGGCGCTGCGGGCGACGATCAGGTGCAGGCCGAGCTCGGCGCCCTGCGCCAGGTAGTCGAGCAGCGGCGCGAAGGGGTGGGCGTTGAGGCCGCCGGGGGAGCCGGAGACCAGTTCGTAGTCGTCGACCACGATGAAGAGTTCGGGCCCCTGCCACCAGTCGCGCAGCCGCAGCCGGGCCGGGGCGATGTCGGCGCCGGGCAACCGGTTGGCCATGGCGCGGGCGGCGCCGTCGACGATCTGGCGCAGCACGTCGACGCTGACGGCGTGGCCGAGCCGGTACTCCTCGGGCACCGCGTCCTGGAGGACCCGGCGGTAGTCGATGAGCATGATCCGGGCCTCGTCGGGCCGGTACGCGCTGGTGATGCCGGCGGCGACGAGCTTCAGCAGGTTGGTCTTGCCGGCCTCGCTGTCGCCGACGACCAGCAGGTGCGGGGTCTCCTCGAAGTCGTGCCACAGCGGGGTGAGCGAGACGTCCTGGAGACCGAGCGGGATGCGCAGCCGGCCTTCGGGGGCGGGCAGGGCGGCGGCGGGCAGTTGCAGCGGCAGCATCCGGATCTCGGGTGCGCGCGGGCCGGTCCAGTGGTCGGCGACGGCGTCGACCAGGTCGGCGACGCCTTCGCCGAGGTCGGCGGAGGTGCCGCTGCCGTCCAGCCGGGGCAGGGCGGTGAGGAAGTGCATCTGGTCGGAGGTGAGGCCCCGGCCGGGGATGTTCGGGACGGTGGCGGCGGCCCGCATGTTGACGGCGGAGTCGACGGCGTCGCCGAGGCGCAGTTCGAAGCGGGTGCCGAAGAGGTCGCGCAGGGCGCTGGTGACCTCGCCCCAGCGGGTGGTGCCGACGATCAGGTGGATGCCGTAGTTGAGGCCGCGCTGGGCGATCAGGGTGAGGGCGGGGGCGAGGTCGGGGAACTCCTGGCGGATCGTGTTCCAGCCGTCGATGACCAGGAAGACGTCGCCGTACGGCTCGTCGGGCAGTTCGCCGGCCGCGCGGCGCCGGCGGAAGGCGGAGACGGAGTCGATGCCGTGTTCGGCGAAGCGCTGCTCGCGTTGGTTCAGGATGCTGTTGACCTCGGCGATGGTGCGCAGCACCCGCTCGGGGTCGTGCCGCCCGGTGATGCCGCCGACGTGCGGCAGGCCGCGCAGCGAGGACAGCGTGCCGCCGCCGAAGTCCAGGCAGTAGAACTGCACTTCGCCCGGGGTGTGGGTGAGGGCGAGGGCGGTGATCAGGGTGCGCAGCAGCGTGCTCTTGCCGCTCTGCGGGCCGCCGGCGATGCCGACGTGGCCGCCGGCGCCGGAGAGGTCGGCGGTGAGCAGGTCGCGGATCTGCTGGAAGGGGCGGTCGATGACGCCGATGGGGACGGTCAGGGTGCCGCGGTCGGCGTCGCTCTCGGTGGTGAGGCCGTGCTCGGGGTGCGGGGCGAGGGGCGGCAGCAGTTGGTCGAGGGTGGGCGGGACGCCCAGCGGCGGCAGCCACACCTGGTAGGCGGGCGGGCCGGCGTCGGTGAGCTTCTCGGCGGCGAGGTCGAGCAGGGTGTGGGTCTGCTCCGGCGTCTCCTCGGGCTCCTCGGCGGCCGGCAGGGCGACGGGCTGACGCGGCGCCACGTAGGTGGTGCCGTACCGGGCGACCTGGCCGGCCGCGGCCTCCTGGCGGGCGGTGGCGGGGCGCCGGGCCCGGTAGGGGCCGGAGACGTACGCGGCCTTGAAGCGGGTCAGGGTGGCGATGTCGCTGCGGAGGAAGCCGTTGCCGGGCTGGGAGGGCAGCTGGTAGGCGTCGGGGACGCCGAGGACGCCCCGGCTCTCCATCGCGGAGAAGGTCCGCAGGCCGATCCGGTAGGACAGGTGCGACTCCAGGGCGTGCATCCGGCCTTCGTCCAGGCGCTGGGAGGCCAGCAGCAGGTGCACGCCGAGGGAGCGGCCGAGGCGGCCGATCATGATGAAGAGCTCCATGAAGTCGCGGTGCGCGGCGAGCAGTTCGCTGAACTCGTCGACCACGACGAACAGGGTGGGCAGTGGGTCCAGCGGGGTGCCGGCGGCGCGGGCGGTCTCGTAGTCGAGCAGCGAGCTGTAGTTGCCGGCGGAGCGCAGCAGTTCCTGGCGGCGGACGAGCTCGCCGTGCAGGGCGTCGCGCATCCGGTCGACCAGGGCGGCTTCGTCGGCGAGGTTGGTGATCACCGCCGAGGTGTGCGGCAGCCGGTCGAGGCCGAGGAAGGTCGCGCCGCCCTTGAAGTCGACCAGGACGAAGTTGAGCACTTCGGAGGAGTGGGTGAGGGCCAGCGACAGCACCAGGGTGCGCAGCAGCTCGGACTTGCCGGAGCCGGTCGCGCCGATCAGCATGCCGTGCGGGCCCATGCCGCCCTGGGCGGACTCCTTGATGTCCAGTTCGACCGGCGTGCCGTCGCCGGAGACGCCGAGCGGCACCCGCAGCCGGTCGCGGACGCCCCGCCCGGCCCAGCCCTGGGCGATCTCGTGCCGGTGCAGGTCGCGGATGCCGAGCAGGGAGGCGAGGTCGTAGTCGGTGGCCAGCGGTTCCCCGGCCTCCGTCGAGTCGCCGATCCGGTACGGGGCGAGCTGGGCGGCCAGCCGGCGGGCGACCGTCGCGGACAGGGCGTCGGGCCGGCCGAGGTCGGTGACGTCGTCCCGGTGGTTGCGGTCGGCGCCGATCATGGCGAGCCGGCCGTCCTCGATCCGCAGCCGCAGCCGGAAGCGCAGCGGCTTCCAGTCGAGGGTGTCGCCGAGGTCGAGCAGGACGGCGTTGCGCCAGCCGGCCAGCGCGGCCCGGCTGGTGGCCCCGGCCTGCGGGCCGTCCAGCACGATCACGGTGAACGGCTCGTCCCGGCCGGGCTGGCTCTCCGGCTCGAACGGGGGCCGGCCGGCGAACTCGTCGCCGAGCAGCTGCTCGACCTCCACCACGGATCCGGCCACCAGCCGCACCGGACCGACGCCGTCGGTGTCCTCCGGGTGCAGGGCGTGCGGCAGCCACTTGGTCCACTCCCACTCGGCCTGGTGCTCGGCGTCCGTGACGACGGCGATCCGCAGTTCGTCGGGGGCGTGGAAGAGCGCCAGCTGCGCCAGCATGGCGCGGGCCAGGGCGCGGGTCGCGGCCCGGTCGTCGCCGCGCAGCAGGACCTGCGCGTACCCGCGCAGGTAGACGGCGATGGGCTGGTCGGCGACGGTGCCGTAGGCGTTGATGAAGCGGCGCAGCGCGTGCGCGCACAGCGGCTCCAGGTCCTCCACCGGTTTGGTGGACAGCGGCGCCAGCCGCACCGCGAGCCGCTGGTGGCCGAGGCCGATCCGGACGTCGCCGAAGTCGGGGTGGGTGCTGCGCCGCTCCCACAGCCGGGAAGTGCGGGCGAGCGAGCCGAGCGCGTCGGGGGCGGGGTGGCGCCAGGCCAGCGCCTCCTGCTGGCGGGCGATGTGGCCGCGCACCTGGCGGCGGACCTGGGAGAGGTAGCGCAGGTAGTCCCGGCGTTCGGCGCGCAGTTCCCGCTTGCGGTCGCTGGCGCCTCGGATCAGCTGGGTGACCAGCATGCCGACGGCGGACAGCGCCATCATGCCGATCGCGACGTAGGTCAGGATGCCGCCGCTGTCGCCGGGGCGCAGGAAGATGAACACCATCGAGAGCGAGCTGAGCGCCATCGGCGCCATGGCGATCATGTTCGACATGCCGCTCTGTGCCTCGGGGAGGACGGGCGGCTCCTGCAACTGGATCTCGCCGTCGGGCATCGCCGGGCCAGGGCGCCGCGGCGGACGGTTGACCAGCACCACACTCAACGAAGGGCTCCTCGCGCAGGGGAACGGCCGCTCGCTGCGTCGGCGGCCCGGGACGCGCACCGTCCACCCGGGACGACGGGCGGCGGGCCCGGCCGGGTTCACCCGGTTCGGCGGGGCGGGCGCGGCGCCGACGCCGAGGACGGCCGTGAACGGCTGTGAACGCCCGCGAACGGCCGCAGCGAAACGGATTCCGGCAGGCGGTGAACCCTGCGGGCCCCGCCGTCCGTGCCTCCTGGTGAGGTGACGCCCGGGCTCGTCCATCCCCCAGGCGCCCCCGGGCCGTCACCTCGCCATGCCGTTCGGAGGCCAGGGCAAAAGGGAGAAGTGTGAACGGGAGCGCGAACGGGACCGCCGTCGCCGGACTGTGCCGACTGAGGTTCCGAACGCCCGAGGCGGTCCTGGAACTCGCCGTCCCCGCCGACGTACCGCTGGCCGACCTGCTGCCGGCCGTCCTCGCGCACGCCGGCCCCGAGCTGGAGGAACAGGGCGTCGAGCACGACGGCTGGGTCCTGCAGCGCCTCGGCGGCCCGCCGCTGGACGAAGAGCTGGGCGCCGAAGCGCTCGACCTGCACGACGGCGACGAGCTGTACCTGCGCCCGCGCCGCGACGCCCTGCCCGAGGTGCACTACGACGACCTGGCCGACGGCGTCGCCACCGGCATGCGGGCCCGCTCCGACACCTGGCGCCCGGCGCTCACCCACCACGTGGCGCTCGGGCTGGCCGTGGCCGTCCTGGCCGGCGGGCTCGCCGTGCTGCTGCTCCCCGGCCCGGAGCAGACCCGTGCCCTTGCTGCCGCCGTCACCGGCCTGCTCCTGCTGCTGGGTGCGCTGAGCGCCTCCCGGGCGGTCGGCGACGCCGGCGCGGGCACCGCGCTCGGTGCCATGGCGGTGCCCTACCTCGCGATGGCCGGGGCCCTGCTGCCGGCCGGCGGCGGGGCCGGCGCGGTCGGCGCCCGGATGCTGGCGGGCGGCTGCGCGGCCGCCGGCGCGGCGGTGCTGGCGCTGGCCGCCGTCGGCTGCTCGGCGCCGCTGTTCCTCGGCGCGGTGCTGTTCGCCCTGTACGTCATGGTGGCGGGCGGGCTGACGCTGGGCGGGGAGGACGGCCCGCAGGTGGCGGCCGTGCTGGCGGTGCTCGCGGTGATCCTCGGGGCGTTCGTCCCCGGGATCTGCTTCCGCCTGTCCGGACTGCGGCTGCCCGCGCTGCCGCGCAACGCCGAGGAGCTCCAGGAGGGCATCGCGCCCGTCCCGAGCGCCACCGTCCGCAGCCGCAGCGATGTCGCCGACGGCTTCCTGACGGCCTTCCACCTGGCGCTCGGCACGGTCCTCACGGGATGCCTGACCCTGGTGGCCGGCGAATCCGGCTGGGCGGCCACGGCCCTGACGGTGACCCTGTCCGTCCTGCTGCTGCTGCACTCCCGGGCGATCGGCAGCATCCCGCAGCGGCTGTCCGTCCTCCTGCCCGGCGCCTACGGCCTGGCGCTGCTGCTCGGCCACCTGGCCGTCGGCGAGCGGAGCGGCGGGCGCCTGCTGGTGCTGGTCGGCCTGCTCGCCCTGGCGGCCGCCCTCGCCGTGGTCTCCTGGACGATCCCCGGGCGCCGGCTGCTGCCCTACTGGGGCCGGGCCGCGGACCTGCTGCACACCACCGCGGGGATGGCCGTGATCCCGCTGGCGCTGGCCGTGGCCGGGGTCTACCACGAGCTGCGGGCCCTGGCCGGCTGAGCCGGACCCTGACGGCCCCGTACCTCCCGCCGCCGGACCCTGACGGCCCCGCACCTCCCGCCGCCCGGCCCGGCACCTTGCGCCGTGCGCCGCCCGGCCCCGCACCTTCCGCCGCCCCGAGGAGAACCACGAGATGCAGTCGAAGCGCGACCAGGTGCAGGCCCACCTGTTCGTGATGGGCAGGCTCGCCACCGGCATGCTGCGCGGCGAGCCCGACGCGGCCGACACCCCGGCCGGGCGCACCTCGCGGGGCACCGTCATCGGGCTGGTCATCGCCGTGGTGGTGTGCCTGGTGGCGGCCGTGTACGGGGTGATCGTCCCCGGCGGCGCCACCGGCTGGCAGAAGCCCGGCACCCTGGTGGTGGTGAAGGAGAGCGGCGCCCGCTACCTCTTCCTGGACGGCAGCCTGCACCCCGTGCTGAACGAGGCCAGCGCCCGGCTGCTGGCCGGCGACCAGCTGGTGGTCGACCAGGTCAGCGTGCGCTCGCTGGCCGACACCCCGCGCGGCGTCCCGATCGGCATCCTCGGCGCCCCCGACGGCCTGCCCGGGGCCGAGCAGCTCGCCGACGCGCCCTGGCTCGCCTGCGCCGTCAGCCGGCCCGGCCCGTCCGGCGGCCGCCTGGCGGAGCTGGCCCTGACGGTCGGCCCGGGCCGCCGCGGCACCGGGCTGACGGACGGCCAGGGCGCGCTGGTCGCCGCCCCGGACGGCGCCGAGTACCTGCTCTGGCACGGCCGCCGGCTGCGCCTGGACACCGTCAACGGCGCCCGCCAGGCCCTCGGCCAGAGCGCCGTCGCCCCCTACCCGGTGACGGCAGCCTTCCTCAACGCGCTGGCCGCCGGCCCCGACCTGGCCGCTCCCGACCCGGGGGAGCGCGGCAAGGCCGGCCCGCAGCTCGGCGCCCACCCCACCCGGGTCGGCCAGCTGTTCACCGGCCCCGGCGGCGACCCCTACCTGCTGACCACGGCGGGGTTCACCCCGCTCAGCCGGATGGCCTTCGAGCTGCTGCGCAACGACCCCCGCACGCAGAGCGCCGCCTACGGGGGCGACGTCGTCGCCCCCGTCCAGCTCGGCCCGGCCGACCTCACCGGGCACACCGCCCCGGCCGCCCAGCCGTCCGCCGCCGCCGGCGGGCTGCCGGCCGCGCCGCCGGAGCTGGTGACGATCCCCCAGAACCGGGGCGTCTGCGCCGACCTGCGGCTCACCGACCAGGCACCGACCACCTCCGTCACCCTGGTCGACGCCGCCGCCGTCGAGGGCCCGCCGCCGGCCGCCCAGCCGGGCGTGGACCCGGCCTGCGCCGGCGCCGACAGCATCGCCGTCAAGCCCGGTGGCGGCGCCCTGGTGCGGGCGCTGTCCAGCGCGGGCGTCGGCGCGACCCTGTACCTGGTCACCGACGCCGGGGTGAAGTACCCGCTGGCCTCCGCCGCGGCGGTCAAACAGCTCGGCTACGGCGAGGTCGTCCCCTCGGCCGTCCCCGAGGCCCTGCTGTCCCTGCTGCCGACCGGCCCCAGCCTCGACCCGGCCGCGCTGACCGGCGCCGCGAGCCCCGCGCCGCGGCCCTCAGGACCGTCCTGCGCGAGGTGAACCACCCCCCGGCACGCGTCCGTTGAAGCAGATGGACCGGGTCGGCCGACCCGCTCGGGCGGCATCCGCCGCAGCCGAGAACCCGTACCGACGAAAGGCAGCGCAATGACCACTCCTCCGGGCTTGCAGACCGACGACGCGGCCGTCAAGACCGTCCTGGCGACCCTGGACACCCACATCCAGGCCATGATGCGGGCCGGCCAGCAGGTCGAGGACGTCAACCTCGAAGTCCAGAACCACTTCAAGGCCGCGTGCAGCACCGCCTACCAGGGGAAGATCGACGACTGGCAGACCCGGTACCAGCGGCTCAAGAGCGCCTACGCCACCTTCCAGGACCGGTTCTCCACCGGGCACACCCAGATCAACTCCGCCCACGACGAGGCCTACGGCGTCACCAACAGCTGGGGCGGCGGCGCGGGCGACGAGGTCTACAAGGGCCTCAACCTCTGATCCAGCCCGCGCCGACAGACCTGCCGGACCCGGGCAGCCCGGGCCGGACCCCAGCCGACCGAAAGGACCAGCCATGGCAAGCATCGAGCTCCACCACGCGAACATCGACGAGGCGGCGGACGCCCTGACCCAGGCCGGCAACGGCATGCACTCCGCGATGGAGGACTGCCTCCAGGCCATCCAGACCGCCGAGCACCAGCTCAAGGGCGACCTGGCCGCCGCGGCCCACTCCTTCTACCTGGTGCTGGCCGGCCAGGACGCCACCATGACCACCGACATCCAGCAGGGCGCCGACACCCTGCGCACCATGCACGGCCTGCTCCGCGACGCGGACCGGCGCGGCGCGGCGGGCATCTGATGACGGCCGCGGAGCGGCTCGACCGGAGGGACGGGCGCGATGCCCACTAAACCGCCGGATCCTCCGAAGGTGCCCGACGCACCGACCCTAGCCCCGCCGGCGCCCGGGCCCCCGGCACCGGACATGAGCCACACGCTCAGCGTCAACCACGACGACCTCGAGTACTTCGCGAACTCGATCCTGCCGTCGTACCTGAGCCAGCTGGAGACCGACCCGGGCTACTCGGCCATGCTGGGCTTCAGCGGCCAGGGCACGGTGACCACGAAACACCACTACGTCTCGCTGCTGGCCGGGAACTTCGAGAGCGGCACCAACCTGGCGAAGGGGTTCTCGCACCTCGCCGGCACCGTGGTGGGTGATTTCAAGACCTTCCACAACCAGATGGAGAAGGGCCGGCTCGACGTCCTGAGCTTCCTGAACCTGATGGACACCGCTCACGACGAGGCTCTGACGGCCGCGCAAGTGATGCAGATCCTGCAGGACGTCATCGCCGTCGGCGGCGGTGGCGGTGGCGGTGGCGGTGGTGGCGGCGGCGGGAAGTAGCGCTCTTCCCCTTCCGGTCGGCTCCCTGTACCCCTGAACCCCTCGACCCACCTGGAGACCTCCGTGCCCATGCTCTGGGAGACGACGCTCGCCGCCTTCAACTCCAAGCAGTCTCCGGTGGAGATCACCACGCGGGACAAGATCGCGGGAGCGAAGGCCGAGAGATGGATCAAGTCCGGGAACATGTCCGTCGAGAACGGGTACTTCGACCCCAAGGACGCGTCCACCCAGACGTACTTGACGGACGGCACGGGGCTGGGCAACCCGGACGTCTGGTGGGCGATGAACTTCTACGACGGCACCGCGAACAACAACAAGGGCGGCCCGCGCCACTTCAAGATCAACGTCCACATCGACTACGACAAGTGGGGGAACGACCCCAACGGCGTGCTCTCCAAGTTCAACCACCAGGCCGAGTTGATCCTCGACCCGATCATGCCGGACGTCTCGACCGACGTGGCTCCGGACTCCAAGGAGAAGCTCCCGATCAGTACCCGCGGGAACGACACGATCGACCCGCAGAGCCTGCTGGCCGGGGCCAAGGCGATCGAGGACACCACGAAGTGGTTGTCGACCCAGGCCGAAGCGTTCCGCAAGTGGGCGGAGCAGATCGACGGCCCGGGCGACAGCTGGGAGGGCGACGCGGCGGGCGAGTTCAAGAAGCTCCTCGAACGGTTCGCCGTCGAACTCGACGACCTGCGCAACCAGTTGGTCGGGGCCAACTACGGGCCCTCGCTGGAGTACGCGGCGTACGGAATCGGCGTCGTCATCAAGGCGGTCAGGACGGCGCAATCGGTCTGGTACAGCACCGGGTTCCCGTACCAGTGCATCCAGGAGGTCCTGTGGGAGGAGATGCACAAGGCCCCCATGTACTGGACCGCGGAGAGCACCTGGAAGTACGACACCTCCTCGCTGGGCGACCCCCGCAACGACGCCTTCTACGCCGCTCTCGACCAGAAGGCCAAGGAGAGGTGGCTGAAGAAGGTCGCCGACTACCTGGACAAGCCCGGTGACGACGCGATGGCGGCACTGGGGAGCGCGTACGACCCGCTGATCACCAAGCTCGGGTTCGACCTCATGCCGGTCGGCATCACGCTTCCGCCGAAGGAGATGCCGGACCCCAACGACCCCAACAACCCCAAGAACCCCGACGCACCTCCACCGCCCGGTCTCGGCGACGGCAGCGGGGGAGCCGGCGGGGGGGACGGCGGGGCCGGCGGGGACAAGAACAACCACATCCCCCCGCCGCCGATCATCGGTGGCGACGGCGCCGGCGGCAGCGGCGGTAGCGGGGGCGGCGGCAAGGGGGACAAGAACACCCACATCCCCCCGCCGCCGATCATCGGCGGTGACGGCGCCGGCGGGAACGGTGGCGGCCTCGGCGCCGGGACGCCGATCCGCGACAAGGACGGCAACGTGCTCCTGGACAAGGACAAGAAGCCGATCCTCCTGCCGCCCGGCGGCTACATCTCGGGCGGCAAGGTCTACGACTCCTCCGGCAAGGAGGTGCTGGGCAAGGACGGCAAGCCGATCGTGGTGCCCCCCGGCGCCAACGTGCCGGCCGGCACCGGCGGAGGCGTGTACGGCCCCAACGCCAAGGTGCCGAAGGGATCGACCATCCGCGAGGACGGCACGGTGGTCGATCCCAACGGCAAGGAGATCCTGGACGCCAACGGCAACCCGATCGTGGTCGAGAAGGGCTCCTCGATCGCCGACGACGGCACCCTGCTGGACCCCCAGAAGAAGCCGATCTCCGACTACATCCAGCGCTCGCGCGACCTCCAGCACGCCTGGGCCTCGGTGGGCGGCAGTGGCAGTGGCAGTGGCAGTGGCAGCGGCAGTGGTGGTGGCGGAACCATCACCTGGGGCGACATCAGCGGTGCGCGCCCGCCGTCCACCGGTGGGGGCACGCCCTGGACCCTGAACCTGGGGTCGGGGGGCAGCAGCCTCGACCAGAACGACGGCTTCGGCGCGGTCGGCACCTACCCGGGGATGTTCAGCGGCGCCGGTGGGGGAACGTACGAGGGCCTCGGCACCTCCGGCGGCGGCCAGGCCCCCCGGATCCTCAACACCAGCAGCGGAGTCGGCCCCCGGGTGGCGGAGAACGGCGGACCGCCGCCCGCGGCCAAGGTCGCCGGCGCCGGAGCAGCCGCCGCCGAGAAGGCCACGATGAGCCAGAAGGCCTCCGCGCTCGCCGCCGAGGAGGCCGCCGCGATGCGGGGCCGCTCGGTGAACACCAGCGGCGGCGGGATGCCCATGGTCCCGCCGATGGGCGGCGGAATGGGCGGCGGCCAGGGCGAGAAGGGCCGGCAGCGGACCACCTGGCTGGCCGAGGACGAAGAGGTCTGGGGCACCGACACCGGTGCGGTCAGCGGAGTGATCGGCCGCTGAGTCGGCGCCGCGTCACGGGAGTGGAAAGGAACACGGAGATGACGTTCTCGTTCGAGGAGCAGCTCGCCCAGGCGATGGCCGCCCTGGAGGAGCAGCAGGTCAAGATGGCCGAGATGACCCGGCAACTGCAGGCGGCGACGGCCTCGGTGACGACCAAGGACCGGATGCTCACCGTGAAGGTGGGCGCGCAGGGCGAGGTGCTCGCGCTGACCTTCCACACCACCGCCTACCAGGAGATGGCCCCCGCGCACCTGGCCGCCGTCCTCAAGGACGTGTTGAACGAGGCCAAGGCCCGGATGGGCGAGCAGATCACCCGGTCGATGCGCGCCTTCGACGGGGTCGGCGAGTCGCTGCGCCTGGCGGTCACCGGCGACCAGGAGGAGGACCCCCTGCTGTCGATGCTGGGAGGCCTGGACCTGGACGCGCTGCTGGAGCCGCTCACCGCGATGCGGCCGGGAGCCGACCAGACCAAGACCCACAAGCAGGAGGAGTTCAATGGCTAAGCAGTTGGTGAAACTTGAGGACCTGAAGGCGGCGTTCGGCGACTTCGACAAGATGTCCGAGCTGGTCGACAAGGTCTACGGCCAGATCGACCACGTCAACAAGGTGAACCGCACGGCGGCCGGATCCGACGAGATCGGCAAGCAGTACCACGAGAAGGTGGACGAGCCGACCACCAATCTGCTCGAACTGGTCGGCGGCATCAGGGACAAGCTGGCGCGCGTCGCGAAGAACGGCATGAACGTGGCCGACCTGTTCGACTCGACCGACGAGCACAATGCCGGGTTGGTGAAGTGACCCGCCGATAGCGCCGGACGGCGCCCGTTCCCCACCCGCACCGCACAGCACCAGCAGGCTTCGCAGCCGGAGGCTCCCCGCCATGGCCCACTCCTCGATCCAGGTCTCGCCCGGCGTGGCGACCTTCTTCCACATCCTCACCGGGATGCCGTGGCCGGAGTCCAACGAGGGATTGCTGCGAGACGTCCGGGACGAGTACAAGACGCTCTCCGAGGAACTGCCGCAGCTCGAGGCCTACATCGTGGACCTGGTGGCCAAGTGCCGGCAGCAGTTCGAGGGGCAGACCGCCGAGGCCTTCGAACAGGACATGGGGCGGTTCGTCGGCCAGGGGAAGGAGGGCACCAACTACATCGCCACGGCGACCGAACTCTGCAAGCAGCTCAGCGAGTTCGCGGGCAAGGTCGCGAACACCGTCGAGTACACGAAGTGGATGATCATCGGCCAGATCGTCCAGCTGCTGATCGAGATCGCGCTGGCCATCTTCTGGTCCCCGTTCACCGCCGGCACCTCGCTCCTCGCGGTCGAGCCCGTCAAGCAGGTCGTCAAGACGATCATCATCAACCTGCTGAAGAAGCTCCTCCAGGTGATCCTGATGCACACCTTCTTCGGTGTGGTGGGCGGCCTGGTGATGGACGGGATCATCCAGGGCATCCAGTTCGGGCAGGGCAACCGGCACGAGTGGGACAAGGACCTGACCAAGCAGGCCGCGATCTTCGGCGCGATCAGCGGCATCATCGCCGGCCCGCTGCACCTGCTGGGCATGGGCCTGGGCAAGCTCTTCGGCAAGATGTTCGGGAAGCTCTTCGTCTCGAAGGAACTGAGCGCCTCGCTGAAGAACCTGGCCGCCGGGATCGCCAAGGGCGGGACCAAGGAGTTCGCGAACCTCGGCGCCAAGGAGCTCGGCAATGTCGGGGCCAAGGAGCTCGGCAACGCCGGGGCCAAGGGGCTCGGGAAGGCCGGGGCGAAGGAAGCCGGGGCCGGCGCCGGCCGGGCGATCGGGGACGAGGCGGCGAACAAGTTCGCCAACAGCCTCGAAAAGCTCCTGCGGGAGAACTCCGCCTTCCTCTCCAAGGGCTTCGCGGCCGGCGGCAAGACCGGCGCCAAGGCCGGGGCCCAGTTCGCGGAGAACATGGCGAAGTCCTTCGAGAAGCACCTCGGCCCCGCCCTCGGCAAGGACCTCGCCCGCGAGCTGGGAACAGCGTTCGGCAAGGAGTTCGCCCAGAAGTGGGCCAAGTCGGGGGAAGCCCGCGCGGGCCTGGCCGCCGCCCTGCGCGAGATCGCGAACAACTCCAAGGTCGCCACCGGAGAACTCAAGCTCCTGGCCGAGAAGCTTCCCGAACTCGCCGGCCGCGTCGGCAAGATGAACACGATGTTCGTGCTCGGCCACGTGCTCGGCGAGCAGGTCAAGAACGGTCTCAACCAGTACCTGACCGAGGGCTTCTACAACCTGATCTTCGAGCCGAACCACGAGTTCTCGGCCAGCGGCGCGAGCTTCCTCAGCGGCTTCCTCATGGGCGGCGCGCGCCACCTGATGCACGGCCTCACCTCGCCCCTGATGACCAAGTACGTCAACTTCGTCCGGGACCTCCAGCACGCCGACATCCCCCACGACGGCAGCAAGTACTTCCACCCGCTCCACCCCCTCACCCTGCTGTCCGTGGCCACCAACCTGTCCGGCCACGCCGCGCCGTTCCCGGTGCCCAGGCTCGGCGAGCGCCTCCCCGCCCCGACCGAGGGCGGCCCGCACCTGACCAGCACCGAGGGCGGCGGCCGCACCACCTCGCTCACCCCGCCGTCCGGTTCGCACCGCACCGACGGCGGGCCCAGCACCGAGGGCGGGTCGAAGACGGACGGCGGGTCGAACGCGGCCGGCACCGAGAGCGGCAAGGCGACGGGCCCGAAGCCGTCGGTCGGCACGGAGACGCCGGGCGGGGACAAGACCTCCAAGCCCGGCTCGCAGACCGGCAACGGTGGCCGGACCACGCCGGACCCCGCCACCCGCCGCCCCACCGAGTCCGGGGGCGACCAGGGCAAGCAGACGGGTGGCACCACGGCGACGGCGGGCGGCGGCGACCCGAAGCCGGATCCGCGGCCTGCACCGAAGCCGGACCCGAAGCCGGACCCGAAGCCGGACCCGAAGCCGGACCCGAAGCCGGACCCGAAGCCGGACCCGAAGCCGGACCCCAAGCCCGACCACACGCCCGACCCTCCGAACCCCGACCACAAGCCCGACCACAACCCCGACCGCACGACGGACCCCAAGCGGGACCCGAACCCTGACCCCAAGCCCGACCACAAGCCCGACCCGAAGCCGTCCAAGGAGGGCGACGGACGGCCTCCCAAGACCGAGGGCGGGCCGGAAGGCAGTAAGGACCCCGACCCGAACGGCCCTCGCAAGGACACCCCCAAGTCCGAGTACGAACTCCAGCGCGAACACCTCCGGGAACAACGCCTTCAGGGCGAGAAGGACCGTGCGGCGGCTGCTGAGGCTGCTCGTAAGGCGAAGGAGGCGTCCGGTCCGCCGCGGGTGGACGAGGAGGCGCCCAAGAAGCCGGGTGGCGACGGTGAGGAGGAGTCGCGGCCTGACCCGATGTACACGGCGCAGGGTGAGATACACCGGGATCTGCGTGCGCAGGGTGAGTTGCAGCGGGAGCTGCGTGCGCAGGCTGAGAAGGCTCGTCAGGCGAGGGAGGGGTCGGATACGTCGCAGGCGGACGGTGACGGGGCCAAGAAGCCGGGTGGCGACGGTGAGGAGGAGTCGAGGCCTGACCCGATGTACACGGCGCAGGGTGAGATACACCGGGATCTGCGTGCGCAGGGTGAGTTGCAGCGGGAGCTGCGTGCGCAGGCTGAGAAGGCTCGTCAGGCGAGGGAGGGGTCGGATACGTCGCAGGCGGACGGTGACGGGGCCAAGAAGCCGGGTGATGGCGAGAAGGAGCCGCTACCTGACCCCGGGTATTCGTCGCAGGCTGAGGCGTTCCGGCAGCTGCGTGAGCAGGGTGAGAAGGATCGTGCGGCGGCTGCTGAGGCTGCTCGTAAGGCGAAGGAGGCGTCTGGTCCGCCGAAGGTGGATGAGGAGGCGCCCAAGGAGCCTGGTGGCGACGGTGAGAAGGAGCCGCTGCCCGATCCCGCGTACTTGACGCAGGCCGAGTTGCACCGGCAGCTGCGTGAGCAGGGCGAGGCGGATCGCAAGGCGAAGGCGCTGGCGGATCCGTCCTTCGTGGAGCGTGAGGAGGCCAAGGCTCTGGCCGACGCCAAGAGGCCGCGTTCGACACGGGAGCTCAAATTCCGCACGATCGACGATCTGAACGCCAAGAAGGAGAGCGACGGCTCCGGTGCCGTCGCGCCGCACTCCGGCTCGGACGGGCGGCCCGAGGGCGGGCCCGGCCCCGCCGGCAGCGGAGTGCAGGACCGAGGACGGTCCGAGGGCAGTCAGACCCAGGTGGAGCCGGCCCCCGCCGACTCCGAGGGCCCGGGTGGTGGCGAGCAGCAAGGTCCGGATCGGAAGTCCGGGGTTCACGGGTTCGGTGACCTGAAGGATTCGGGGAAGGGTAAGGCTCCGGCGGAGAAGTTCCCCGGTCAGGGGCACTTGCTGACGGATGATGCTCCGCCGGTGCCGCCGAAGGACGGGGCGGAGGGTTCGGGTGGTGGCGAGAAGCAGTCTCCGGATCGGAAGTCCGGGGTTCATGGGCTCGGTGACCTGAAGGATTCGGGGAAGGGTAAGGCTCCGGCGGAGAAGTTCCCCGGTCAGGGGCGGACGGCTGCTGGTCCGCCGTCGGTGCCGCCGAAGGATGGGGTGGTTGAGGGTTCGGGTGGTGGCGAGCAGCTGCGCCCGGATCGGAAGTCCGGGGTTCACGGGCTTGGTGATGTGAAGGATTCGGGGAAGGGTAAGGCTCCGGCGGAGAAGTTCCCCGGTCAGGGGCGGACGGCTGCTGGTCCGCCGTCGGTGCCGCCGAAGGATGGGGTGGTTGAGGGTTCGGGCGGTGGTACTGGGACGGTGCCTCCGGTCCGGAAGACGGGCGTTCACGGGCTTGGTGATGTGAAGGATCCGGGCAAGGAGAAGGCTCCGGCGGAGAAGTTCCCCGGCGAGGGGCACCTGCTGACGGACGAGACCGTGGCGGGCCCGCAGGAGGAGCACCCGCCGGCGGCGCCGCCGAAGGAGGAGGAGAAGCAGGGCTCGGACGGTGGTGAGCAGCAGCAGCCGGCTCCGAAGTCCGGGATCCACGGGTTCGGCGACCTGAAGGATTCGGGCACGACGGGGCCGGAGGGCAAGCCCCCGGCGGAGAAGTTCCCCGGCTCGGGAGAGAAGCTGGGCGGCCAGGACGCCACCCGCGATGGGCGCGCCACCGAGTCCGGCCAGCGGGACCAGCGCCGCGACGCCGCCGAGCAGCGCCGGGAGGAGCAGAAGAACGATCCGGCCTTCCAGCAGGAGGCCGCGCGGCGCGCACAGGAGGCCGCGGAGGCGGAGACGAAGCTGGCCGAGCGCCGGAAGCAGCGGGCGGCCGACGCGGCCGTCCGCGCCGAGGCCGACCGGCAGGCCCTCAAGGAGCGGGAGCGGCTGCGCGCCGAGGAGGAGGTCCGCGAGCAGCAGCGGGAGACCGAGCGGCAGCGTCTGCGGGCCGAGGAGGATCAGCGGGAAACCGAGCGGCAGGCGCGCCGGGATGCCGCCGAGGAGGCCGAGTGGCAGCAGCAGTTGGCCGACCTGCGGGACAAGTCGGGTGGCGGCGGCGGTGTGCACGGCGATGTCTCCCTGGCCGAGGCGCGGAGGCTGCTCGCCGAACACCGTTCCAACGGGGTGGCCGACCCCTGGCATCGGCTGGCATCCGAACTGGGCGTCAACGTCGAGTCGTTGCGGCGTCATGACCTGATGCCCGAGTTCCCGGGAGGATCGGGGGAGCGCGGACCCGGGGCCAAGGCGGAGCACATCGAGCCGGCGTCCGACCGGAACCGACTCGGCGGCGACGACACCGCTCTCGCCCCCAAGACCGCCAAGTCCGCGAAGAAGGCCGCTCAGCCGGCGTCCGTCGTGACCCGAGGTATCGACGGCGCCGGTGGCACCGTCGACCGGGAGGCGCTGGACCACGCCGCCAGGGAACTCGCCAACGAACCGGGCGGGTCGACGACCGTACCGCCCGGCGAGGTGTCCTCGGCGTCCGCGCCGTCCTCGCGGGAGAAGCTGGCCGCGGGGGCGTTGCTCAAGCTGCACGACGACCTCTTCCACCCGGACGCGCCCCCCGGTGGGGTCACCCGCGAGTTCGAAAGGGTCCGGGCGTTGCGGCGCCTGGAGCGTCTCGCCCGTGACGAGTACCGGATGCGGGTGCCCTTCCTGACCGGCGGCTGGCTGGGCGGCATGGCCCACGAACTGCACGCGCTGCCCGACCGGCAGCGCCCGGTGCCGGAGCACCTGCGGAGGCTGGTGGACACGGCCGTGCTGGTCGACCCGGCGCTGACCGGGGCCGCCCTCCGGGCCGCCCTGCGGGAGCGGCTGGCGGCGGACGCACCGCCGGTGGACGCACCGCCGGTGGACGCACCGCACGAGGAGCCCGTCGCGGCCCCCGACCAGGTCGAACCCGTGCCGCAGGGGCAGGAGCCGCGCGAAGAGGAGTACCGGACCCGTCTGGTGACCACGCCCGGTGGAGCCGTGGTCGCGCTGGAGGTACGGGGAGAAAGCTGGTCGGAGCCGCCGCCGGAGCTGCTGGAGACCGCGCGCAACGTCTACTACTGGAACGATCCCAAGAAGGCGTCCGACGGCGGCCCCGAACCCGTCCCACAGCCTGGGACCGAGCCCGGCGCCGATGCGCCGGAGACGAGCAAGCACTACAGCCTGACCGACGTCACCGGGCCCGAACCGTTCCTGGTGCTGATGCCCAAGAAGCTCGACGACCTCGACCCCGAGAAGCTCGCCGAGGGCGTGGCGTCCGACCTGCCGCTCGACCGCATCACCCCGGAAACCCCGCTGGTGCTCGTCGGCCCTGCGAGCCTGGGGGCGGACCTGGCGTTCCCCCGTGCTCTGGCCAAGGCGACGGGGCGGACCGTGTGGACCAACTCCGTGGCGACCTCGATGTCCGGCGGTGTCATCAGGGTGAAGGGCAGACTGCGCTCCGCACTGGCGGACAAGCCGGGCGCGAAGGTGGAGCGGGGGTTCTGGATCAAGGAGGTTCCGCCGGACCCGGCCCTCGTGGAGGAGCAGGGTTCCCACACCGTCCAGGTCAGGAAGGTCCACAAGGACAACGGCCGCTTGGTCGACTCGAACTCGACCTACCCGATCGACGCGACGGACCTCGACAGCCAGCCCATCCTGTTCCCGCTCGGCGGGCAGTCGGGAGGCCGGCTCTTCCGGGACGACTCGCTCACCCGGAACTGGGAGAAGGTGCGGGACGGGTTCGATCCGACCAACCCGCACTTCGAGTACCTGCCGTCCGACTTCTACGACCAGGACGACATTGAGGCCGCCGGGGCCTCGGACAACCCCGACCTCAGCACGATCGGCCTCGTCCCCTGGAACGTCGCGGCCCCGATCTACGCGGCCATGACGCACGCCACGCACCTCGCGACGCTCCTGCCCACGCTGTCGAAGCAGACGGACGGGACCAGGAAGGTCCACCTCTCGGGCGACGCGTTCGGCCAGGTCATCCGCAGGCGGCCCAGTTTCCGGCGCATGCCCGCCGACGCCCAGATCGTGCTGTTCGCCTGCCAGGCGGGTGCCCGCGGGGACAACGGCCAGGTGGTGGCGCAGCAGTTCGCCAACGCCACCGGCAGGGTCGTCTGGGCGGCCACGACCTCGGTCAACGTGGCCGCCGGTCAGCGCTACGCCCCGCTCGGCCTCCTCAGTGACGAGCACGGCACCCGAGGCCGTTGGGTCAAGTTCGTGCCGGGTACGGAACCGGACACCGAGCAGGGTTCGCACCCGCCGGCGAAGCCGGTGGACCCGAAAAAGAAGAAGAAGGACGACACGGCGAAGTCGAAGGACAGGCGCCTCGGGGCACTCGGCGAGACCGGGCAGGGCGGCGTCCCGCCGGCGGCCCCGCCGACGCCCGCCACGCGGGAGTGGCCGGTGACGGGGCAGAGGTCGGTGGGCGACGGGTCGCACTTCGACGTCCTGCGGGTCCCGGGCGACGGCAACTGCCTGTTCACGTCGATCCTGGCCAGCGCGCCCCGGCAACTGGACTCCTGGGGCCACGGGCACCTGGACGTCAGGGGCGCACGCGCGGCCGTCTCGCAGTGGTTCCGGGGGCAGGAAGGCACCAGGCAGCGGACGGACCTCGACGCCCTGGGGATGAGTCCCCTTCGGTTCCTGCTCTCCGATGACGGTTTCAACCGTGAGCAGTTGACGGCGATCGCCGGCGCGGAGAACCTGGGACTGAGCAGAGGAGACGTGCTGGAGCACCTCCTCGCGGTGTTGGGCGAGGACGGGCCGCAGCGGACGGCGACCTGGGACCGCGTGCTCGACCGGATGCCGGCACTCAGGGAGCTGGTGTGGGTGCAGGCGGGGGACAGGGACCCCCGGCACCTGACGCTGTCCGACCTGACCGATCTGCCGCTCAGCCGATTCGTGGACATGGCGGTGCGCAACCGGGTGCTGTGGAGCACCCCGTTCTACGACGAGATCGCGGTGGTGGCCGCCCACGCCTTCGGCATCCAGCTGAGGGTGTACGACGAGGCCTCCGTGCCCCGTCTGTTGAACGAGGGGTCGGAGCGGATCGTCCACATCCTCCGCTCGAACGAGGAGGACATTCGCGTCACCCACTACAGCGCGATGCAGCCGACGACCCCTCGGCCCACCACGCCGCGTCCGGCCGACGTGCCTGTGGTCACCGAGTCGCAGACCAAGCCGACTCCGCCGCCGCTGAAGGAGCCTGAGCGGACGCCTACGCCTACGCCTGCACCTACGCCGAAGCAGGATCACGAGGGGCAGAAGGAGCCGCAGCAGGAGGAACTGCCGCAGCAGCAGGAGCCTCCCAAGGAGCAGGAGCTGCCCAAGGAGCAGGAGCAGCCGAAGGAACAGCAGCTGCCGCAGCAGCAGGAACTGCCCAAGCAGGAGGACCTGCCGCAGCAGCAGGAGCCGCCCAAGCAGGAGGACCTGCCCAAGGCACCGGAGCCGCCCAAGGCGCCGCCCCTGCCCGCCCCGCCGGGCCGGATGACGGAGCAGGGCCGGATCAGCGCGGGCGACCGGGTGGTGCTGGTCGACGGGGAGGACGACCAGGTCGTGGCGGCCGTACTCGGACAGCTGCCCGCAAGTGTCTCGGCGAGCCGGCGGGAGGAGATCCGGCAGCGGCTCGCCGAGCAGCTCGACGTCGGGATGCTGGAGCCCAACCTGTCGCGGATGACCCGGGGCGACGATCTGCTGGTGCCCCTGGACCTCGGTGGCGGCTCCGGGACGCTGCGGATCAGCGCCACGCTGGAGACTCCCGTCACGAAGCATCGGACGGAGAAGTTCGAGTTCGAGGACGGCGGCGACTCGTCCGCCGGAGCGGGCACCCTGCGTGAGAGCCGGTCCCGGTGGGGCGGGGGTCTGGTGGTGAGCGGCAAGCCGGCGTCGAACACCGGGTTGTCCGGGCCGGTGAGCGCGATGATGGACCGGAGCAAGGCGGTGACGGTCACCGCGACCGGCCGGATGACCCACCGCAGGAAGACCGCCGAGCCGGTGCTGTGGGTGGACGCGACGGTCCGGCTGGACCTCGACTTCTCCGGGGTCCCGGGCGTGCGGACGCTCCTGCCGCCGTTCTCCCGGACCCTGGTGGTGAACACCGGGCGGACCGGCGCGGAGCAGCGTCCGGAGCCGGTGCGGGTCCCGTTGCCGGTGCGGATCGTCACGCCGGCCGCCGAGGCTGCTTCCGTCGGGTCTGCGCCCGACGAGATCCGCCACGCCCCGCCGCCCCGGGTGCTGCGGACGGCGGCGCTGGGCGGGATGGACGTGGTCAAGAACGTCGACACGCTGCACGGGCGCGGGAACGCCGCCGCGGGTGACACGGCGCTGTTCGGAGCGGCCGGCGAGCCCTCCGGGCTGGAGGCCTTCGGGCGGCAGAGGTTCGGCGACGCCTGGAGTTCGGTGCGGGCCGAGATCCTCGCCCAGCTGGACCTGCCCAGCCTGCAGACCCAGCTGAGGTCGATGACGGCCGGCGAGCCGTTGGAGATCCCGCTGTCCGACGGCCGGGGCAGCATCCTGGTGTCGGCGAAGGTGCTGGACCTGACGTACCTGCGCAACACCGATGCGGGCGAGTTCAACACCGGCACCGACGTCACCAGCGCCGTCACCGAGTCCGACGCCAAGGCCCGGGCGTTGGCACTGGCCATCTCGGCCAAGCAGTCGAGCGGCGGAAAGGACTTCCTCGGGGGCGCCGGTACGGGGGGCGTGAACGGGCAGCGCGGCAGCGACCGGAACATCATCGGTCAGAGCTCCCAGCGGACCGGAACCGCCCTCAAGGCCAAGATCAAGGGCACGCTCTTCGACGGCACCGCCGAACTCGCCCTGACGCACTGGGACCCGGAGGGAGTCGTCTCCCCGGAGCGGGCGACGACACGGCTGGCCTTCCGGGTGCTCTTCGACACCGCGGAATGCCAAGCAGGCGGCACGGAAAGCACGTTCCGTCCCGACGCCGAACCCGGACCGCTCCAGGGGCCGGAGCTGGACCCCGGCTCCCCCGCGCGGGAGCCCAAGCCCGAGCTGTGGGGTTCCGACCCGGCGAAGGGCAAGACCGGACTGCCGCCGGGCACGGTCGTGCTCGATGTCGTCCCGCACGTTCCCGGGAGCACCACCGAGCCCGTCGGGCCGCTCAGGGAGGTCCTGGAGACGCTGGGGCGCCGCACCTTCGGTGCTCAGGGCTGGAACGAGCTCGGCCCGTTGGTGCGCGGGGCCTTCCGCAGCGAGCGGCTCGGGGCCCTGCTGACGGGGATGACCCACGGCATCGACCTCCAGTCGCCGCTGCTGGTCAGGACCGGCGAGCGGGACGCCCTGGTGCTGGCCGGAGCCAAGGTCCAGAAGCTGGAGTACGTTCGGGAGTTCGAGAAGGACGCCGAGCTGAACGTCGTGAACGAGTGGGCGGATGCCGGCGGCGTCCGGGAGAACTCCTTCCACGCGGCGGGCGGCCAGTTCCAGGGCGGGCCCGAGTTCAGGGCCCCCAACACCGTCATGGCGGCCTCCGGCGGAGCCGGCCGTACCACCCGGTGGCGCAGCGGCGACCGGGCGGCGGACTCCGTCAGCGGTACCGCCAACGCGAAGTTCGCCGAGAAGATGGTCGTCTACCTGGCCACCGTCGAGCTCGACCTCAAGGTCGTCGAGAACGGCGGGGACGGCTCGACCGCGCCCGAACGGGCCCTGGTCCGGACGCTGTTGGCCGTCCCGCAGTCCCTGACCGCACCGCACCGCACGCCGGAGGGCGAGGGTCTTCGCCCGGCCCGCCTGGTGTTCGACCGCCAGGAGGTCCAGCACGCCGACGAGGCCGCGCAGGTGGAGGAGGCCCCGGTCGTCGAGGAGACGCCGGGCGTCGAGAACATCCCGCTCCTCCCGAAGGCCCCCAAGCCGATCCTCGCGCCGGACCGGACGCCCAGCGTGCAGCCGCCGTCCCGGGTGTCCCGGACCGGCGAACTCGGACCGTCCGACCCCGTGCTGGGACTGCAGGACGCGCGGGCCGTCCTCGACGCCGTGGGCGCCAAGCTGAAGCCGCTGTTCGGCCGTCACTGGGCCTGGGTCGAGGCCGCCCTCGCCCCCCGCCTCGACGAGACGGCGCTGCGCCCCCGGCTGTCGGCCCTCACCACCGGAGGCAGCCTGAGCGTCTCGGTGTCGCATCAAGGGTTCACCGTCGAGGTCCGGGTCGCCCGGGCCAAGGTGACCATGCGGGATTACCAGGAACTGATCGAGAAGTGCGAGTTCGAGCGCGGCGGTGAGACGGTGTCGTCCACCGGGGCGCTTCGCGACGTGCGCAGCGGAGTCAGCGTGGCGGCGGCGATCGAGGGGAAGTTCCCGTACGTCGCGGTGACGCTCGGCCAGTCGTCCGCCGTGCAGGAGACGGTGGGCGCGACGCGGGACGCCGTGACCGGCCGGTCCGAGAAGGAGAAGACGGTCGAGCGCGCGGCCCGGTTCACCGGTGACGTGGCCTTCGACATCGAGATCGTGGCGAAGTCGACGCTGCCGAAGGCGCTGCTCGACCGGTCGGACCGGCGGAATCTCGCCCACGCCTCGGGCGGGACGAGCGCCGTCACCGCGGCGGACTTCGTGTTCCCGGTCCGTGAACTGCCCATCGACCCGAAGACCGGCGTCGCCCCGGCCCCCGGCACCTTCCGTTCGGTGCCGGAGCGGATCGTCTCCTCCGGCGTGCTGAGCGGCTCCGACGTGGTGCTGCGGGTCTGGGCCCCGGAACCCAAGGGCGGCGCGGCCGGCCAGGAGGACGGGACGCCGAAGCCCCCCGTCGGCGCCCAGCCGACGGGCGCCGGCCAGGTCGTCCGTACCTCGTTGCTGGACCAGCTCGACGGCCGCGGACGGGAGGTGTACGGCGCGAGCTGGGGGCGGGTCCGGCGGAGGTTGGCGCCTGCCCTGCTGCCGGGAGCGCTGCAGTCCCGGCTGCGGGCGCTGATGGCCGGCCAGGAGCTCTTCGTGAAGGTGCCCGGCGGCACGGTGGTGCTCCGCTGGGCCGGGGTCCGGGAGATGCGGCACACCGCCGACACGGTCGAGACCGAGTTCGCGACCGGCGGCAGCAGCGGCGTCGCCCACGGCGGCCCCGACGGGACGGCCGGCCAGAACCGGGGCACCGACGAGACCTTCACCGCGCGGGTGGTGGGCACCACCGACCCGCTCGGGGCGGTGCCCGTCGCCGTCGTGGCCGGCGGCACTCTGAGCCACGTCCGGGGCCAGGAACGGACCGCGGAGCACGACGGCGTCGGCCGGACCGGTGTGGCGACCAAGACCAAGGTCGCCGGCAGCGTCTTCGAGGGCGCCGCGATGATCCAGGTCGAGATGCGCCGCAAGGGGTCGGCGCGGCCCGTCCGCGGCACGCTCCCCGAGGAGGCGCGGACCGAGCGCCTTCGCCAGGAGGCGCTCCGTCGCGAGACCGAGAAGCTGCCTGAGGGTGCGCCCCTGCCCAAGCCGTTCGGAGACGAACTCGATCGGCAGGGCCGGCGGATCCAGGAGTCGGCCCGCTCCTGGCGGGACCAGGAGGCGGCGAAGGAGGCCGCGAAGGAGGCCGGAAAGGAGCCCCTGAAGGAGGAGGCTCCCAAGGACGGCAACGCGGAGAACGCCGCCCCGGCCACCCCGCACGGCGCCGGCGGCCCGAGCACGCCCGCCGCGCCGACGACGCGGGGGCGGGGTCGCCGGCAGGCCACCGTCGCCGTCGAGGTGGGTTTCGAGGTCCTGCTGGAGACCTCCGACACGCAGCCGGTCACCACCCGGGAGGAGGCCTCCTACCAGGCCCCGCGCCCCGGTCGGGAGACGGCCAAGCCGAAGCGTGGAACCAACGAGATCACCCACCCCGTGCCGCCCAGGGAGGTCTGGGAGGGCCTCCGCTCCGAGGACCTGGTCGTCGACCTGCCCGACGTCGGCTCGCTGCGCAACCTGCTCACCACCCTGGGCCGGAACGAGTTCCGGCTGAACGAGAACTCGGCCGCCATGCGCAAGCTCAGGCGGATGTTCGACCGGGGCCCCCTGATCGACGCCCTCCCGGACCTGACGGCGGGAGGGGAGCGGGTCAAGACCCTCCGGCTGGGCGTCCTCGACACGGTCAGCGTCACGGTCAAGGCCGAACTGGTCGGCCTCGGCCAGGGGCGTGAGGAGAAGAAGTCGGAGATCGCCCAGTCCGCCGAACTGGCGACCCGCTTCACCGAGCGGGCGCTGTCCTCCCGGATGACCCAGCTGATGGGCCAGCTCGGCGTCGAGTTCTCCAAGGTCAAGGGCAAGATCATGGCCGGGATCACCTTCGGCGGCGGCGCGGGCCGCCGCACCGGCGGTGAACGCACCCTCGCCGAAAGGGCCGTGGCCAACTCCAAGTTCCCCGAGCCGCTGGTGCGCTTCCAGGGACACGTGAAGTTCACGATCTCCTTCGGGCACCGCTCCGGCCCCTGGTCGTGGCGGCCGCGGACGGTGACCGGTGACGTCCCGGTCGTGGTGGGCATCCCGAAGAAGTCGATCACGCGGGAGTACACCGGGCCGGACGACACCTACTTCACCAAGGAGAACTGGCGCACGGGCCGACGGCCGTCCGACCCGTACAGCCTCCGGCCGGACACGGAGGAGGAGCCGAAGCCTGCGGAGCCCAAGCCCGAGGAGCCGAAGCCCGAGGAGCCGAAGCCCGAGGAGCCGAAGCCTGCGGAGCCGAAGCCTGCCGCCCCGGCGTCGAACGACATCGCGGGGCAGGTCGCCGAACTGCTCGGTGGCGCCTCCGGACAGCTGAAGCCGCCCGCCCCGAAGCCCACCGGGCAGGACAAGGAAGAGCCCAAGGAACAGGACGCGGAAGAGCCCAAGGAACAGCCCAAGGAGCCCGAGCCGGAGATCCACCAGGAGAACCGGGCCGAGGAGCAGTCCGAGCAGAACGACAAGGCCGAGGAGCAGTCCGAGCAGAACGACAAGGCCGAGGAGCAGTCCGAGCTGGAGAACCGGGCCGAGGAGCAGCCCAAGCAGCCCGAGGCCCCGGAACCGCCGAAGGACACCGACACCGAGCCGCAGCACCAGCAGGAACAACCCGCCCCGCAGCCGCCCCAGTTCCTGCTGGCGCAGGCCAACCGGGGTGTGCCCGGAAACCGGACGGGCTTGCGGATGGCCTCGGGAGCCTTCGTCGGCGCCGAGGGCCGGCACAACAACGCCCCCTCGGACGTCCTGCAGTTGACCCGTCGGCTGGAGGAACTGGGCGCCCTGGAGCCGGTGGACGCCGAGGCCGTACGGCAGCAGGCCGAGCCGCTGCTCCGAAAGATCGAGGAGCGCCGGGTCAGGCTGCGCAACGCGCCGCCGTTGAAGAGCCCGGTACCCGAGGCGGCCGTCGAGCCGCTGGTGCGGGCGGTGACCGGGCACCTGGGCTCGGCGCTGTCGCCCGAGCAGGCCCGCACGCTCGGCCTGGAACTCACCGACAGCATCGGCCCCGGCGCGGTGAACCGTCCGGACGACGTGCTGGCGGCGGGTCGCCGACTGCACGAGCTCGGGCTGCTCGACGACGCCGCGCTCGCCGCCCTCGCCGGAGCCCACGCCTCCGGAGCCGCCGCGGGCCCGCCGCCGCAGGCCTTCCTCGACGGCCTGCTCGCGCTGCGCGCCGACCACCTCGGCGGCCGGTTCGACCTGCCCGTTCCGGACGGCGGCCGCCAAGTCGCGGACGCCATGCGCGACCTGGCCCGGCGTGGGGTCGTCCTGGAATGGCGCGCCTCGGGTGCGCTCGACCTGGAGAAGACGGACTTCGCCACCTGGGCACTGGACGGCCCGGCGGACCAGCCGCCGCCGCTCGCGGCCGGCAGCACGCTCAACTGCTGGGAGTCCGTCCTGCTCACCGCGCACTCTCAGGGACTGGTCTCCTGGGAGTGGATCCACGACACGTACGCGAGCGGTCTGGACGGACCGCAGTGGACGAAGAACCTGATCTCCCGCCTGCTCCCGCACACCAGGACCAGCTACGACTCGACCGCCCACGACACCCCGCTGCCCCGCGAGGGCGACATCGTGGTCTACGGTCAGGGCAACCACGTGGCCGTCGCCACCGGCCGGACGGACGAGAACGGCGTACCGGTGCTGCTGAGCTTCGGCGTCAGCCCCACGGACGACGAGGCCGAGGTCAACCGGGTCATCGAGATCGGCGCGACGGACCTCTACACCGGCGGCGCCGATTTCGGCCCCGGCCCTTGGAGCGTGCAACCCGTACCAGTACCCGATACCGCTCCGCCGCGCGTGGAGCAGGTGCCTGCGGCTGAGCACGTGGAGCCGGTTGTGCCCACGCTGCCTCCGCCGCCTCCGCCGCGTGTGGAGCACGAGCAGGAGCAGGTGCCTGCTCCGGTGCCGGTGCCGGTGCCGGTGCCTGCGCCTGCGCCTGAGTCTGAGCACGTGGAGCCGGTCGCGCCCACGCTGCCCACGCCGCCTCCGCCGCCTCCGCCCGCCGGGCCGCCGAGGGCGTCCGACATCCTGGAGCTGAGTCCGCACGACCGCCTCCTGACCCTGGACTCCCTCTCGCCCGAGACCCGTCGCTCCCTCGCGGCGGACACCGACTTCGTCGGGCCTCTGCGGGACGGGCTGTCCTCGGCGGAGTTCGCGACGGTGGCCGCCCGCTTGCTGGTGGATGTCGACCACCGGGTTCACCGGCCGGTATCGGCGCGGCAGAAGGCGCACGCCGAGCTGGAGCTGGTCCTCCAGAATCCGGAGGTCGCCGCCGGCCTGCTGCTGCGGGAGGTACGCGTGGTGGTCGTGCCGCGCGACGTCGCGATGACCGAGGTCGAGGGCTTCCACCACCTGGCCGGCACCACCGTCGGCGAGGGCGGCCGCCGTTGGGAGACCGTCCGTGGCGCGGCCGAGCGCGAGCGCATCGCGGTGACCGAGGAGAACCTGCTCGGCGAGGAGACCAGCATCGGTGAGGACACCGACACCGACACCGACACCGGCGAGGTGTCGGGCCTTGCGGACGGTTACTCCTCCACCACCCACGAACTCGCCCACGCCCTGCACGAGTTCAGCCTGACCGACGAGGAGCGCGAACTCGTACGGGACGTGTTCCTGGGCAGCCACATGGCCGACACCCTGAGCCAACTGTTCGACACCAGGTCGACCGCGGCCTGGCCCGACGGCTCGGTGTACGACGAGAAGGGCAACCTGGTCGGCAACTACTCGTCCTCGGACGAGCGGGAGTTCTTCGCCCAGCTGGCCAACGTGTACCTCGGGACCAACCGCGGCAACGACCCGGACACCCGTCTGCCCCGCAACAACGGTGCCGGGTGGGTGCGCGAGCACCAGCCCGAACTGCTGCCGATCCTGGAGCGGCTCTTCGGAGAGGAGCCGGACACCGCCCAGGCAGGCCCGGTCAACCCGGTCCACGCGACCCGCGCGGACAACGGGATGCTGGAGGGTTTCCGCGAGTTCCTGCACGCCGTCGACGGCGAGGGGGACGTCGAGGACCTTGAGCCGCCCGCACCGCCGCAGCCGCCGTCCGCGGCCGACCTGATCCAGCAGATCCTCAACCCCGCCGGAGCCGGCAGCAGTTCGGCTGCTGCGGCCCCGCCGAAGTCGCGGGGGCCGAACAACGGAGCGGGGGGCGGGAACGGCTCCGGCGGCGGAACCCAGGCCGGGCGTGGTCGTGGGGCCAACACCGATGCTGCTGCGGTGCCGCCCGGGGCTGGTCGTGGGCGTGGTCGTGGGACCAATACCGATGCGGTGCCGCCCGGGGCTGGTCGTGGGCGTGGTCGTGGGACCAACACCGATGCTGTGCCGCCCGGGGCTGGTCGTGGGCGTGCTCGTGCGGCTAGCGCCGATGCTGCTGCGGTGCCCGGGGCCGGTCGTGGGCGTGGAACCGTGGCGACGGGAGGGAACAGGGGGCCCCGCTCGACCTCGCAGTCGGGCAGCCAGATCGCGCGCGTGGTCGAAAGGGACGGGCAGCTCTACATCGTCAAGGGAACGCCCGGCGAAGCCGGCTCCGAGCAGCCTCTCGACCTGCGCGCGCCCAGCCTTGACGCACCCCTGGGACAGGAGACCGACTCGCTGCGCGGAGCCTTCGGCCGCTCCCTGGACCGGATGGCGCGAGTCATGATGGACGTCGACCGGTACGGCAGTGGCGAGAATTTCAAGGTCATCGGCACGCCGCACCTCGCCCTGACCGTCATTGACGGCGCGGTCCATGTCGCGGGTAACTCCGGAATGGACGCGCGCAAGAGGGCGGATGCGACCAACCGTCTGAGGAGCCTCGACACGCCGGAGGGCCAGGACGGCAGGAACCACGACCTGGGGAAGCTCCGCGAGATTCGGGACGGGAAGTACCGGGACAAGGACTTCCTGGGCTTCGACGACCACGGTGGAGGATTCGATGCGGTCCGCGAGGCGCTGAAGAACCCGAACAAGATCGTGTGGCACCCCAACGAGAGGGACAAGGGCACGGGATGCCTCCACGGTGAGATGGACCTCCTGAACGAGGTCGAGACGCGGATGCGGGCGAAGTTCGAGGCCGCGAAGGCGGCGAAGGCGGCGGAAGAGGCGAAGGCGGCGGAAGAGGCCAAGAAGAAGGAGACGGAGGAGGCCGAGAAGGCGAAGGCGGCGAGCGAGGGGACGCAGGAAGCCGAGGCGAAGGACGACGCGACGGAGGAGGGGCAGAAGAAGGACGGCGAGGCGAAGGACGGCGAGGACTCCGACGCCGAGAAGACGGACGACGAGAAGACGGACGGCGAGGACTCTGACAGCGAGGACTCGGACGGCGACGCGCCCAGCCGCGGGAGTGGGCCGACGGCCGAGGAGAAGGGCAAGGGAAGGGCCGACCAGCTGGGGCTCACGCCGTGGCCGATCGGTGGCAGGAAGCGCGACTGCATGGCGTGCCACTGGGGCCATGCCATCTTCAACAAGCACATCGCGAAGGACCTCGGCTTCGTCGTGGTGACGGGTGGTACCCACGGAAAGATCTTCGGCGGCTGGGCGGCACCGAACTGCATCACGCAGCACAAGGAGGCGATGGCCGACCTGACGGCGAAGATCACCGGGACCGATGTGCCCATCAAGGGCGGCACGGCGAAGCTCGACTTCGTCGACGGTGTGATCGTCGCCCCCCAGGGCTTCTCGCCCGGAATGGGCAGTCATGACGAGCCGTACATCTCCGACTCCGACCCCGCCGCCGACACCGATACGGGTTCCGAATTCGAGGACGCCGACGAGTCGTCGAGCTCGGCCCCGAAGGACACCAAGGGGACGGCCTCCGGGCAGTCCACCACCACTCCGCCAACCACCACCACTCCGCAAACCTCCACCGCCCCGCAGCCGAGCACTGCCCCGCAAACGACCACGCCCCCGCAGCCCACCGGCGGATCCGGGTCGACCCCGGCCGGCGGGAGCAACCAGGGGTCCGGGCACGGCCGGGGCCGGGGAGGCCCCCGAAAAGGCCGTGGCCAGAGCAAGGACCGGAAGCCGAACGGCTGACGAGTTCGTCCGCAGCTGAACCTCCGGGCACCTCGCGTCCGTCAAGACGGGTGGACGTGCCGTTCGGCCGCCTCGACCGGGGCCGACCGGCGGCCGTCCCTGCCGAGCATCGTCATCGAGGGCCAGGGGGCCAGGGTGGGCAAGGACCGGAGCGGCCGGGGGAGTCGGACGGAAGGGGCGGAGGGCGGCGGGATCCAGCTACCCGCTGTGGCATGGGTCGTGCCCGAGGAGTTGGAGGCCCGCCCGGCATCGTCCGCGAGCACTGCGTCCGCGAGCGCCGCGTCCGCGAAGGCGGAGCCCGCCAAGGCCGAGCCCGCGAAGGCGGAGCCTGCCGAGGTCGAGCCCGCGGCGGTGCCCGCCGCCGGCGCCGTGCCCGCCGTCGAGGCCGCGAAGCCTGCCACGGGCGCTGCTGCCGCGGCCGCCGAGGCGCCCGCCGGTGTGACCGCCGTCCCCGGCCCGTCCCCGGCCGAGGAGGAGGGCGTCGGGCCGCGCCGGATCTCGCGGCCGATGGTGGCCGCGGCCGTGATCGCGGGCCTGGTACTGGTCGGGGTGCCGCTGGGCATCGCGAAGTTCGGCGGGGACGACCCCGGTCCGTCCGGTGCGGACGGTCCGCCGCCGGCCGGGTACACGCAGCAGGACGGCGGTAACGGGTTCGTCCCGGGTGCCGACGCTCCGGGGAACCCGGTGGGCGAGCAGCCCGTGCAGGTCGCTCAGCCGGTCGAGGGCCCGCCGCCCGGTGACGCCGGCGCGGCGGCGGCCGGTGGGGCGGCCGCCGCGGCCGGCGGTGCCGTGCCGGACCAGGGCGGCGGCCAGGCCGTACCGTTCGCGGGTCGGGTCCCGGCGGGCGGCGGTGCGCCGTCGACCAGCGGGAAGCCGGACGCGGGCAAGAACGCGGGCGGCGGTGCACCGGCCAACCAGGGCGGTGGCGGCGGTGGCGGTGGTGGCGGTGGCACCGAGGCGGGGGGCGGGGGCGGAGCCCCGCAGACCTAGCCCCAGACGCAGAACCAGCCCCGGCCGCCGCCCGCCGCCGCCCAGCAGCCGGCGCCGTCCGCGCCCGCCCAGCCCCCGGCCAAGCCCGCGCAGCCGGCCCCGCCGCCGGCGCCGAGCTTCGCCGCGGTGGCGGGCCCGGGGTGCAGCGGCGGGGGCGCGCAGGCGCGCGGCTGGTACGACAAGGGCCAGGAGGGCTGGCGGAACAACTCCGGCGGCTACTCGGGGGACGGCTGCAACGGCGGCTACTACTCGATGCCGATGTCGGGTGACGCCAACAAGGACCACGACAACTCGGTGGTCTGGACGTTCTCCACGGGGTCGGTCACCACCGGCACCTGCAAGCTGGCGGTGTACGTGCCGAACAGCGGGGACGTCAAGGCGGTCGGCGGAACGTCGTCCCTCTACACGGTGCAGAGCGGTTCGGGGTCGGGCTCGTTCAACGTCAACCAGGTCGGCAACCGGGGCCAGTGGGTCACGGTCGGCCCCTTCCAGCTCAACGGCGGCAAGCTCGCCGTGACGCTGCACGACCGCGGCCAGGACTGGCAGGGCAGCGACAAGCAGACCTTCGCCCACCACGCCGCGTCCGCGATCCGGGCCAACTGCACCGGGTGACCCCGCTGCACCGACGTACGGCAGCACCGGCACGACAGCCAAGAACGACGGAGGAGAACGCACCATGACCCGCCATGTGCTGACGGTCAGTGCGGAGCAGCGCGACGGCGGTGGCTACCGCACGATCGGCGCCGCGCTGGAGGCGGCCCGCAGCGGCACGGTGATCAGCGTCCGCCCGGGCCGCTACGAGGAGAACCTGGTGATCACCAAGATGGTGACCATCACCGCCGAGGAGGCCCGGGGCAGCGTCCGGATCTCGCCGCGGCGGGGCGCGGTGGTGCAGGTGGTGGCCGAGGCCGTCCAGCTGACCGGGCTGGTGCTCCAGGGCCAGGACGAGGAGCTGCCCACCGTCGACGTCCCGCGCGGCCAGGCCGCCCTGGAGGACTGCGAGGTGGCGGGCAACTCCTGGACGGCCGTGCTCACCCGTCAGCAGGGCGCCCTGGCGATGCGCGGCTGCCGGGTCGTCAACCCGGCCGGGGCCGGCATCGTGGAGACCTCCACCGGCTCCAGCGTGATCGAGGACTGCGTGGTCGAGCACCTCGGCAGCTCCGCCGTGGTGATCGGCGAGCGGGCCAACCCCGTGATCCGGGGCTGCGTGCTGCGCGACGCCCGGGGCAACGGGGTGTGCGCCAACGGCGAGGGCCGCGGCTCGATCGAGGACTGCGAGATCTCCGCCACCGACAAGCCCGGCATCGCGCTGGAGGAGAACAGCACGACCAGGGTGCTGCGCACCACCGTCCGGGACGCCTCGATCGGCATCTACCTGAGTTCGACCGCCCAGGTGCTGCTGGAGGACTGCACGGTCAGCGCCACCCGGGGCCACGGCCTGGTCCTCACCGGCGGCACCGACCCGGTGGTGCGGCGCTGCCGCACGATGCGCACGAAGGGCCACGGCATCCACGTCACCGGCCGCTCCCGGGGCACCTTCGAGGAGTGCGAGGTGGCCGGCGCGGAGGCGGCCGGGATCGTGGTGGACGAGTCCTCCAGCCCGTCGCTGACCCGGACGGCGGTCGGCGACAGCGGCGAGGCGGGGGTGGAACTGGTCGGCGAGAGCGCCGCCGAGTTCGACCGGCTGGAGGTGCGCGGCGCGGGAGGCGCCGGGGTGAGCGTGCGGGACGGTGCCAACCCGCTGCTGCGCCGACTGGACATCGCCGACGTGCGCGGCCACGGCGTCGAGGTGCTGCGGGAGGGCCGCGGGCGGCTGGAGTCCTGCGTGCTGGGTGCGACCGGCCGGGCCGCGCTGCTGGTGGCCGACGGCGGCAACACCCAGGTCGGTGGCACCACGGTCCGCGGTACCGCCGCGACCGGCGCGCCGGGGACGGCCAAGACCGCAGGGACCCCGGGGATCGAGGTCGGTCCGGGCGGCGTCGCCTCGCTCCGCGACTGCGACGTGGCCGAGTGCACCGGCGACGGGATCGTGGTCGAGGACGGCGGCGAGCTGACCATGGCCCGTTCCCGGGTGCACGGCAACCGCCGGCACGGCGTGCTGCTGGCCGCCGGCAGCCGGGCCGCCCTGACCGGCTGCGAGCTGGTGGGCAACACCCGGGACGGGCTGCGCGCCGAGTCCGAGGAACCGATCCGGATCACCGGCTGCACCGTCACCGGCAACCGCGGCTCGGGCCTGTGCCAGACCAGGCCCAGCGAGCGGCTCTCGGTGGAGAACCTGACCAGCCGGGACAACGGGCGGGCCGACAGCCACGGCACCGCGACCGCCGGCGCCGACGACCACCCGGCCGCCGCCCGCCCGGTCGGCGTGCCCGAGGCCGACGGCGCCGAGGCCGAGGCCGAGCGCCCGGCCGACGACCTGCCGCCGCCCGAGCCCGAGGGTCCGCAGGCGGCCCTCCAGGCGCTGGTCGGCCTGGAGGGGGTCAAGGAGCAGGTCGCCACCCTGGTCAACCTCAACAAGCTGGCCCGGCGCCGCGAACAGGCCGGGATGCCGGCCCTGCCGATGGGCCGGCACCTGATCTTCGCGGGCCCGCCCGGCACCGGCAAGACCACCGTCGCCCGCCTCTACGGGGCGATCCTCGCCGAACTCGGCGTGCTGCGCAGCGGCCACCTCACCGAGGTCGCCCGGGCCGACCTGGTGGCGTCCATCGTCGGTGGTACGGCGATCAAGACCACCGAGGTGTTCCAGTCGGCGCTCGGCGGCGTGCTGTTCATCGACGAGGCGTACACGCTGTCCGCCGGATCCGGCGGCGGCACCGGGCCGGACTTCGGCCGCGAGGCCATCGACACCCTGGTCAAGCTGATGGAGGACCACCGCGACGACGTGGTGGTGATCGTCGCCGGGTACTCGGACGAGATGCGCTCCTTCCTCGGCTCCAACCCCGGCCTCGCCTCCCGGTTCAGCCGCACCGTGGACTTCCGCAACTACTCGGCGGAGGAACTGGTCACCATCGTCGAGCGGGCCGCGGTCGGGCACGGCTACGAACTCGCCGACGCCACCCGGGAGGTGCTCGGCACACACTTCACGCGGATGCCCAAGGGCGCCGACTTCGGCAACGGCCGCGCCGCCCGCAAGGTGTTCGAGGAGATGGTGGACCGTCAGGCCTCCCGGCTGGCCGAGCTGGCCGACATCACCGACGCCGACCTCGCCCGACTGCTGCCCGAGGACCTCGGCGAGGAGCACTCCGACGCGGCCCGCGCGGCCGCGGCCGGCGGACCGGGCGCCGAAGGCGGCAGCGACCTGCTCGACCAGCTGCGCGCCATGGTCGGCCTCACCGCCGCCAAGGAGCAGGTCGAGAACCTGGTCAACCTGATCACCCAGGCCCGCCGCCGGGAGGAGGCCGGCCTGCCCACCGCCCGGATCAGCCACCACCTGGTCTTCGCCGGCCCGCCCGGCACCGGCAAGACCACCATCGCCCGGCTCTACGGGGCGCTGCTCGCCGAACTCGGCGTGCTGCCGCGCGGCCAGCTGGTCGAGACCGCCCGGGCCGACCTGGTCGGCCGCTACATCGGGCACACCGCCCAGCTCACCCGGGACGCCTTCGAACGCGCCCGGGGCGGCGTGCTGTTCATCGACGAGGCCTACACCCTCACCCCGCGCGGCGGCGCCGCGAGCGGCGACTTCGGCCAGGAGGCGGTGGACACCCTGATGAAGCTGATGGAGGACCACCGCGACGAGGTCGTGGTGATCGTGGCCGGCTACCAGGAGGAGATGCAGGGCTTCCTGAGCTCCAACCCCGGTCTGGCCTCCCGGTTCCCCCAGCAGATCGCCTTCGACCACTACAGCGCGGACGAACTCGTCACCATCGTGCGCCGCCAGGCGGAGGAGGCCGGCTACGTCTGCGCACCGGAGACCCTGGCCCTCCTCGGCGAGCTGTGCGCGGCCGTCCCCCGGGACCGCAACTTCGGCAACGGCCGCTTCGCCCGGCAGACGCTGGAGGCGATGGTCACCCGCCAGGCGGGGCGGCTCGCCCGGCTCGACGTCGGCGACCTGTCCGAGCTCAGCCTGCTGCTGCCCCAGGACATCCCCGGGCTGCCGCAGGGGAGCGCGGTGTGACCGGCGCACCGGGCCGCCCGGCCCGGGCCGCCGCGGCCGCGCTCTGCTGCGGCGCCCTGCTGGTCCCGGCCGCCCCCGCCTGGGCCGCCCCGAGGCCCGCCGCGACCTCCGCCCCGACGCCGGCCGCCACCTCGGGCACGGCCGCCACCTCAGGCGCGGCCGATCCGGCCGCGCTGCCCGTCATCGGCCAGAACCGGGGTGCCGGACGGCCGGACGGCTGCGTCAAACCCTCCGACAAGGGCACCGACCGGACCCCGTGGGCGCAGACCTACCTGCGGCCCGAGGCCGCCTGGCAGCTCAGCCGCGGCGCCGGCGTGACCGTCGCCGTGGTCGGCTCCGGGGTCGACCCGGCGTCCGGGGTCCTGGAGGGCCGCCTCACGCCGGGGCCGCGTGAGTACGGCCCCGGCGACTCCACCCGCGACTGCGTCGGCCACGGCACCTTCCTCGCCGGGCTGATCGCCGCCCGGCGCCAGGACGGGATCGGCTTCGCCGGTCTCGCCCCCGAGGCGCGGATCCTCGGCGTGGCCGTCACCGACGACGTGGGGAACACCACCCCGGCCCTGCTGGCCAAGGGCATCCGGGACGCGGCCGACGGCGGCGCCCGGATCATCGCCGTCGGCCTGGCGCTGTCGACGGGCGAGGCCGAACTCGGCGACGCCGTCCGCTACGCCGGCGGCAAGGGCGCCCTGGTGATCGCTCCGGCCGCCCCCGACGGCGGCGGCGGCTCCCAGTCCTCCCCGAACTCGCCCCCCGTCGCGGCCTTCCCGGCCGCCCTCCCGGGCGTCCTGGCGGTCTCCGACCTGGCGCCCAACGGCGCCCCGCCCAGCGGTGCGGCGGACGCGGTCCGGGTCGACCTGGTCGCCCCGGGCGACGCCGTGCTGAGCGTCGGCCCCGGCGGCAAGGGCTACTTCACCGCCGCCGGGCCCAGCTTCGCCACCGCCCTGGCGGCCGGCACCGCCGCCCTCGCCCTCGCCTACCGGCCCGACCTCACCCCGGCCCGGCTCGCCGACCGGCTCCGGGCCACCGCCTACCACCCCGGCACCGCCCTGCCCGACCCGCACCTCGGGTACGGGACCGTCGACCCCCTGGCCGCCCTCAGCGCCCCCCTCCAGGACGGGCCCCCGGCCACCCCCGGGCCCGCCCTGGCGGTGTCCCTGGTCCAGTCCCCGCCCCCCGACCCCGCCGCCCGGCAGGCCACCCTGATCGCCGGCGGGATCATCGCCGGCGTCACCCTGGTCGTCGGCACCGCCGTGGTCTGCGCGACGGGCCGCCGCCGGGCCTGGCGCCCTGGCCGCTGGTCGGTCTGACGGGCCGACGGGAGCCCTCCGCGCCCTGGGCCGGCAGGGCGGTGCGGGGCCGCCCGTGCCACCGACACGGGCGGGGCGTTCAGGCCCTGTCCGGCCGGTGGTGGACGCTGCCCGCCACCGGGCGGCGGTGCCGCCCGTGCCGTGCAGGCGCCGGGCTGCTCGATCCGGGCTTGGGCGTGTCTGACAATTCGCGGCGGATCAGCGCGCGGTGTTGGGCGCCCGGCTGGGCGTGCCGGCGAAGCGTCCCCTCACCGGGACATAACTGGAATGCTCGCAGGGGCGTCCA